>NZ_JBEUPD010000007.1:0-326964 GCF_040492135.1 Actinomadura sp. NPDC000600
GCGGCGCCGAGCCCCTGCACGGCGCGGGCCGCGATCAGCTGCGCCGGGTCCTGGGAGATCCCGCACGCCAGGCTGGACAGCGTGAACAGCGCGACGCCGGCGATGAACAGGTTCTTCTTGCCCCACAGGTCGCCGAGGCGGCCGGCGGTGATGAGCAGCACCGCCAGCACCAGGATGTAGGCGTTGACCACCCACAGCACCTGGTCCAGCGAGGCGTCGAGCTTGTCGATCATGCTCGGGATCGCGATGTTCACGATCGTCAGGTCGAGCAGTGTCATGAAGAATCCGAGGGAGAGCGTGAGCAGGATCGCCCAGGGATTGCCGCTCCATCTCTTCATCAGGCCCCCATTTCGTCGGTGCGCCTTGGTTCGTCGGCGCGTCGTGGTCGGGGCCGCGGGTGGCAGATGGCCCGCGGCTCGGTGTCGTCGAAGGTGAGCCGTCCGGTCTCCAGGTCGTCGACGAGCCCGCGCACGTAGTCGAGCTCGCAGCGCACGCGCGCGATCTGCCATTCCTGGTCGATCAGCTTGTAGCGCTCGATGCCCCGCTTGAGGAGCGACTCGTGCGCGGCCTGGTGCCCCGCCAGCGCCGCCTCCAGGAGGACGGTCCGCTTGCCCAGGAGCCGGGCGACCTCGCCCTCGGGCAGCAGGTTGATGAACGCCAGCGCGGTGCCGAAGAGCGGGAACTCCTCGGCCGGACGGACGAGCAGCTCGGCCAGCCGGAACTGCGCGGCGTCCCGCCCCGCGCTGGTCACCGCGTAGACGGTGCGCTCGGGGCGGCGGCCCTCCCGGCTGGTCTCCAGCGGCTCGATCAGCCCGGCCGCCGCGAGCCGCTCCACCGAGTGGTAGAGCGACCCGTGCGTGATCTTGACGGCCTGGTCGTAGGCGTGGTCGCGGATGCGCTGCTGCATCTCGTACGGGTGCATGGGCCCGTCGCACAGCATGCGCAGCACGGTGAGCGCGAGCGGCGTGAGGGGTCGTGACATGCCGGCAGCCTTATGGTCGATCTCGATTAGTCCACATAGACTAATCCAGTCAGACGACTTTCGTCATCTTCCTTTTGAATCCGGCATATCCGGCCAGGTCAGCGCACGGCGTCCACGGTGTTGGCGACGCCGTTGCGGGACACGTAGTCGCCGACCCGGTCCTCCCGGACGGCGGTGAACAGCTTGCCGACGCCATCCTCGTCCAGCAGTACGACACTCTGCCGGTCCCGCTCGGCCATCTGCGCGACCGGGGCCGTCAGATACTCCACGAGCGAGGTCTTCAGCAGCCGGTGCGCCAGCCCGCGCAGCGTGCCGGAGGTGACGGAGTCGTCCACGGTCACCGAGCGGGTCGCGGCCCGCACGAACCGGTCGATCCTGATCGGGTTGCGGGTGTCCAGGGCCCTGGCGGCGAGCGCGTGCAGGAACGCCTGCTGCCGCTTGATCCGGTCGAGGTCGCCGGCGGGCAGGTTCCACCGCTGCCGGACGAAGTCGAGCGCCTCGGCGCCGTTCAGGTGGTGCCGCCCCGCCTGCCAGGTCCGGTCGTGCATGGGGTCGTGGGTCGTCTTGGTGACGGTGACGTCCACGCCGCCGAGGGCGTCGGTCATCTTCACGAACCCGCCGAAGTCCAGCGCGGCGTAGTGGTCGACGCGGACCCGGGTGAGCTGCTCCACCGTCCGGATCAGCAGCGAGGGCCCGCCGTGGGCGAACGCCGCGTTGATCTTGGTGAGGCCGTGCCCGGGGACGGGCACCCAGGCGTCCCGGGGGATCGAGATCAGCGACACCCGGTCGCCGCGCCCGGACAGGTGCACCAGCATGATCGTGTCGGCGCGGGCGCCCATCGAGGGGATGTCCGCGCGCCGGTCGGACCCGATCAGCAGCCAGTTCTCGCCGCGCCCGGACGGGGACGGGCGGCCCCCGGCGGTCGGCAGCGCGCCCGAGACCCGCTTGATCTCGCCGTCGTAGAAGCGCTGCAGGAAGTACAGGCCGCCCGCGAGCAGCAGCAGGAGGCCCGCCGCCAGCCCCCCGCACCCCATGATCACCCGGCGTCGACTCCTGTTCCGCAGCATCCCCCCACCCTCGCCGCGGAACGCGGCGGAGGCGGTCGCGCCGGGCGGGCGCTGCCCGAGCCTTGGCGGAGACCCGGGTTTGCGTTGACGAAAAGTCGCCGGAAGTGAGCAAGGAACGCCGCCGGGCGCCGTTGACCGGCGGCGTTCCAGACCTGTCGCCGGCCGCGCGCCGGCCGTTCGGTCAGCCCTTGAGGGCGATCTCCAGCTGGTCGAGGGCCCAGTCGAGCTCGTCGCGCTCGATGACCAGCGGCGGGGCGAGGCGCAGTGTGGTCTCGTGGGTCTCCTTGGCCAGGACGCCGAGCTCCATCAGCCGCTCGCTGACCGGGCGGGCCCTGCCGTTCAGCTCCACGCCCGCCCACAGGCCGCGGCCCCGCACCTCGCGGACGAGGTCGCCGGGCAGCCGCCCGAGCCGGTCGTGCATGTGGGCGCCCAGCGTCCGCGAGCGCTCCTGGTACTCGCCGGTCCTCAGCATCGCGATGACCTCGCGGCCGATCGCGCAGGCGAGCGGGTTGCCGCCGAACGTCGAGCCGTGCTGGCCCGGCTTGAACACGCCGAGGACGTCCCGGTCGGCGACGACCGCCGACACCGGCATGATGCCGCCGCCGAGGGCCTTGCCGAGGATGTAGACGTCGGGCACGACGTCCTCGTGCTCGACCGCGAACGTGGCGCCGGTGCGGCCGAGGCCCGACTGGATCTCGTCGGCGATCATCAGCGTGCCGTTCGCCGTGCACAGCTCGCGCACCGCGCGCAGGAACCCGCTCGGCGGGACGTTCACGCCGGCCTCGCCCTGGATCGGCTCGATCAGCACGCCGACCGTGTCGCCGTCCATCGCGGCCTTGAGCGCCTCGACGTCCCCGTACGGCACGGTCCGGAAGCCCGGCGTGTAGGGGCCGTAGGAGTCGTGGGCGTCGGGGTCGGTCGAGAAGCTGATGATCGTGGTCGTGCGGCCGTGGAAGTTGCCCTCGAAGGCGATGATGTTCGCCTGCCCGGCCGGGACGCCCTTGACCTCGTAGCCCCACTTGCGGGCCGTCTTCAGCGCGGTCTCGACGGCCTCGGCGCCGCTGTTCATCGGCAGGACCATGTCCTTGCCGCACAGCTCGGCGAGCTCGGCGGCGAACGGGCCGAACTGGTCGTGGTCGAACGCGCGGCTCACCAGCGTGACGCGGTCGAGCTGCCGCCGCGCGGCCTCGGTCAGCCGCGGGTTGCGGTGCCCGAAGTTGACGGCCGAGTAGGCGGCGAGCATGTCGAGGTAGCGGCGGCCCTCGACGTCGGTCAGCCAGACGCCGTCGGCCTCGGAGACCACGATGGGAAGGGGGTGGTAGTTGTGCGCGCTGTGGTCCTCGGACATCGCTCGCAGCTGGTCGGTCGGCGTCACGACGCTCCTTCGCGGCTCGGCCCGGCCGGTCGGGCCGGGGCATGGCTGGGACACCGGGCACGATGCCGGTGCCGAGGGGGAGGAGGCCGGGCGGATCAGGTGGCCGCCGGTCCGTACCCAGCGTATGTTCGGAAATGAATTCCGACCAATGACGAAAACCGACTTAGGGGGTGTTATTTGTTGCGTCTTGACGAGCTGGACCGGCGAATCGTTGCGCGGTTGCTGGAGGACGGGCGGGCCTCGTACGCGCAGATCGGCGACAGGGTCGGGCTGTCGGCGCCCGCGGTGAAGCGCCGCGTCGACCGGCTCCGCGCGGACGGAGTGATCAACGGCTTCGCCGCGGTGGTCGACCCGGCCGCGCTCGGCTGGACGACCGAGGCGTTCATCGAGATCTTCTGCACCGGGGCGACGTCCCCGGAGGAGATCTACTCCAGCGTCCGCGGCCATCCGGAGGTCGTCGCGGCGTACACGATCAGCGGCGACGCCAGCGCGCTCGTGCACGTGCGGGCCCGCGACATCCAGCACCTGGAGCAGGCCCTCGAACGGCTGCGCCGGGAGGACAACATCACCGCCACCAAGACGTCGATCGTGCTGTCCCGGCTGATCGGCCGCCCGACCGACGCGCCTTCGGCCTGAGCCGGCGCCGCCTGAGCCGGCGCCGCCTGAGCCGTCACCGCCGTCACCGCCGGGCCGTCGCGGCCGGAGGCTGTTACCAGCCAGTAGGCTGCCGCCATGGACTTCGCGACCGCTGACCTCATCGACGACTTCGGGGAAGAGCTGCGCAGCTGCGAGACGCAGTTCCGGCAGTACGGCAGGCGGCGGGCGTTCGCCGGCCCGGTCGCGACCGTGCGCTGCCACCGCGACAACGGCCTGGTGAAGAGGCTGCTCAACACCCCGGGCGAGGGCCGGGTCCTGGTCGTGGACGGCGCGGGCTCGCTGGCGTCCGCGCTGATGGGGGACATGATCGCCGCGGCGGCGGTGGCGAACGGCTGGGCCGGGGTCGTGATCAACGGCGCGGTGCGGGACGTGGCGGCGCTGCGCGAGCTGGACCTCGGCGCGAAGGCCCTCGGATCGAACCCGCGCAAGAGCGCCAAGGACGGCGCGGGCGAGACGGAGGTCCCGGTGACGTTCGGCGGCGTCGAGTTCCGTCCGGGCGACTGGCTCTACAGCGACGAGGACGGCATCGTCGTCGCGGAGCGCGAACTCCCGTTCTGAGGAGTCCCGGCCCGCGCCCCGAGAGGCCCCGACCCGCGCTCCGAGAAGCCCGAACCCCTCATGCGACCTGGCGGCATGGCGTGAGCTGCCAGGGTTTCGGCGCAAGATCGTGCAAGTCGGCCCTAGCCCGGCGCGGGCGTCCGTCCTTACCGTCTCTCCGCAACCCACCCGAGGTAGGGGAGACATGCGCGCCAAGAAGACACTGCTGGTGCCCGTGGCGGCGATGGGGCTCGTCGTGGGACTCGCGGCCGTGCCGGCCGCCGCGCAGCCGGGACCCTCGATCCCGAAACCGACCGCGAACCCCTGGCAGATGCGGCACTGGCCGCAGACGCAGCCATGGCAGCGGGCCGAGCCGTCCGCCCGGACGTTCGCGGCGGGCGCCCCGCGCCCGATCGACCCCCAGAACTACGAGCTTCCCGACACGATGACCTGGGACGACTACACCTCGATCCCCGGCACGTCGTGGTCGGACCCGGCCCGCAAGGGGTCGGTGAAGAACTTCAACGTCGCGATCGTCCTCACCGACTACCCGAACCAGCCGTTCGAGGTCACCCAGCCGAAGAACTCGTCGGTGTTCGGCAACCCGGTGAAGGTCGGCGACGTCCCGCGCGAGCAGGTCGCGAAGTTCTACCAGGACTTCCTCAACAAGCCGCAGGATCTGAACCACGGCCACACCCTCCACGAGTACTGGATGGAGGACTCCGGCGGCCGGTTCGGGGTGAACCTCACCGGCTTCGGCGCCTACAAGATGCCCGCCAAGGACCACGAGTACGGCGTGGACGGCATGCAGGGCGGGACGGGATGTCCGACCGGCGACACCTGCGGACGCGACCTGCGCAAGGACGCGCGGGACGCGTGGGTCGCCGACATCGGCGAGGAGGCGGCGAACAAGTTCGACTTCGTCTTCTTCCTCAGCGCCGGGCAGGACGAGTCGTCCACGTGGCAGGAGTTCGGCGAGATGAAGTTCGGCACCAAGGAGCAGGTGCCGAACGAGTGGGGGCCGGGCGACCCGAGCCTGCCGAACTGGGTGAAGACCCGTTACATCCCCTGGACGTCCTGGCAGGCCGGCTCGACGATCTGGCCGAACGCCATCCCGGGCGTCTCCTCGACGCAGGCCGAGAGCTCCGGCATGTCGGTGTACGCGCACGAGTTCAGCCACATCCTCGGCATCGGCGACAACTACAACAACCCCTACGGCGAGCCGCCGCGCCGCTCCTACAGCGGCCCGTGGGACATGCTCAGCCGCGGCACGTTCAACGGGCCGGGCGGCCCGCACAGCCGGTGGACGATCCCCGCGACGGGCGGCGGGTCCATGGGCGCGCAGCACATGCTCCGCAACAAGCTGAAGCTCGGCATGGTGAACTCCGACAACGTGCTCCAGCTCGGCCGGGACGAGCTCGCCGCGTCCGGCATGGTCGTGGCCAATGTGACCGCTCGGACGGTCGACCCGGGCAAGGGCGGCCTCACCGGCATCAACGTCAAGCTCGGCGCGGGCGGCGACAAGAGCCCGAAGTGCGACACCGGGACCGACCCGCTGTGCGACGGCGGCGGTTACGACAACTACACCCTCGAAGTCGTCGACCGGATGGGCACGGACTCCTTCACGCCCGACTCCGGCGTCCTGCTGGCGAAGACGAAGGACCAGGACCGCGCCCCCTTCATCTGGGTCGAGGACGCCAACCCGCAGGACATCGACAAGGTGGACTTCGTCCTGCCGGACGGCACGCCGAAGAAGATGACGATCGGCGACTACCGGCAGCTCTCCGACGCGCTCTACCACGCGGGGACGGACTCGGGCAGCGAGTACGAGTACGTCGACCAGGCGAACCGGCTGCACTTCTACGTCCTGAACCTCAGGCGCGACCGCAGGGGCGTCCTGTCCTACACGGTCGCGGTCAGTTCGCTGGACGGCGCCGGGCCGCAGCGGCGCGGCGTGCGGGTCGACTCCGGCCCCGGTCAGCGGACCGCCGCGGGCTGGACGAAGTGCACGATGACCCTCACCAACACGGGCCGGGGCGGCGACGGGCGCCACGGCTCCGACGTGTTCCGCCTGAAGGCCGCCGTGTCCGGTGACGGCTGGACGACGGCGCTGCCGAACGCGCTCGCCACCGCCCCGGCGCAGGGCCGCACGAAGGTGGAGGTCTGGGCGAAGCCCGAGCCGGGCGCCGACCGCCACGCGCTGCTCCGGCTGACGGGGACCTCGGAGAGCGACCCGTCGAAGTCCGACTCGGGGACGTGCGCCCTGCACTGACCCGAACCCGGACGGGACGGTCTCCCGAGGTGGAGGCCGTCCCGTCCGGGATGTCCGGGATGTCCGGGATGAAGCGGCCGGAGTAACGGACAGCGTAACCAGACTTGCCCTTCCCTAGATCATCTATGGGTCGTCCGCCGCGATCGACAGGGTAGGCGACCGAATGTGATGATCTCGCGACGCTTTGTGACAGCAGTCCGATGGCCCGGAGTGGCGGTCCTCGGGGCGGGCGTCCTCGCGGCCGGCGCTCCGGCCGCCGCTCCGGGCGTCGGGCACGCGGCGGACGCCAGGGCCCTGGCCGCCCCCATGAATCCGCGCGACTTCGACCTGCGTTCCGGCGACGACCTGAGCGGGCCGGTCCGGGCGCTCGGCGGCAGGCTCCGCAGGGCCGGCGTCAGCGCGCTGCTCCGCTCGTCCGGCCACGACAGGCTGGGAAGCGGCTGCGGCGAGGCGGCCGGGGTCCCGGCCGGATCCCTCGTCTACTGCTTCGACAAGGCGGACAGCAACACGCGCAGTTGGGTCCCGCAGGGCGTCACGTCCGTCTCTGACGCGACGGCGGGCGAGCGGTGGGCGGGCGGCGTCAGGCCGATCCTGGTGTCCTGGCACAACGGCGGCCGGGTCAGGGTCACGTTCGTGGACCCCGAACGGCGCGCGTACCGGCACGCCCTGCTCGTCGAGCCCGTGATGGAGGAAGGGCGGCCCACCTACACCGACGTCGGCATCCACGCGGGCGGCATCGCCTGGTACGGCGACAACCTGTACGTCGCCGACACCCGGCACGGGCTGCGCGTGTTCGACATGCGGCAGATCTTCGACCTGGCCGGGAACGGCGCGGGGTCGACCGACCATGCCGACCGGATCGGGCTGTACGGCGGCAAGTACTACGCCCACGGGTTCCGGTACGTGATGGCGCAGACGGGCAGCTGGGAGTTCGCCCGAGGCAAGGTCGGCGCCACCTGCAGGGGGTCTGGCCCGCTGCGCATGTCGTGGGCCGCGATCGACCGCACCACCTCGCCGCACGTCCTCATCGCCGGCGAGTACTGCCGTCCCGCCTGGGCGCAGGGACGGGTGGTGACCTGGCCGCTGCGGGCGCTGGCCGGCAGGGGGACCGTGCGCCCCGAGGGCGGCGCGAGCCTTCCGGTCGACCGCGTCCAGGGCGCGGTCAGGGCGCACGGGCAGTGGTGGTTCACCCAGAGCCACGGCGAGAAGCCGGGCCGGCTCTTCTCGACCCGCTACACCGACGGGGGCTGGGCCCCGGTCCGGGCCCGGACGATCTCCCCGGGCCCGGAGGACCTGTCCTGCTACCGGGGCCGCCACCGCGTCTTCACGCTCGCCGAGCACCCGGGCCGCCGCGCCCTGTGGGCCTTCCACGCGGCCGCCTGCTCCTGACCGCGGTGCGGGAGGGGGCGGGGCGGGAGCGTTCGCACCGCCCCACTTCTCACGCGCCGACCCGCGCCTCGGCCGGTTCGGCTTCCGCTGGGGGCTTCCGCCCGAGGGCCCGTGCGCCGCCCACCGCGTTGATCAACGAGCCGAGCGCCACGGAGCCGATCGCCGCTGTGCCCAGCGCCGCCCCGATCCAGGCCGTGGACGTGTAGCCCTTCCCCGCGTCGATCGCGAGCCCGCCGAGCCAGGGGCCCGCCGTGATGCCGATGTTGAACGCGATGACGTTCCCCGCCGCGACCAGCGTCGACGCCCCGTCCACCAGCCCGAACGCCCGGGAGTTGAGCGTCGGGTTCGTCCCGAACCCGACGAAGCCCAGGAGGAACACCAGGAACACCACGGGCAGGGGCGACCGCGCCGCGAGGGCGAGCAGCACGGACACGACGGTCAGCCCGGCGAACCCCGCGTACAGCGTCTGGACGCCCCACCTGTCGGCCGTCCGCCCGCCGACCGTGATCCCGATGAGCGCGCCGACGCCGTAGAGCGCGAGCACGCCCGGCACCCACGCCTCCGCGATCCCCGTCGTCTCCGTCAGGAACGCGCCGAGGTAGCCGAAGGTGGCGAGGAGCCCGCTCGTGGCCAGGGCCGTCGTCCCGTACAGCAGCCAGAGGCGGGGCACGGCCATCGCGCGCACCTCGTCCCGCACCCGCGGCGGTGCGGCGTCCGCCCGCGCGGCGGGGATCGTCGCGGCCACCCCCGCCATCGCGGCCGCCGACATCGCCGCGACCGCCCAGAACGCCGCCCGCCAGCCGAGATGCTGCCCGACCACCGTCCCGGCGGGCAGTCCCACGATCGCCGCGACCGTGAGGCCGCCGGCGACGACGCCCATCGCCTTCCCGCGCGCGTCCCGCGGCACGAGGTCCACGGCGGTCGCCGCCGCCACCGCCCAGAACCCCGCGTAGACGAACGCGCCGACGAGCCGCATCGCGAACAGCGTCCAGTAGCCGGGCGTGAGCGCGCTGACCGCGTGCGTCAGCGCGAACACCGCGAGGAACGCCAGCATCGCCCGGCGGCGCGGCCAGCGCAGCGTCAGGAGGGCGAGCACCGGCGCACCCGCCAGCATCCCGATCGCGAACGCCGAGATCAGCAGCCCGGCGGCCGGCACGGACACGCCGAGGTCGTGCGCCATGCCGGGCAGCAGGCCCGCGAGCATGAGCTCTGAGGTCCCCTGCGCGAAGATCGCCAGCCCCAGCACGTAGACGGCCAGTGGCATCGGTGTCCTCCTGTATTGGATAGATCAGTACAAAACAAGGGCGTGAAAAAGGGCGGCGCACCGGCCGCCCGGGTCAGAGGGAGAGCATCGCGGTGTCCGCGATCGACTTCAGGGTTGCGCGGTCGGCGCCGCCGCGCGCCGCCACCTGGATGCCGCTGATGGTGGAGATCATGAAGTGCGCGAGCGCGCCCGCGTCCTTGGCGGCGTCGATCTCGCCGGTGCGCATGCCCTCCTCGATCGCCGCCTTCAGGGTGGCGAACCGCAGCCGCCGGTCCCGTTCGAGCCGCCCGGCGATGTCGGGATCGTGCGGGCCGAGCTCCACCGTCGCGTTCACCACCAGGCATCCGGACGGGTCGTCGTCGTCCGGGAGGGCGGCCCAGTCCAGGACGGTCCGGAGGCGCTCGCGCACCGTCCCCTCGCCGTCCCGCAGATGCTCGACGAGCCGGGTGGTGCGCACCTCCATGTAGTGGGTCAGGGCCTTGACGAACAGGTCGCGCTTGCTGGCGAACGTGTTGTAGATGCTGCTGCGCCCGAGCCCGGTCGCCGCGCACAGCTCCTGCGTCGACGTCGCCTCGTACCCGGCCGCCCAGAAGGCCCGCATGGCCGACTCCACGGCCCGCCCCTCATCGAACTTCCTCGGCCGCGCCATAACGCCACCGTAACACGTTATGGACAGCTCGATCCAATATCATCGTACGGGGTTGTCGAGCCGGAGGAGGCGCTGCCGCCCGGGATGCGCCAGGAGCCCGTCGCCCATCCGCATGGCTCCCCGCAGCGAGGAGGGCACGTCCCAGAGCCTCGCCTCGTGGCCGCCGGTGAAACTGGTCAGCAGGACGGGAGAGCCGAGTTCCCGGAGGAGGGCGACCACGGGGTCGAGCGGCTCCTCGGGGCTGACGTCATGCCGCGCCAGGACGAAGTGGACGCGGTGCTCGCCCATCCCGCTCAGGTCTCGGAGGGCCGTCGCGATCGGGTCTTTCCCGCCCGGGCGCGGACGGTGCGCCACGAGCATGTAGACCTGGGGACCCCTGCCGGTCAAGGGAGTCTTGGCGGTGCCCACGGCCTCGCTCACCCAGACGCCGAACTTATCCAGCGACGCGGTGTACCGCACGCCCGCCCGCCCCCGCGCCTCCGCGTCCGCCAAGTCGCTCGGGCTCATGTACGTGTCCAGGACGTAGACGAGCCGCTCGTCCTCGGTGCCGATCGACGCGAGATCCTCGGCCATCCTGTGCACCAGGGGCGACTTCCCGGTGTCGCTCGGACCGCTGATGAGCAGGTGACGGTCGGCGCCGAAGTCCAGGAGCACCGGTTCGCCCGTCTCCGGATCCCTCCCGAGCCGCACGCTCCGACTCCCCGTGGCCGACGCGGACGGCGGTGAGGAGGCCGGGGGCTGAGCACGCGCCGTGGACGCGCGTTCTGACGCGGCCCGCGCGTCGAAGGCGTGGACCCACCGGAAGCGTTCGGCGAACTCGGGGATGGTCTGGAGATACTCCTCGAACCGCTCCGGCTCGCCACAAAGGGCGACCAGGGGGCCGTCACGCTCTTGCCGCATCATTGAGATCAGGCTGTGGATCATGTCCGGACTCAGGTAGCCGGTCTCGGGATCCTGATCCGGCGCGTCCCAGACGAGGAACACGGTGCTCCGCACCGACCGGAGGAGACGCGTGACATCGGCGGCCGGGTCAGCGTCAGGGTGTGGCCGGGTGTAGGAAACCGTGAGAAGGCTGGAGTCCCCGCGCGGCAGCAGCCCGAGGTCGGCCAGCACCTCTCCGTACAGGCTCGCTGTCAGGTTCATCTCCGGCCTGAACGGGCCGGGGAATATCAGGTGTCGGATCGGGCGGGGATCGCCGGAACGCGTGGACTCGGTAACGGCCGAGAGGATCTCCCGCAGCGCCGACTTCACCGTGGTGGCGTCGACGGGTTCGCCTCCGCTCCTTCGGCCGTTCTCGAGTTCCTCGTCCAGGCCGGCGAGCAGGCGGTCGATCTCCTCCAGGCCGATGCCCTCCGGCGCGGTGCCCGTCGAAGAACCCCGCGGCACTTCGCGCGTTCGGCGGACGAAGTCGTCGATGACGTCCCGGGGAGGCTCCGGCGCCAGGGTGAAGCGCTGCGGGGCGCCGCCGCCGGCGAGGAGGTAGGCCGTCGGCTCGTCGGCCGGGAACTCCAGGCTCGCCTGCCCGAGGACGTACTGGAGCTGGTCGGGCGGCAGGCGGTTCGCGGCGATGCGCCAGCCGAGGAGGGGCAGGAAGCGGCCCCAGATCGTGGTGTTCTCGACGGTGGACGAGGTGAGCAGCAGCTGGACGTCGAGCGCTCTGCCGCGTTGCGCCAGCGAGAGGAGTGTCTCACCGATCTCGGGCCTGCTGAGCGGGAACGTGAGCGACACGTCGGCGACCACCACCAGGCGCGGCCGTGCTTCGGGCGGCGCCTCGGGCGGCGGGACGGCGGGCCGCTCGCCCGGCTGGTAGTCCTCGAAGAAGTTCCACCAGACCCGGTCGACCGAATGAGGGTCCTGGCGGAACCGCTCGTACAGTTCGTCCACCGACCACGGGTCGGTGGCGCGAATCGAGTCCCGCGGCACGTTCTGCGGCGGTGGCGCGGACCGCGCTTCGAGTTCGCCGGACAGGAAGTCGAAGAACCGCCGGAGTCTGTTCGGAGAGCCCAGCAGCTCTTCCTCGGAGTAGCGGACGTGCGGTAGGTCGATGGGCTCGCCGAGCGGATGCTCACCCAGCCCTGCGAAGACGAACTGCAGGTCCGCCGGAGAGTGTCCTGAGGCGAGGGCGAGGGTGATGGCGCGGACGATCCTCTGGCGGGCCGCGGGACTGCCGACGATCAGGCCGTGCGGGATGCCCGACGAACGGTCGAGCGGATAGAGGCTGAGGAGATGGCCGCTCGGCCGGTAGCCGATCGCCGGGCTGCGGGGCGTGTCGGCGGACATCGCCCATGTCTCCCGCAGAATCCCGTCCGATCCGCCGCCGTTGAGGCTCAGCACGTCGAACTCGCGGGAAAGCATCCCAGGGGGAACGGCATCAGCGGGCACTTCGGGCAGGAAGACGTCCCCATCGGACGACGGCTCCGGTTCCCCCAGGTCCAGTTCCAGTTGCGCCGGCCGTGGTTCCTCCGGCCAGGGGAGTTCGCGGGCGCGTCGTCCTTGGCGATCCATCTTCTCTATGAGCCGGTGGGCGGCGTCGCTGTAGATGTGCGCGGGCTGGAACGCTGGGTGGGTCCGGTCCGCGAAGACGTGGAGGAAGGCGACTCCTTCGCCGGGGACCCCGATGTTCCAGCCGAGGTGGTCGCGGAGGGGGCTCGGCAGGGGCGCGTCTTTCGATGTGCAGAAGACGAACCTCATCCCCAGCGGTGCTCCCGTCTCACAGAGCCAGGCGAGCGGCTCGATCAGGTCCGGGCGCGCATCCAGCAACGGGCCGGTGTCGTCGATGACGACGACCAGGGCGGGGAGGGGCGCATGGTCGGCGCCCTCGGCGATCGCCGTCTGGTACTCGTCCCACGTGGAGAATCCGGCGTTCTCCAGTGCCCGGGTGCGGCGGATCCTCTCGTCTTCGAGTGCGGGCACCTGCATGCTGATCAGCGGGGAATCGTGGGTATGGGCGAAGGCGTAGTAGGCGACGTGAGGAAGGCCGGCCAGACCGGTGAAGCCCCCGCTTCCGTGGAAGCCCACGAAGACGAGGTTGACGATGTCCGGGGAGTGGGTGAGGGCCAGGCTGAACAGGGTCGTCCGCACCAGCTCGGCGCGGTCGTGCGGCGGGGCGATGATCAAGCCGTGCGGGAGTTCCGGATTGGTGCGGAGGACGTCCAGCGTCACCGGGCCGCCGCTGTCCTCCCCGATGGGTATCTCGCGGGGGGCCTCGCCCCACTCGTCGAGAAGCTCCTCGGCCGGGGTGTCGAAGAGGTCCAGCAGGTCCAGGGCCTGGGGCACCTCGGGTGGCGGCGGCCCGGGGGTGAGGTGGGAGCGGGCTTCCGGGGTGACGAGGGCGAAGTGGTCGGTGTCGGCGGTGAGGACGACCGGGCCGCCGTCCTCCGGCAGGAGGGCGCGGAACGTCTCGGCGGACGTTCCGGCGCGGCGCTCGATCTCGGCGGAGACGGCTTCGAGGACGTGCCGGGTGTGCAGGGCCTCCGGGCGCGGGAGGGTGTCGAGGAGGGCCTCGCGGGCGCCGGGGACGAACTCGTAGCGCACCCCGCCGGCCGGGCGGAGCAGGCCGCTCAGCAGCACCTCGGCGAGCCGGCCGGGGCCCGAGCCGCCGAGGATCCGGTGCTGGATCAGGCGCATCACCGGCAGGGACGGGACGGAGACGGCGACGTGGGCCGCCAGTTCGGCGGCGTCCGGTGAGGCGGTGGCGAGGAAGCGGCGGACGCGCTCGGCGATCGGCAGTTCCTGCTCGCGCCGCACCGGGGCCGTGCCGGACGGCCGGGCCGGCAGCATCGCGACGGCGGCCGGCTGCGGGTCGGCGCCGGAGACCAGCCGGGCCCACGTGCCGAACCAGCGGGGCGCGATCTCCAGGACGGGGACCGGGACGCCCGCCCCGGCGGCGCCGTCGTAGGGGGTGAAGCGCAGGCCGGTGTTCGGGGCGCCGGGACGGGGAAGGGCCGCCAGGCCGGGGGAGGGCGGGGCGGCGGTGCGGCGCCAGAGGCGTTCGGCGAGCGGCTGGACGATCGCGGTCGGCCCGGCCTGCGCCCAGCGCCGCACGGCCTGGACGGCGCGTCCGTTCCACCAGTGCGGGCCCGAGCAGTCGCTGAGGACGAGCACGGCGCGCCGTCCGGAGGCGTCCAGGAGCGTCCTCGGGTCCTGCGGCGGCGCCTCGGGGGTGGAGGAGACGCGGCCCGTCCCGTCGAGGTGGCTGAGGTGGACGTCCTGGAACGCGCCCTGGCGGAGCAGGGTCTCGGCCAGCTCGCGAGCGAGGGGGCGCCAGAGCCGCATGGTGGGACCGGTGTCGATGACGAGGTCGAGGCCGAGCCAGCGCTCGGGCGACGGGACGAGGACGGGCGTCCACAGGCGGGTGTCGGCGACGCGCGCGGCGGTCGCCTCCTCGTCCAGTTCGACGCGGTGCCGGGACGGGACGCGCCGCTTCAACGGGCGCAGCGCCCGCTGGACGCCGAGCGGATCGGCCAGCATCGGCGCGGTCGGGACGAGCACCTCCGACGCCCGCCCCACCGGTTCCGCTTCGGCGGCGGGGCGCGGGTGGAGCCCGGTCAGCGGCTCGGACGGGCGAGGCGGCGCGGGCTCGGGCGGCTTGGGCGGAGAGGGGGCGTCCACGGGCCCGTCCGCGACCGGCGGGGTGGCCGGAGAGACGGCAGGGCCTTGCTCCTCGGTGGGGGAGATGTGGCAGGCGAGCCACAGCATCTCGCTCAGTTCGCGGGCGTCCGGCGGCGGCCCGATCGCCGACAGGACGTCGCGGAGCCGGTTGATCGTCATCGGCTACCGGTCCCGGCTACTCGTCGTCATCGCCGGGCCCGGTCAGGTAGGGCATGATGCGGTCGGCCAGGGCGAGGCGGTCCTCGGCGTCGGCGTGGCGGCACAGGTAGACGGCGTTGAGGAGCTGGTCGGTCGCCAGCGTGCCCGACGCCGAGCGCTGGAAGAAGCGGCGGACGAGGTCGTCGCTCTCGGCGGCGAGCGACCCGAGGTGCTCCTGGACGATCGCCGCCAGCTCGCCCTTGTCCGCCGGCTGCCGCAGCTTCACGGTCACGCAGCGCCGCAGGAAGGCGGGCGGGAACTCGCGCTCGCCGTTGCTGGTCATCACGACCAGCGGGAACGCGCGGCAGCGGACGGTCCCGGCGGTGACGGTGACCCGGGCGCCCGGCCCGTCGGCGGTCATGACCTCGGCGTCCGGCTCGGCCCGGCGGGTCAGCTCGGGCAGCTCGTACTCGCCCTTCTCGAAGATGGTGAGCAGGTCGTTGGGCAGGTCGATGTCGCTCTTGTCGATCTCGTCGACCAGCAGGACGCGGGGCCGCCGGTAGGGGAGCAGCGCGGTGCCCAGCGGGCCGAGGCGGATGAAGCGGCCGATGTCCTCCTCGTCCGGCGCGCCGTGCCGTCCGCCCTCGCCCTGCCGTCCCGCCGCGTACAGGCGGGTGAGGGGGTCGTACTGGTAGAGGCCGTCGCGGAGGGTGGTCCGGCTGGTGATGGGCCAGTGCAGGACGGGCCCGAGCCCCAGTTCGTGGGCGACGGCGTAGGCCAGCGTCGACTTTCCGGTGCCGGGCGGCCCGGTCACCAGCAGCGGGCGGCGCAGGTACAGGGCGGCGTTGACCTGCTGCACGGCATCACCGGACGGACGGTACGTCGTCGCGTGGTGCTCGTTCCCGGACCCGCCGGGAGGGGGCTCCAGGACGGGCGCTCCGTCGAACGCGCGCCACGGCGGCGGCGGAGGCAGCCGGTCGATGCCGTCGTGCGTGCGTCGGCTCCCGGTGTAGAGCAGCCAGTCGGGCACCTATACCTCCATCGCGAGCGGGGGGTCGGGAAGCCGGGACGGATCGTCCCACAGCAGTGTCAGGTCGCGCCCGCAGTGCGGGATGCCCTTGGGGGCGACGAGCGCGGCCTTGCGCAGCGCGAGGGCCAGTTGCGGCAGGTCGCCCGGATGCTTCTCGCCGACCGCCGTGGTCAGTTCGTCGAGGACGCGGTGGCCCGGGCAGTCCTCATGGGTCGGCGCGTCGCACCGGGTGCGCGTCCACAGCATGACGGGGATGCCGTTGTTCAGCGCGGCCGTCAGCCAGCCCTTCACCGGGCGCGACCCGTACACGAGGACGCAGAAGTCGATGTTCGCCTCCAGCCAGTTCTGGAAGTCGCTGCCCTTGCGCGGCGCGTCGCACGCGATCGGGCGCGGATCGCTGCGGCCGCGCTGGTTCAGCAGCCGCCAGCGGTGGTGCGCCTGGTCGCGGCGGAACGACCCGGGCTGGAGCCGCTCCACGTCCCGCACCACCACCGGGTACACCCGCATGGGGATCCTGTTGCGCGGGTCGACGTACCACTGCTCGAACGGCTTGCCGAGCCAGCCCTCCGGCACCGCGAACTCGATCATCCATTCGCGGCCGAACAGCGCGGGCGCGAGCGCGGCCACCCCCGCCTCCACCACCGGCCGCACCCGCTTCTCCGGCACGCGCTCGGTCGGCCGTCCCGGCCCCTCGGCGCCGTCGATCCAGGTGTGCACGGTCACGTCGAAGGCGTTGTCGAAGGTGGCCCGCTCCAGCCGGACGATCACCGACGCGGGGCCCGAGCGGGGCGCGGCGGGCGCGGCGCCGGGCAGGTGCCGCGCGGACCACGCGGCGAGCCGCTGCCGGGCGGACTCGGGCAGGTGCGGTCCGAGCGACGCGACGTACCGGACGAGCCGGTCCTCCGCCCAGCCCTCGGCCACGTAGCGCACCGAGCCCCACGCCGACCGGAAGCCGCCGAGCGCCCGCCGACCGGTGATCCTTTCGAGGTCGGCGGCGAGCGGGTCGGTGTAGCGCACGCCGTCCAGGAGTTCCCGCAGCTCGCGGCGGGCGTCGGGGGTGAGCCACCGCAGCGGCAGCAGGTCGTCCAGCTCTTCCCAGTAGGTACGGATGTGCGAGACGGGCAGCATCCAGCCGAGGTCGGCCCGGTCGCCGTCCCGCAGTTCGGCGTTCGTCACCATGCCGATGACCTCGCCCGACACGGGGTCGTACACGGCGGACCCGCTGTAGCCCTCCTCCAGCCAGTCGCCCGGCCCGGTCTTCAGCTCCCACCACTCGCGCCGCATCCCGCGATGCGGGAACGTGGTCACGGACGCGTGGCGCTCGTTCTGGTCGCGGCGGCGCGGGAAGCCGCACACCCCGAACGTCCGGCCGCCGAGGCCCGTGTCGTGCAGGGCGTCCGGGGCGGCCAGCGTCGCCGGGGTCAGCGCGACGGGCTCGCGCAGTTCGAGGACGGCGACGTCGCCGGGGTCGCCCGCCCGGCGCCAGTCGCCGCGCCGCACGACCTCGGCGGGCAGGTCCTCCAGCAGGCCGGGGAATCCGACGCGGGCCTCCTCCAGGCCGTGGACGGTGTGGGCGCAGGTCAGCAGCCGGGTCGAGGTGACGAGGAACGCCGCGCCCAGCTTGCCGCCGGACGGGGGGCCGACCCAGGCGCGCCACTGCCAGTCGTCCACGATGCGGCTACGCCTCCTCCGCGGCGCGCGGCTGCTGCCCCCACGTCATCTTGACCTTCAGGTGGCCCTCGACGGTCGTCTTCGCGATGACGGCCCCGGCCGCCGCGTTGAGCTTGACGCCGAACTCCAACTCGACCCCGTCGGGGTTCAGGTCGCCTCCGCGCAGCGACGCGAGCGCCGCCTGCGCCGCCTCGCGGACGTGCTGGAACGCGTCCTCGAACTTGCCCGCCGCGTCGTGGATCAGGTCGCCGGTGCGGGACACCGACTGGAACCCCGGCTCCCGGTCGTCGGTCTCCACGACGATGGTCCCGTTCTCGGTCTGCCAGCGCACCAGTTCGTTCACCCGGCAAATCTAACAAGATCATGCCTTGTGGGGTGCTTTGCTGGGAGGACCGCGCCCCGAGCGCCGCGGCCACAGGAGGACAGGATGATCACCGTCGAGCAGGTGCGGGCGCTGGCGATGACGCTGCCCCGCACGTCCGAGCACCTGATCAGGGACCGGGTGAAGTTCCGGGTCGGCTCCATCGTCTATATCGCCTTCTCGCGGGACGAGACCGTCATGGGCTTCGCGTTCCCCAAGGAGGAGCGGCTCGCGCTCGTCGAATCCGAGCTGGACAAGTTTCACCTTCCGAGCGAGTCCGACATGCGTTTCAACTGGGTCCACGCGTGGACGGCCGCGCTCGACGAGGCCGAGATGGAGGAACTGGTCATCGACGCGTGGCGGATGGTCGTCCCGAAGAAGGTCGCCGCCGCCCGTCTCGGCCTTCAGGACGGCTGACGCCCCTCCGGCGGCCGGGGCGGTTCGAGCAGCGTCTCGGCGCCGCGGGTGATGTCCTCCGCCGCGACCCGCAGGAGCCGCGCCATGCTCCGGGTGGACAGCCTGCCGGTGCGCCCGGTCACGCCGAGACAGCCGATCAGCGCGCCGCCGGGGTCGCGCACCCCCGTGGCGACGCAGCTGAAGCCGAGATGGATCTGCTCGTGCTCGACCGCGACCGCGGTGTCGCGCACCTCCTTGAGCTCGTCCAGGAACCGCGGCCAGGACGTGGTGCCGCGCGGGGTCTGCGGCGCCGGCGGCCGGCCGTGCAGGCCGTCCAGCAGGTCGGGCCGCTCGGCGAGCAGCACGCGTCCCAGCGCGGACCCCTGCAGCGCGGGGCTGCGGGGATCGTTCGGCCATTCACCCCGCCGGACGTCGGGAGCCCGGTTGGCGCCGAAGGCCATGGCCATGAACGAGATCGAGCCGTCGCTGATCCGGCAGACCCACGCGATCTCCCCGGTGCGGGCGAACAGGTCCTGCACGTGCGGGGTGGCGGCGGTGAGCAGGCCCTGCTGGAGGGCCGCGCGGCTCCCGAGGTCCAGCAGATGCGGCCCGAGCCGGTAGCGCCCGTCGGGACCCCGCTCCAGCATCCGCCGCGCCACCAGGTCCGCGGCGATGCGGCGCACGGTGGGCTTGGGGATGCCGACCTCGCGCGTCAGGTCGGCCAGCCCCACCGGCTCGCCGCGAGCGGCGACCGCGTCGAGCACGGCGACGACGCGCCCGGTCACCGTGCGGTCGTCCCTGTTCTCCTCGCCCTCCATGCCTTCCATGGTCATACCCGGTCGGACTGAAAGCCACTGGCGGGTCACTCAGTGACACGTTGCTATGGCGTCCGGAAACGGACTCGGCGACCGTGACGGCGGCGGCACCACGCCGGCGGGGCCCGCGCCACGGGGGCCGGGGTCCGAGCCGCGCTGCCACCGCCGCACCGGAGTCCCGACCGCACCGGGGGAACCATCACATGACCCAGCCCTACCGCCCGGCGGCCCACCGCCCCAACGTCCTATTTTTACTGTTCGGCCTGATCCTGATCGTCGTCGGCGTCGCGGCGATGGTCCTCGGGTTCCTCTACGCGGTCCAGGCGCTGCTCGGCGCCGGCCCCGACCTGCGCTCCGAACTCGGTTCCTTCGGGCCGGGCGACGCCGGCCGGGAGCTGGAACCGTCGGTCAACGGCGTCACCGTCGCCCTCGTCGGGACCATCGTGCTGACGATCGGCCGCTACCTGTGGCGGGGCGCCCGCCGCCGCGGCGCCCGCGACCGGATCGGCCGACTTCTGATCATCGTCGGGTACCTCATCGTCGGCGCCGCGATGGTGGTCTTCACCCGCTTCGTGGTGTCCGCGCTGGACGCCGGCGACCCCGCGGAGGGGGAGAAGATCATCTTCAGGGGGCTGTTCGTGTGCGCGGCGCTGTCCGTCCCGGGCCTCCTCCTGGGCGTGCCCGGCATGCGGATGGCGAAGGAGCGCCCGCTGATGAGCGCCGAGATCGAGGTGAACCGCCCCGGGCCCCCGCCGCCCCCGCCTCCACCGCCGCCGCCTCCTCCTCCGCGGCCCTTCATCCGCTGACCCGCGCGCCGGTCAGTGGGGCGGCGGCATCGGGTGGACGGCGTTGCCCGCTCCGCAGCCGCCCTCGCCGGCCATCCGCTGCATGCGGGGCGGCGTCCACACGCTGTTGCGGCCCGGCGCGACGCGGGCCAGGACGCAGTCGAACAGGTCCGACCCGTAGGGCTTCGCGACGAGGGCCACGCCGACCACGTCGCCCTCGGTCCGGAACTCGCGCCGGACCGCCGGGTCGAGCCGCAGCGACGCGACCGCCGCGCGGACCTTCGCCTCGTCCGCCCTGCCCCCTTCCGGGACGCGGGGCAGCGCCTTCCGCAGCCGCTCGGACGGGATCTGCGGTGTCTTCGGCCACGGTTTGAACGTCAGCGGGCCGTTGGCCGGGCACGCCACATCGCGGGTTCCGTAGTGCTGCCATTCGGTGGTGGTGGAGAACCGCAGCTCGAAGCACCGCTGCACGGTGACCGTCGAGGTCGGGAACCAGCCGCCGTCCGGGGCCGTCCCGGACGTGCGGAGCACGAGCCGCACGCCGTCTCCCGCGGTCGAGGCGCCGGTCACCCGCATGACCTCCACGCCGTCGAGGTCCGCGGCGCGGTGCGCCATGTCCTGCGCGGGCCGCACCCGGGCGTCGTAGATCCTGTCCCCGGCCCGCTCGGCGGCCTTCCGCGCGGCGTCGGCGGCCACGTCCTCGGGACTGCTCCCCAGCTGCCCGCACCCGGCGGCGAGCAGGACGACCAGCGGAATCACAAAGCGGCGCATGCCCCCGATCCTCCCGACCGCCGCGCCCCGCCGGCATCCGCTCTCGTACTCATTCCTGCCGCGACGTCCGGGCCCCGAGGTCAGGCGTCTGCGGGCTGGACCTCGGGGGGCGCCTCGATCGGCTCGGGCTCCGGCGCGGCCGGGGCGGGACGGCGGCGGCCCCATGCCAGCGCGGCGGCGAAACACGCGAACGGCAGGGCGGGCAGCATGTAGCGGTAGTCGAAGTCGACCGTGATCGGGGGGATCGCCAGGAGGGCGACACCGGACGTCCAGAACAGGGCCGTCCGGGCGCGCGACCGCCGCCACACGATCCCCGCCGCGCCCGCGAGCAGGATCGCGCCGAGCACCGTCCCCGGCACGCTCACATGCTTCTGGTAGCCGCGCAGCACTCCGGCGTACGGCTCGACGACGTGCGTGCGGCCCGTTCCGTGGGAGTACTCGTACACGACCGACCGCCGGTCACCGCCGCCGTAGACGGGCAGCCCGGGCTTGCGCGCCGTGGGGCGCGTGGGGAAGTGGTACCTGGCCTCGGTCCCGACGGTCGGGTACCGCGACCGGTGCCACGAGAACGTCCGGACGAAGAAGTCGTAGGAGGCGACGCGCAGGTAGTCGAGCGGCTGGTTCTTGATCGCCCACAGCGCGAACCGCTGCGCCCGCGCGTTCGTCTCCGCGTCGAACGCCTTCCCGTTGGACCAGCCGGTCGGCGAGTTGTCCTCCCAGATCTGGTGGGACGAGGCGGACCGGTCGCCCTTCGCGCCGTACGGGCACAGGCTCGCCAGATCCGGGGGCGGGGCGAACGCGTCGCAGTCGGCGAACGCGGCGGTCCGTCCCCACAGGAAGATGCCGTCCACACCGGTCATCTGGAACCGGCCGTGCTCCCGCTGGAACCACGTCGCGTACGCCCCGACGGGCAGCGCGAACGTCACGGCGAGCGCCACGTACACCGGCCACCGCGTCCGCCTGACCAGCAGGTAGAGGAGGGCGATCAGGAACAGTGGCACCCCCACGGTCCGCGTGACGGCCGCCACGCCGAGCAGCGCGCCCACCAGCGCGGCCCGCCGCCACCCGGCGGCCCCCGGCTTCGCCAGCAGCAGCATCGCCCCGAACACCAGAACGGTGAACAGGGTGTCGGACAGCAGGAGGTGCTCAAGCGTGAGCTGGTAGGAGTCGAGCAGGACCGGCGTGACGGCCAGCGCCGCCCACGTCCGCCGCACGTCGAAGTCGCGGACGAGCATCCGGTACCCGAGCACCGCCAGCCCGAGCACCGCCGCGTGCTGCAACGCCGTCACCAGCGCCAGGCTGTGGAACGGCTTCAGCGCCCAGAGGAAGAGCCCGTAGCCGGACGGCCTGAGCGGATGCGGGAACGGGTCGTCCGCGATCCGGACATAGTCGTAGCTGTCGTTGAACCACAGCACGCCCCGGAAACCCACCATGGCGAGCACGCGCAGCACGACGCCCGCGAGCAGCACCGCGCAGAGCAGCCAGTTGCGGCGAACGGCCGAAGGGGAGAACGACACCGGGAACCTAACTGTGGGACCTGCGGGCGGACAGAATCCTGCGCCGATCCGGGACCGGCGGCGTCACGCCGGGGCGGGCCACCTGGCTGCGCCTCTCACAGCCACCTGGCTACGTCACTCACGACCGCCCACGCATCGGCCGAGATCCTACCAGCGCACCCCTGTCCCCCTCAGCCCACTGCGACCATCCCCCCAGCCCACGGGGGGTTTCGGGTCCTTCGACGCGGTTCATGTGGACACGGTCGCCTCCCCGTCCGCCGGCAGGTAGTGCGCCCGGCCCTCGTCGTCGAGTTCGACCGATCCTTTCGGGATGATGCAGAACTCGTTCCCCTCGGGATCGGCCATGACAAGGAAGCCTCCAGGGTCGTATTCGGCCAGCCGCCGTCCGCCCAACCGCTCGACCCTGGCCTGCTCGGCCGCTGGATCGTCCGAGTCCAGATCCAGGTGCAGCCGGTTCTTCGCGGTCTTGGAGCCGTCGGTGCGCTGGAAGCCCACGCCCAGCCCGTTCCTGCGTTCCAGCCAGACATACGGCCCAATACGGGAGACGACCGGACGGTCGAGGAGTTCGCTCCAGAAGGCCGCCAAGCGATCGGGGTCGGCCGAGTCGACGATCACGCAGTTGATGTCCATGGTCATCCCTCTGCCCCGGACGAGGCGTCCGTCAACCGTGACGGCGCCGTAATTGTGCCACCGTCTACTGGCGGATTAATGTCTCGTATGGGCGGCGCCTGTCGCTCTTCCAGGAAGGAACGGGTATGCGGGGTGCTTTCCCGGTCGTAGGCATCATGGTGCTGCTCATCTCCCTGGGAGGGTGCGACGGCGACGACGGCGAATCCTCGGTTCCCCCCGTGGCCGTTACTCCCTCGGCGCCGAGTACGCCTTCGCCTTCGGCGCCGAGTACTCCTTCGGCGACCTTGGAATCCAATTTCTTCGCCTGCCTGCGCGCGCACGGGGTCCGGCTGCCCGAAGACGAACGGCCCGGCGGGGACGAGCGGCGGATGAAACGGGGAATCGAGAAATGTGCCTCTCTCATGGATCCGGGGCAGGTGGTCAGCGTCCCGGTGACCAAGGGGGACCGATTCCTGGCCTGCCTGGCCGACCACGGAGTCGAGCTGCCCGCCCCCGGCCAGTGGATCAGGCTGGCCCGCGGAAGGGACCGGGCCATGGACACCGCCCTGGAGCAGTGCTGACGCCCTAGGCGACCGAGCATGGACAGGGCGGTCGGTTTCACTTCACACGGGGCGCCGCGCGATGATCGCTCCATGGCCGATGCGGACGCCGGGCACCACCGTGGCCCGGTAGCCGAACCAGACGTCGTGGCCGACCACGGTGTCGCCCCGCCCGGGCAGGCCGGTGACGAGGTCGAAATGCTCGGCCCAGGAGGCGCCCATGATCGGGAAGGGGAAGGTCGAGGGCCCGTCCATGCGGTGGTCGGCGCCGTTCATGTGCCGCCGCCCCGGCGCCGTCCCGGCGGCCGGACCGCCCGCACCCGCGCGCAGGTGCTCGACGCGGTCCTCGCGGAGCTCGGCGAGCACGGCTACGACGGGCTCACCATGGAGGCCGTCGCCGCCCGCGCCGGCGTGCACCGCGCCGCGGCTCTGGGAGGACCGCTACGCCCGCTGCGAGATCGTCGTCACCCGAGCCGTCCGACGCGGTGAGCTACCACCAGGCATCGACGCCCGGCGCCTCCTCATCGCCGCCACCGCGCCGCTGTACCACCACCTGGTGCTCCTCCGCACGCCATCCGACCCGGCCCTGCCCGCCCACGCGGCGAGAACCGCCGCCCTGGCCGCGACCGCCGGCGCTTTCGCTTCCACGACGGAGTAAGGACTTCGCCGCGCACGGGCCGCCCGTCAAAGGATCTTGCTAGCGCTGCCCGGGGACGGCGCCTGCCGGGCCGCCCCGGCCTGCTCAGCGGGGAGTCGGATCGTGACGAGGAGGCCGCCGGTGGGGCGGGGGGTGAGGGCGAGGGTCCCGTCGTGGGCTCGGACGATGCTGTGCACGATCGCCAGCCCGAGGCCGACGCCGGCGTGCTCGCCGGTTCGGGTGCGCCGCGTGCCGCGCTGGAAGGGTTCGGTGAGGGTCGGCACCAGTTCCGGTGGCACCGGCCGCCCGGTGTTCTCGACCCGGACCACGCTCGCGTCCTGCTGCGATTCGGTGTGGACCGTCACGGTGCCGCCGTCCGGGAGGTTGTGGACGATGGCGTTCTGGACGAGGTTGGTCACCAGCCGCAGGATGAGCTCCGCGGAGCCGAGGGCGTGGGCCTTCTCGCCGGTGACGTCGAGCGTGATCCCGCGCCGTTCGGCGAGGGGGAGCAGTGCTTCGGCGGCCTCCTCGGCGATGAGGGACAGGTCGACGCGCTCGCGGGCGAAGCTCCCGCGCTCGCCGCGGCTGAGCAGCAGGAGCGCCTCGGTGAGGTCGATCGCCCGCGCGTTGACGGTGTGGAGGCGTTCGAGGAGTTCGCCGTGATCCCGCGCGGGATCGTTGCGGGCGGCCTCCAGCAGGGTCTGGGAGATGGCCAGCGGGGTGCGCAGCTCGTGGGAGGCGTTCGCGGCGAACCTCTGCTGTTCGGCGACGTGGGATTCGAGCTGTTCGAGCATGGCGTCGAACACGTCGGCGAGTTCGCGGAACTCGTCCTTGCGCCCCCGCAGCCGGATCCGGTGGGACAGCGACCCGCCGGAGGCCATCCGTGCCGCGTCCGAGATCCGGGTGAGCGGTGCGAGCATCCGTCCGGCGAGGATCCAGCCGCCCACGAGGCCGAACACCAGGATGAAGCCCATCGCCGCGGCCGCGGCCGGATAGAAGCCGCGCAGGAGGTCGGAGCGGTCGGGCCCGAGCACGATCACGACGCCGAATCTCCGCTGGATTGCTGAGGGATCGACATCGCGCATCCACCGCAGCACGAACACCCAGAACACGGCCAGCAGTAGACCGCCCCCCAGCAGGAGGAATCCGGCGTAGCTGAGGGTGAGCTTCAACCGGGCGCTGAGCCCCGGGCGCCTGCCCGCGACCGCGGTGTTCGTCTCGACGATCGACACGCGCATGCCCGCGATGCTACGAGCCGCTCCATATCGCCGACGTATGGAAAACCCCATACGCCCAGACAACACCGCGCTGCCTTGACTGGCGAGGTGATCGCGTCGGACCCGGTCCAGGAGGCGGCGGGGACGGCCTCGCCCCCTGGCGGCCCCTGCGGCGCATCACTGTCAGCGCCAGGTTTTTCGACCGAGATGGGACCGTGAGCATGGACTTGAATTCGGCACGTGGCATCGGCCGGCGGCGACTGGTCGCATGGGGCGGGCTGGCAGCCGCCGGCGCGGCGGCCGGGCTGCCGCTGGCGAGCGCCGGGACCGCCCGCGCCGCCTCGCCGCCGACCGGCCCGTCCCGGCGCGGGGAGATCCCGCCGGACACCCTGCCCGGCGGGGCCTACGACCGCTACGTGGCGAAACTGGCCGCCGAGGGCAAGTTCTCAGGTCGGGTGCTGCTCTCCCATCGGGGCCGGACGGTGCTGTCCCGCAGCTACGGCATGGCCGACCAGCAGAAGGGGATCCGCAACCAGGAGGGCACGGCGTTCACCCTCAGTTCGGCGGGCAAGCCGTTCTTCGCGGTGGCCATGTTGCAGCTGGCCCAGCAGGGCAAGCTGCGCCTGACGGACACGGTGGGCACCCACCTGACCGGCTTCGCCGAAGACATCGCCGATCGAGTGAACATCCACCACCTGCTCTCCGGCACGTCCGGGCTGGACGCTCCGGACGAAGACGTGGAACGCGTCTTCCAGAGCCGCGACGAGGTGCACGAGTACTACGAGCAGCGAGCCCGCAAGGCGAAACTGGTGGGCGTCCCGGGCACTCCGAACACCGCCCACGCGGAACCGGAGGTCACCATCTCCGCGCTGATCGTGGAGGCCGTCGCGGGCATGCCTTACTGGGACTACGTCCAGGAGAACATCTTCGACCGCTGCGGCATGACCGGCTCGGGCTTCTACACCAGGCCGCAGTGGCTGGCGGACGGGCACCTCGCGCACCCGTACATGAAGGTGGCCGACGGCAGCGTGGTGGACGCCCTCCGCAACCTGGACAAGGGCAGCCCGAACCCGTACGTGCTCGGCAAGAACCCGGGCCGCGCCTTCATCGACGCCCCCGGGGACGGCGGCTTCGCCACCGCGCCGGACCTGGCCCGGTTCGCACACGCCCTGGGCGACGGCACGGTGCTGGACCGCCCCTGGGCCGACGTGCTCACCGCGCCCAAGATCCCCCACGGACCGGCGTCGTTCGGCGCGTACGGGATCCCGATCAGCATCGTGAACGGCCAGTGGATGTACCAGCGCGCCGGCGGCAACCCCGGCGTCGGCGCCAACTGGAGCATCTACCCCTACACCGGCTGGGTCGGCGTCATCCTCACCAACCGCGACTCCGACGGCGGATCGCTGGTGGACATCATGGGCCAGGAGATGAAGGCCATCACCGGCGCCGAACCCGGCGACGGCTCAGGTGGCTGACCGGCTTACCGGAGTCCGTGGGGCTGGGCGTTCATCCAGGCGCGTTCGAAGAGGACGGGGACGGGGCCGGACGGGACGACGGCCGTGCTCGCCAAGGAGCGGCGCTCGTCCGCCAGCGGCATCAGGCGGATCTTCGGCACTTCGATGGGGAGGCGCGGCGCCTTGTACTCCCGCCATGCGCCGGGCACGAACAGCGAGCGCCCCGCACGCGCCCGAGCGGCGTTCAGCACGAGCCCCGAGTCGCCGAGTTCGGCCGCCGCCGCCTTGAACCGGGCGGGCTTCCAGCCGGTCCACTCCTTCACGTTGCGGTCGGACGGGTCGGGCAGGGCGAGCAGCATCAGGTAGAGGGCCGCCGCGTCCTCGCCCAGCCGGTGGGTCTCCGCGCATTCCTCCACCAGGTGCGGCACCGAGCGTGCCGGGTGCTGCTCCCAGCCCGGCGCCAGGTCCGCGTCGGCGGCCAGGTGCGCGCCGAGCGCGGCGAAGTCGTCGCTGAGCAGCAGACGCAGGTCCGCCAGTGCGGGAAGCCCGGAGCCGCTGGGCACCACCTGGGACGGCAGGGTCGCATCGTAGTAGTCGTCGAGGAGGTCGAGCAGCGGGTCGTCCGGCCCCTTCACCGCGGCCGGATCCACCCGCAGGTGGCTCAGTTCGAAGACGTCGTCCTCGACGAGCGTCACCGCCGGATGGCCGGTGAGCGCGCCGGTGGGCGGCGGGTCGCCCATCAGGTGGTTGCTCTGCAGCGAGAACAGGGTGCGCGGACCGGCGGCGGCCTCGCGCAGCCGGGAGATCGCGGCTCCGATCGCGGGGCGCAGCGGATCGCCGGCCGGGGTCCGGTAGGCGAGCCAGGCGGCGACGCGCGGCAGGGCGAGCGGGTCCGGCTCGCCGGAGAAGGCCCAGGTGTCCGCGAGGCAGTCCGCGCCTGCGGCGACGCGGCCGAGGAGCGCCCACGGCCGCAGGAGCGGCCGGCCACTCCGCCACGGCCACGGGGCCTTCATGCCCGCGCGTGGCAGCGGAGTCTCGCCCTTGGGCTGTGTGATCTCCTTGAGCGCGCGGGGCAGGAGTCCGGCGGGCACGGGGAAGCGGGCACCCGACCGCTCCGAGCACCACGCGGCCGCGCGGTCGACCGACGGGCCCGACGTCCACAGCTCTTCCGGGTCGTCCGGCAGGAGCCGTTCGTAGAGCCCGGTGTAGAACTCGGCCGGTCGCAGGGCCCTGAGACCCTCCTTCACCTGGTCTGCCTCCGGGATCCACCGCGTCACGCCGGACGGTCCCGGGCCGAAGTGGACCAACCGGACGGGGTCGTCCCCGCCCAACTGGTACGGCGCGGACAGGAGCGCCCCCTGGAGCACGACGGACGCCTCGGCCTTCGACAGGCCCGTCCTCTCCGCGAACACGGCCGCCATCTCAGGAGTCACCGGAGGGCGGTCCCGTTCGCGCCAGAGCTCACTGAAGCGCGCGAACCACGCCCCGGAGCGCACCGGCTCCAGGACGCGGGCGTCGAGCAGGCGCGCACCGGCCGCCGCCAGCGGGCCCTCCTCGGCGAACTCCCCCTCGGGGGCGTACTCCAGGAGCACACGATCCGGGGGCACCGGATAGTGGAAGCCCACCACCATGGCGACGGACGTGGCCGTGCGGAACGCCGTCCCGGGGGAGGCCACGCCGCCCTTCGTGCCCTCGGGCAGTCCGCAGCGCACCACCCGCCAGCGGCCCGGCTCCCCCGACACGAAGGGGTAGGTGCCGTAGGCCGCCGGCCTCTGGTACGAACGCGCCCTCGACCTTGAGGGGACGCCGGTGTACGCGGCGGTGTTGGCGTGGTTCTGAAATTCCAGGCCGACCACGTTGCCGTCGAACTTGGCGCTCGGCGTGCTCAGGTCACCGTCCCAGGCGGGCGTGCCGGAGCCCGCCAGGTCCATGAGCCAGCCGCACTGCCGCACGACCGGGTCGGCGTTCTCCGCCGGGGGCGCCTCCTTCGGCTCCTCTCCGGGAGTGAAGCGACGGATGAGGCGTTCCAGCCCCACCCGGCAGTTGACCGCCGTGACCAGCGAGAACGCGACCCTGCCGAAAGTGTCCCTGTCCTGCTCCTTCAGCTCCGGCAGCGCCTTGGAGAGGGCGATGAAGTTCGGCCCCGACACCGCGCGGTTGATGTACTGGGGCTCCAGGAGCTTCAGCAGCTCCTCGACCCGCGCGCGGGTGAACTCGTCCGGCAGGTCGGCCATGAGCAGGGCCATGACGTCCACCGCCGCGAACTCGCGCGCCGCTTCGGCGTCCTTGAGCAGCAGGTCCACCGCCTCGCCCGCGTGCACGAACCGGCCGAGCAGCATCCGCAGCCCGTACAGGTCGAGGCCCGCGCGGAGCAGGGCGCGCTCGCGGGCGCACCACGCGCGCACCTCCTCGTGCCCGACCGGGTTGTCGAACAGCACCGGGAGCCTTTCCCAGCCCTTGGTCTCGTGCGGCTCGTACCAGGTGTTGGACGCGCTGTCCCCGACGGTCATGTCGAGGTCGCCCCGCGCCCGGGCGCGCAGTTCCCGCGCGAACCGCTCGTCCGCCAGCACGTGCCGCAGTTCGGGACGGCGGCCGCAGACCAGGTCGGGCAAGAAAGCGGGGCCGAGGCGCTCCGGCGGGTCGGCGACGGGGACGCCGTGCTCCAGCAGTATGTCGATCATGTCCAGGGGCGTCCTGCGGCGGCCGGTCTCGTCGAGCCGCCAGAAGCGGAACGCCACCGGCACCCCGTCGGACGCGAGCCGCGGGGCGATCCGCTCGGCCAGCTCGTACAGCTCGCCGAGCGGGTCCCTCCACTGAGGTCCCTGCACGCAGGAGACCAGCCAGGCGGCGGCGTCCCCGCGCTGGAGGCCGGGGGCGTCGCCGGCCAGCATCGCCAGGGCGCCGCTGCGTTCGAGCAGCTTCAGCCACAGCGGCCCCTGGCTCGGATATCCCGGACGCAGTTCCAGCACCCGCCGCGCCGCCTCCGGCCCGGCCACCAGGTCCATGGCGCGGCCCTTCAGCGCGGCGGCCCAGAACCCGTCGTCGCTCAACGACACCTCGCCCGCCGCGAAGACCGATCGCAGGAACTCCGCGAGTTCCTCCTCGGGGTCCAGCCCGGCGGCCTTGGCGATCTTCCGGAGGTCGGCGGCGAGCTGCGGATAGACGTCGCCGCCGGCTTCGACCCGCCACACCATGACCTCGCGGAAGCGGGCAAGGCCCTCCGCCGTCGCCGCGCCCTTGGCGGCCAGGTCGCGCGCCCATGCCCGCAGGACCGTCGCGGACACCACGTCCGCGTGCTCCTCGTAGCGCTCGGCCAGCCACTCCGGGTCGGGACGGTGCGCCAGCGTCCGTTCGAGCTTGCGTGCGCGGCCGAACCAGGCGGCGGCCGACTCCGGCTCGTCGTGGGCGTGGGCGGCATCGGCCACCGCGTCCAGGAGGGAGATCAGGAGCGCGGGTGCGGACTCCTCCAGGCCCGCCAAAACCTCCTCTACGGCCGGCTTGTAGAAAGAGCGCCAGCGACCGGTCCGGACCTCCAGGGTGTGGACCTTCTCCGCCGCGAGCCGCTCCACGTCGGGGTGCTCCGCGATGATGCGCTCGGGGAAGGGGACGACGCCGCAGTGTGGGTCGTTCAGGCCGGTCTCGAACAGACCCTCCGGCTCCCACCCGTCCAACGCCATCAGCATGTCGCGATAGCGGACGGCGGGCTCGCGGAGCACCTGCGTGAGCCTGCGGTCGTCAGGGCCGACGTAGGTCCGAGCGCACAGCCCGCCTTCGACCGGCTCCGTGGTGAGCGTGACGCCCGCTTCGTCGAGCGCCTCCGCCCAGAACGGGTCGGCGTCCGCCAGCGCGCGGGGGACGCTCACACCGTCGGCCGCCCACGAACGCGCCGCCTCGCCGCACTGCTCCTCGTGGCGCTTCAGGTACCGCCGAACCGTGAACATCGCGACGAGGCCGGGCGCGCCCCCCAGCTGCGCGGGAACCTCCTTGAGCGCCCGCCCCCGGGGGTTGCGATAGACGATCTCCAGATCGTCCGTGAACTCCGCCGTGTACCCGCCGGCCTCGATCCGCCACCCCATACGCGCCGCAGCCCCCATCTCGATCTTGACGCGCCAGCGTACGCACGATGACCGACACCGGCCACCGACACCGAACAAGGAAGCGGGCGAGGTGCAGCAGGGCAGTGGTCCCCACGGTTGACCAGTTCCGGCGGAACCTACACTGAATCACAGAGCGACCTATTGATTCAGGAGTGGTCATGGCGGCTGTCGGCGCGCTGATCGAACGTGCCCGCGTGGCGGCTGGACTCAGCCAGCGAAGGCTCTCGGACGCAACCGGCATCTCGCAGTCCACCCTGTCGCGGATCATCTCCGGCGGCCGGGTGGCGAAGATGCCGGAGATCGTGCTGATCGCTCAGGCGACCGGGCACACCATTCCGCAACTGACCGGAACCGGGACCGTGGCGGACCGCGTGCAGTACGCGGCGCGGGCGACGAACGGCTCCAACATGGAGGAGATGCGCGACGCGCTGCTCGGCTTCCTTGAACTGAACGACTACCTGGACGATCAGGCCGTCCCCGCGACGGTCTGACCTGGAGGCCGGATCCCGGTGGACGCCGAAGCCGAAGGTCGGGCCGCTGCGCAGCGGTTCCGCCGCGAGCATCACCTCGGGCAGCAGCCGCTGGGGGACCTCGTGACGGTCATCGAGCAGACCACGGGGATCGACGTGGCGGTGCTCGGCGTAGGCCCTGACGAGCACGGTCTGGCGATGCGGGACCCAGACCGAGATGTCGTGTTCATCGGGGTCGCGCGCACCAAGCATCCAATGCGGCAGCGCAGCACGCTCGCTCACGAACTCGCCCATGTTCTCTTCGAAGACTGGACCGTCACCGAAGGGTGGAGCGAACCGTCTCCGAGGGAGGACAGGTGCCGGGCCTTCGCCCGGCACCTCCTCGTGCCTCTCGAAGGTCTGCGCGAGTTCTTGGGCGACCGGCAGGTGACTCTGGCATCGTTGTCGGCCGTGGTGCAGCGCTTTCTGGTATCCCCCGCGATCGCCGCGATCGCCTTTGAGCAGGCCGGATACATCGACCGTCCGACCAGCGAGCAGTGGGCGGAGTTCTATACCCCCCAGTTGGCTGCCCGATTCGGGTGGATCGACCAGTACCGCGCGCTGCAGGCCGAGTCCGACAAGCGGCGGACACCGCAGCAGCTGCTCGCCCGCGCGATCAACGGCTACGCCCTCGGAGTGCTGTCCGCTCAGGCCATAGCCACCTTGTGCGGCGTCACCCTCGAAGAGGCCGAAGCCGACCTGCGCGAGGCGGGTGTCTATCCCACCGACTCCGCCGTCACCTGGGCCAATGCCTCTGATCTTCCTGATGTGAACGTTGATCTGTCCGGCTTGGACGACGACACACCACATGACGACAAGCCGGGAGCGACTGCGAGACTCCAAGGACCTCGGAGAGACGATGGTGATCGCGCATGCGGTCGTCGCCGCTGAAGCCGGCGACGAGGTGATCGTGCTGATCGATGACGGCCCTGGCGCACGGATCGCCAAGACTGAGGCCAACCGTCTCCGGCTCCTTCGCATCGGCGGCACCCCGGTCGGAGCCTTACGCCTGGTCAACACGCTCACCGTCCTGGAGAAGGCCGCAGGCGGGGAGCACATTCCGGACCGCGGCGCAATGCGCAGCCTCTACGTCCGCCTCCGTCAACTCGATGACGGACTGCCGCCCCTCGAAACCACCAAGCTTCTGTCCGCCGCCGTCTGGCCCTGACAGCAACCTCGCTGGCGGGCTCACTACCGCTCTCGTCGCGCACGGCGACGACCTGTCCGCCACTGCTCACCCTGTCGGCGGCGAGCGGGCTCGACGGAAGCGTGGTGGACGCCCTCCGCGCCGGACCTGGCCCGGCCCCATACGCGCCGCAGCCCCCATCTCGATCTTGACGCGCCAGCGTACGCACGATGACCGACACCGGCCACCGAAGCATCCTCACCGCCGTCGACGGCGGGTCAGCGGTCGACAGCCCGGGCCGGGGGTCGCGCGGCGGAGGCGGCTGCGACGGCCGTGGCCAGCGGGTCTCGGATGGGGCGGCCGAGGATGTCGGCGAGGTCGGGGCCGCTGCCGTCGAGGAAGCCGTGCCGGACGCTCGTCGCGATCGAGATGAGCATGGGCGGCTGGAACGGCAGAAGTTCCGGCACGCTCAGGAGCCTGCGGCGGTACTCGCCCAGGTCGATCGTGTGGCAGGGGACTTCGAGTTGTTCGGCCACCTGCGCCGCCGTGATCGGCGTGCCGGTCAGCTCGTAGGTGCGCCCGCCGTGCCGTGCCGGATCCGCCGCGACGGCCGCCGCGGCCTCGGCGAGGTCCGCACGGGCGACCGCGGCCAGGGCGCCGTCGCCGAACGCGGACTCCACGCCGTCGCCGGTCCACATCAGCAGACCTCCGAACAGCTCGGCGTACAGGCCGTTGCGCAGGATCGTCCACTGCATGCCGCAGGCGCGCACGAGCCGTTCGGTCGCGCGGTGGGCCAGTGCGAAGCCGAGGTGGTCGCCCGCGCCGGTCAGGCTCGTGTAGATGACATGGCGGACGCCGTCACGGACCGCGGCGTCCAGGACGGCTCCGTGCCGCCGGACGACCTGGTCGTCCTCGGCGTAACCGGCGGAGACCAGCACCAGGGTCGACACCCCGGCGAGGTCGATGCCGGCGGGGTCGTCGAAATCGAGGTGCCGCATCCCGTCCTTCGGTGTGCGGCTGCCGCCTGTCGCGCTCGCGCCGCGGGCGTGCAGCGCCGCGAGGGTCGCCGAGCCGAGGCTTCCGTTCGCTCCGGTAACCAAGATCATGTGCGTCACAGACTTCCGTTGTGGTTCTCTTCGGTAACTACGCTTTGATCCTGATTCGCCCGCGCCGCCGGCCACAAGGAGGCAGTTCCATGTCACCCACGCACACCGGGGTAACCCCCGAGCCCGCGGCGCTCGATCCCTGTGGACGCGCGGACCATCCGGACTGCGGGATCCGCGACGTCCTGGACCGCATCGGGGACAAGTGGTCGGTACTCGTGATCGTCGAACTCGCCGGCGGGCCGCGGCGCTTCCGGGAACTGCAACGCGCGATCGACGGCATCTCCCAGCGCATGCTCACCCTCACGGTGCGCAGGCTGGAGCGCGACGGACTCGTCCTCCGCACCGTGTATCCGACTGTCCCCGCCCAGGTCGACTACCGCCTGACCGAGACCGGCGACAGCCTCACCCACCTGGTGAAGGCACTCGCCGACTGGTCTCTCGCCCATCGCGACGTCATCGCCGAGGCCCGGCACCGATACGACCAGACCAACCCCGACCACGACATCCGGTAACACTGCCCCTTTCGCTGTGACGCAATTGGAGGACTCTGTGAATCGCAGCTCGACGCCGGCCGCCCGAACTCAGAACCTGCGCGTGCTGGAGGGCCGCTTCGTTCTCGAGCGGGTGTCCGACGTCCGCACGGTCGCCCTCGGATCCGACCTGCTCGCGCTCGTGCTCGGTCCGGACGGAGGCGCGGCGATGCGGCGCGACGACACGGCCGAGGACGGATGGGCGGCGCTGTGGAACGGCGATGACGCGCACGACCCGGAGGCGACGGGAATGCTCAGCGCCATCGTCGCGCCGCTTGCCGCCGGCGAGCTCCCCGTCTGGACCGCGGCGAGCTACGACGGCGACCTTGTGCTCGTCCCGGCCGGCCGGCTTGAGGAGGCCGTCGGCATACTTCGCCGAGCCGGCCACCAGGTGGCCGTATGACTGAACACGCCGGAGTTCCAGGAGAGCGGCCGGAGCCCTAGAGATTCCGCCTGCCGCTACTGCTGCTTGAGGTCCGCGAGCAGCGCCCGGAACGCGGCGGGGGCGAGCAGAAGCTTCGGCCCATCCGGGTCTTTGGAGTCCCGGACGCCCACGCTCTTCGGGAGGGCGGCCAGTTCCACGCACGCGCCGCCCTTGTCATCACTGCGACGAGACTTACGCCAGGTCGGGCTCACTCTCGGCTCCACTCGTCCATCACCTTTCTGATGTGCGTGCGCGAATCGTCTACGCAGAGTGCCTTGGCCTGCAACATGGTGAACGAGCTAACGACGAAGAGAATGTCCTCCGACTCGCTTGACGTGATACCGCCTGTAGCGGTTTCCATGTAGAGCAACTCGTCGCCAGTCGCCTGTGTAGCGATGTTGAACGACCCGCTTACCCCGCGATAGTAGCCCGTGGGAGCCACCTGGAGACTGACGCTGTCTCGGTGTGACGCCTCAAGTAGGTATTCGAGTTGCTCCCGCATCACGGTGGGGCTCCCCACGCAACGGCGTAGGACGCTCTCGCTGAGCACCACCCCGATGGTAGGAGGCGTTCTTACTTGCAGGACGGCTTCTTGACGCCGCATTCGGGCTTCCACTGCATCGTCGGTCAGCAGCAGGGATCGAATGTACGACTCGGTTTGAAACAGCCCGTAGATGAACGTCGCTTCGTAGGCGCGGAGTAGGTCGGCTGATGACTCGGCCTCGGAGTAGTCGGCGAAGAACTTCGGGTAGCTCGCGGCGCGAAGGTGCCTGGCCCAGGACGCCGTGAGTTGGTCGCCCGTTTCCAGCGCATGATCCAGTCGCTGGGCGAAGTCCTTGCGGCACCGGGTGTTGCCGCTTTCGACCTGGGAGATATAGGAGGGCGTCACCGCTACACGGTGGGCCAGCTCTGTTCGGGTGATGCCGGCGTCTTCGCGCAGGCGTCTGACCTCTGCGCCGAAGGCCTTCAGGGCCGGGGACGGCTTGCGTTTGGCCATGGCAGTGATCTCCAGTGGCTCTGAAGTGGAATTAAGTGATTTTGAGTCCTCGATGTGCGTCTCGGGGCTTGCATGCTCACGTTACTTCTTGGAGTGGATTCTGTGCGGGGAGTTACCGGAAGTCGGAGGTGATCGTTCATGGAGTGCCCCGCGGAGATCGTGGTGCCGGTTCGGGCCGAGTCGGTCAAGGAAGCTCGGGACTGGGTCGAGGCCGTTCTGGGGAGGTGGGGCCAGGACGCCTATGTGGCGAAGGTCGTGGTGTCGGAACTGGTGACGAACGTCTTGAGGCATACGAATAGCGCGATGGCGACCGTGCGGGTCGTCCAAGCGGACAAGGGGACGGTCGTGGAGGTCTTCGATTCCTCCGACGTCCTGCCGGTACCGGGCTCTGCGGACCTGCTGAGCGAGGACGGGCGCGGGCTGGCGATGCTGGGCGCCCTCGTCAAGGAATGGGGCACGCAGCCGCTAGGAGGCGGAGGAAAGGCCGTGTGGGCGCTGCTCCCCGAAAGCACGTCATGAACGAGGCCGATGCACTGCTCTCACTACGCGAGCGCTACCCGTTCTGGGAAATCTCGCTGGACCGGGGCATGTGGCAGGCCGAGGGGCGCCTCTTCATCCGCTCGTCGTCACCGCGTCTTCTGGAAGCGGCGATGAACGGCGAACCCCCATTCCCGTCCCGCCTGGCCAAAGAACGAGTCCGAGTACGAGCGAATGGAGCGCCAACCCTCCCCAGGCCGCGGCCGGAGGCGCCATGCGGATCGCCCGCGCCAGGCCGCCCCCGCCGGTGGCGCGGCGCTCTGCGAGTGGTACGCGCAGTCCAAGTAGGGGTGGCAGCAGTACGGCCGGAGGTGGCGGTCGTCAGGAAAGCCATTCCCCCGAGGTGATCTGCTCGCGGGTGTAGACCTCGTAACCGGGCGGGATCTGGCCTGCCTCCAGGTAAGCCCGGATGAGCCCGGCCTCTCGATCCGCCTCTCGGGCTGCGCGTTCACAGCGGGTCTCCAGTGGCTCGCGGCCTTCCTGGTCGGTGGTCGGCATGACTCCTTCCTTGGTTGCTCGGTCAGTTGCCGGTGTTGGTTTGGATTTCGCTGACGGTCAGGGGGGTGGGCTGGGAGGTCATGGTCTGGTCTTCGAGGGTGCCGCCGGGGGAGTCGCAGTCCGCGCCCTCGCACTTCCAGGTGATCTTCCAGGTGATGGTGGCGGTGATCTTCCAGGCGCCGCCCGGCTGGCCCGCCGAGGAGCGCTTGTAGGTGTAGTTGCAGGTCTTCCCGTTCTTGGTGCCCGCGTCGTTGCAGACGAGCTGGCCTTCGCCGAGGTTCCAGGTGACGGACGAGGGGGTCGCCGTCGCCTGGATGGTCTGGGCGCCCACCGTGATCGGCTTGGTCTGGACGACGGTGAAGCCGTCCACCCACAGGGACGTCCGCAGCCGCACGAAGGTCTTGTCCTTGGGGGCCGTGTGGACGGTCGGCACGGGAAGCTGGGCCGAGTCTCTGGCCTGCTGCACCAGGGTCCAGGTGTTGGGCGGCGCGGCCGCGGGCGGTGCGGCGGCGCCTGGGCCGGCGATGCTCTCCACGTCCTGGTTGTCGATCAGGCCCAGGGGAGGCGGTGGGCCCACCGGGCCGCCTCCGCCGCCCGAGCCTCCGCCCGTCCCGCCGCCTCCGCCGGAGCCTCCGCCGGTGACGCCGGACAGGTTGCAGTCGAGGCCCTTGTTCGCGCCGCCGCATCCGTCGGCGAGGGCCTGGGCCGGGAACGCGAGTGCGGAGGAGAGCAGGGCCGTTGCCACGGTGACGCGGGACGCCGTGCGGCGCCGGGTGGGGGTGTGAGACATCGCGTGTCCTCGGGGGGATGTCAGCATGTGCCGTCCCGGACGGAGGCGGCGACCTTCCAGGCGCCGCCGTCGTACTGGACGGTGTAGCGGTACACGTAGGCACCGCCCTTCCCGCCGCCGGTCCGCTTGCCAGTCTTGGCGGAGAAGCGGTAGCCGGCGAGGGTGTTGACGCAGTCGATCAGATAGATCTTCGTGCCGTCCTTGGAGCGGGCGTAGACGCGGGGGTTCACGGTCTTCGTGAAGCGCCAGATCTGGCCCTTGGCCCTGGTGGCCTCGATGTCGTCGGTGACCTCGGTGAGGAGGGGGTCCATGGCGACGTCGGAGAGGCCGGCGGGGTCGTTGGTCTCGTAGGCCTTCTTGTAGGCGGCCTGGTAGGCGCGGTAGCGGTCGAGCACCGTCTTGAAGAGCTGCTCGGTCGGGACCGCGGTGGGCGCCTGCGCGGCGGGGGTGGCGCCGCCGGTGTCGAACCGGCCGTTGGGGGAGAGTTCGCCGTTGGAGGACGAGCCGGACGAGCCGCATCCCGCGGCCGTGCACACGGCGAGGACGGCCGACAGGCAGGCGGCGCGGCGGGACCCCAGCGGGGAGGAACGTACCAACCGGGTGCGCATCGCCATCCCTGAGCGGCAGCAAACGACGGGCCGAATACGCGCGAAAGCTTACAGAGGTGCGTGTGGCGAGAAAAGGGATTCGTTGCGTCCGCTTGACCTCGACCTTGCTTGAGGTAGCAGGCTCCTCCTGAAAGCGCTGATGGGAAGGAGTCGGATATGCGTGCTGTGTGGTTGAGGGAGTTCGGCGGGCCCGAGGTGCTGGTCCCGGGGGACGCGCCCGATCCGGTGCCGGGCGGGGGGCAGGCGCTGGTGGAGGTCGAGTTCGCAAACATCACGTTCGTGGAGACGCAGACGCGGTCGGGGTCCGGTCCGATGCCGGTGCGGTGGGAACCGCCGGTCATCCCGGGCAACGGGGTCGGCGGCGTGGTCACGGCGGTCGGTGAGGGCGTTGACAAGGCGCTCGTCGGACGGCGGGTCGTCAGCAGCACCGGCGGCACGGGCGGCTACGCCGAGAAGACCGTCGTGGACGCCCAGGGCCTGTTCGAGGTGCCGGACGGCTTGGCCCTCGACGACGCGGTGGCCCTGCTCGCCGACGGGCGGACGGCGACGATGATGACGCGTGCGGCCCAGCCGCGCGAGGGGGAGCGTGTCCTTGTGGAGGCGGCGGCAGGCGGGGTCGGGACGCTCCTCGTCCAGCTCGCGAAGGCGCAGGGCGCGACGGTCGTCGCGGCTGCCCGAGGCCCCAGGAAGACCGAGCTGGCGTTGCGGCTGGGCGCGGACGAGGCCGTCGACTACGGCGAGCCGGGCTGGGCGGAGAAGGCCGGCCCGGTGGACGTCGTCTTCGACGGGGTGGGCGGGGACGTGGCCCGCGAGGCGTTCGGCCTGCTCGGGAAGGGCGGTCGGATGGTCAGCTTCGGGCTCGCCAGCGGGGAGTGGGCGAGCATCCCCGAGGAGGACGCCAAGGAGCGCGGCGTGACGCTCGTCCGGCCCGGGGCCTCGCCTGAGGAGATGCGGGAGTTCACGCTGAGCGCGCTGCGCGAGGCGGCGGCCGGACGGCTCAAGCCTGTGATCGGGCAGCGCTTCCCGCTCGACGACGCGGCCGGGGCGCACGCGGCGATCGAGTCGCGCGGCACCGTCGGCAAGACCCTGCTGGAGGTCAGCCGACCCGCTTGAGGAACGCGACGAGCGAACGTTCGTAGGCGGCCGGGTCGACGTTCCAGGACTCGGTGTGGTCGCCGGGCGTGGGGATGTGCGTGACCGTGCCCGGCGGCGCCTTGCGGGCGAACGCGAAGGCGGGGGCGTTGGCGACGGTCTCGTCGTCCTCGGTGGTGAACATGAGGACCGGCGTCCGCAGATGGGGTGCGAACCGCCGCATGTCGAAGTCGGTGAGGTCGATGCCGATGCGCCACTGCAGGACGCGCTTGGCGATGTCCGTGATGAAGCCGGGCAGGTGGCGGGCGTCGGCCTGCTTGTCCAGGGTGGCGTTCCAGTCCAGGACGGGGGAGTCGAGCACGACCCCGCGGACGAACGTCGGGTCCCGCTGCAACGTCGTCATGACCATCGCGCCGCCCATCGACCACCCGTACAGGACGACGCCGGTCGCGCCGTGGGCGCGTGCGTAGCCCATGGCGGAGACGACGTCGTGCCACTCCTTGTCGCCCAGATGGTTGTGGCGGTCCTTGGAGGGCGGTGCGCCGATGTCGTTGCGGTAGGCGATGGACAGCATCGGCATGCCCAGCGCGTGGACGGTCCGCATGACGCGGAGCGTCTCCGCCTTGTCGGCGTTGCGTCCGTGGACGCCGATGACCCAGGTGCCCTTGGAGGACGTCCCCGGGACGAGCCACGCCGGCATGGGCCCGACCTCGGACGGATACGTGACGTCCTGGAACGGCAGCCCGAGCGCCGTCTTCGGGTCGCCGTCGTACATCCAGTGGTCGATCATCGCGGGGGCGTCCTTCACCAGGGCGCCCTCGACCGGCGTCACCTTACGGACCACGTGCTCGTCGTTCCCGCCGACGACGGGCCCGAGCAGGGCGCGGCCGCCCCTCCAGACGAGGGACCACGTGCCGGGGCGCTCCGTCCCCGGTTCGCGGGGGAGCGTGACGGTGCCGTTCCCCGCGTCCTCGATGGTCAGCGGGTACTCGGCGGAGTGGTCGACCTCGATGGCGACGCCGGCGAAGTACCAGCCGATGCCGCCGACGAGCGCGCACAGCAGCGCGGTGATCGTGACGACCGCCGACATCAGCGGGCGGGTAGGGCGGCGCCGCCGGGGCGGCGGGCCGGGGGACGCCGGGACGGACGACGCGGGTGCAGCGGTGGACACGACATACGAAAGTAGCCTCCCCCGAGCGTCGCGAATGCCCGGGTTAGAGCGCAATACATTGATTAGTGCGGTTAACCTGCCGATCAGGTGCCAAAGGAGGAGCCATCCGGACGGAGGGACGCGGGGTGACGGGCCAGAACGACCGCGTCGCGGAGTACGAGGGCCGGATCGCGGATTTCGCGCGGCGGCTGGCTCCGCCCGGCTGGCGGCGGCTCGACCTGCACTGCGTCGCGACTGTCGCGGTGAGCGACGTCGCGCTGACGGTGCTGACGGGCGAGGGCAGGATCGTGACGGCCGAGGGCGTCCCGGAGGAGCTGACCGGCCTGCTGATGGACCTGCGCCGCGCGCACTACCTGTCCGAGCAGGGCACCTGGTTCTCGATGACCATGATCATCGAACCCGGCGCGGCGCGTCCGCTCTACAACCACGACTTCGACCCGCTGTGGGACCCGCCGATCCCGGTGGAGTGCTGGCGCCGCGACCAGATCGTGATGCCGAGGGACGGCGCCAACATGCCGGGCTGGCTGCGCGACCGCCTGGAGGGCCGCGAGCCCGCCGACCGCCCCGCGCCCGATCCCGGCCCGCTGAACCCGGTCGAGCAGATGGAGCTGCTGTCGAACCAGTTCGCCGTCCTGGTCGCCGACCGCGCGCCGGCGCTGTGGGAGCGGGTCTCCGGGCACTACCAGGCGGTCGGCGGGCACGCGGAGCTGCCCTCCGCCACCGTCCACCTGGGCGACGGCGCCCGGACCTCCTGGACGCCGCCCGCCGCTGCCGCCGCCCTCCTCGACCGGCTCCGCGCCGGGACGCACACGTTCCAGGGCTCCACCTGGTTCCGGATCGACTTCGAGGTCCTGTACGAGGACGGGGGCGTGCGCTGCCGCGCGAGCTTCGCCCATGACGACGAGCCGCGCTGGGAGAAGGAGCCGTCCGCCGACGACGTCCGGCGCGAGCTGGAGCGGTTCCCGCGCGAGGACGTCCCGGAATGGATGACGCGGCGGCTCGGGCCGCGCCCCCAGCCCGTGACCGTGGCCGACACGCCGCCGCCCCGGCCGCGCTCCGGGCTGCGCAGGGCCAGGATCTTCGACCACGCGGGACCGGACGGGAGCCGTCCCGCCGTGTCGCGCCCGCCCGTCCCGCCGGACGAGGCCGGCCGCGTCGCCGAGTACCTGCGGCAGGCCCCGACCGTCATGGCCGCCCGCTCCAACGCCCCCGACCGGCTCGAACCGTCGCGCGGCACGGTGGTGCCGCTGACCTTCCACACCGACGGGACGTGGGTGTGGTCGGGCGCGGTGGCCTACTACCTGAGCGAGCACGGCGTCCCGCCGGAGCCCGATCTCGTCGCGCACATCAGGGCCAACGGCTTCCGCGTCCCGGCGGTGGACGACGACACCATGGACGCCGCGAACGCCTCCGTCACCGGACGCGCCGCGCCCGAACGCGTCCGGACCGAGGCGGGCCCCGGCTGGGCGGAGAGGCTCCAGCACCGGCTCGACCAGCTCCGCGTCGACCGCGCCGCCTACCGCGTCGACGACACGGCCGAGGGCGTCTGGTGCCTGACGTCGGAGCCGGGCCGCTGGTCGGTGTTCCAGATGCGGGACGGCGAGCGCCGCAAGGAGGCCGTCTTCGACGACGCCGAGCAGGCGTCCGCGCACCTGCTCGGACGGCTCCTGCTCGACCCGCGCCACACCGTCAAGGACGGGCCGTTCGAGCCGCTCAAGGGCGAGCCGCCGCTGTCGCTCCTGCGCGACCGCCACGTCATGGAACTGGCCGCCGGGACGGAAGTGGACCGCTACGGCGGCTCGGACGGGAACGTGACGTACGCGGCCCGCACGCCGTATCCGCAGCGGTCGCTGCCGCCCGAGTGGCGCGACCGCCCGTACCGCGTCTACCGGTTGCAGCGCCCCATGGAGGCCCTGACCGGGACGGCGATCCCGTGGTTCGGCCAGCCGGGCGGCGGGACGGCGCACGTGTTCAGGAGATCGGTCGCCGACCTGCTCGCCGACGGCAGCATGATCGAGGTCCCGAACGGCTGAGCGGGACCGGGGCCAGGGTCAGGCCTGGCCGATCGCGGAGACCAGCCCGAGCGCCAACACCAGGTCGAGGTGGATGAACGTCTCCAGCTTCGCGCCCGGCGGGACGTCCCGGTCGGCGGCGAGCCGGTCGAGGACGGCCAGCGCGGCGGGGCCGTCGAGGTCGTCGGCGAGCGCGGCCATGGCCTCGTCCGCGTACTCGCGGCTCATCGGACGCCCCGGGGACGTCGCCCACTCGGCGACCTTGCCGCGCCAGGCGTCCAGCCGCTCGGTGGACGCCGCCACCCTCTCCCCGGACAGCTCCAGGGGCTCCTTGTAGGGGACTTCCAGCATCGCCAGGCGCGCGGTCAACGGGTCTGGAGCGGACTCGGTCTCCTGCGGCACGACCAGGCACAACGCGTCCATGTCGGCCCTGCCGGTCACGTAGACGTCGGCGTCCGGGAGCACGTCCTCCAGCACCTCGAACGGCTGGACGTTGTAGTCGTCCAACCCGCTCGCGGTACTGGGGGTGCTCACGACCCGGACGCGGCGCCCGGCCCGCTCGGCGACCCGCCGCAGCAGGTCGGCGACGACCGCGCGGCGGTACCCGCCGTCCGGCCCGTCCGAGGAGTCCACCACCTGGACGCGCAGCCCGCGCCCTGCGGGCAGCGCCTCCGCCCGCCCCGTTCGATGGTCGTACAACCGCAGCATGCCTCCCACCCTAGGGCGGGGTTCACAGCGGGTGGTCGGCGGCCAGTGGCCCGAAGGGCGCCGGCGCGGCGCCATCCGACCGGCGGACGGCCGCGAACCGCAGCCGCACGTAGTCGGCGACCCATCCCGACTCGCGGCGCAGCGCGGGCGCGGCGAGGTCGTTCACCCGCTCGAGCAGCGGGTCCACCAGCTCCGGCGGGACGTCGGCCAGTGCGCGGGACGCGTAGGCGCGCACCCAGTCGGCGGCGCCGTTCGGCCCCTCGGTCATCCGGGTCGGGCGGTCGGCGTGCTCCAGCAGCCGCAGCGTGAACCCGGCCTCCTCCAGCTTGGCCGCGTACTCGGCGGGCGACGGGAAGTACCAGGGCAGCTCGGGCTCGCCGAGGCCGAACACCCGCCACGCCGTCTGCATCGCGACGATCAGCTCCGCGCAGTTCCCGGCGCCGCCGAGCTCGCCGACGAACCGGCCGCCGGGGCGCAGCGCCGCGTGCACGCGCCCGATCACCGCGTCGGGGTCGCGGGTCATCCAGTGCAGCGCCGCGTTCGACGCGACCGCGTCGAAGGACTCGCCTACGGTGAAGTCATGGGCGTCGCCGACGATGAACGACAGCCCCGGGTTCATGGCGGTCGCCTGCGCGACCATCTCCGGGCTGCCGTCGATGCCCAGCACCTCGGCGCCCCGTTCGGCGATCTCCGCGCTGAACGAGCCGGTGCCGCATCCGAGATCGATGATCCTCTCGCCGGGCTGCGGATCGAGCAGATCGACAAGGGGCGCACCGTGCGCGGACACATACCCGAAGGCGGAGTCGTACGTCGTCACGGCCCAGTTCACTGTCATAATTTATCGGACATCGCCCGATGGTGAGGTGGGGTTGCCGTGGCGGACGTCACGTCGGAGATCCGCGTCGTGGGTGCTGAGGGCCCCGAAGGCCTCTCCCTGCGCACCTCCGGCCTGTCCGCCAGGGGCCTGCCGGAGTTGCGCGCCGACGGGCTGCCGCCCTATCTGGGGCAGGGCTGGGCACGCGTCCTCGCCGCACTCGCGCAGCGGCTCGCCGCCACCGGCGAGGTCCCGGACGAACTCGCGCCCGGCGTCGGGATCCGCCTCGTGCCGGCGGAGGACGGCACCCTGGAGCCCGTCCCGCCGCAGGGACGCGACCTCGGCGAATGGCGCCGCGACGTGCTGATCCGGCTCTTCCCCGAAGCCCGGAGCTGACAGCCCGGACCTGGCCGCCCGCCCGCGAGGGGCCGGTTCCTAGAATCGGATTCTGACAACCGGCTGGAGAAGGGTGCGCGAGGTGCCGTACGCAGAGATCGAGTACGAGGTCCGGGACGGGATCGCCACCGTCACGCTGAACCGGCCGCAGAAGATGAACGCCTACACGTTCGTCATGCGCAACGAGATGCTCGACGTCTTCGACCGGATCGACGCCGACGACGAGGTCCGCGCGGTCGTGGTGACCGGCGCGGGGCGCGCGTTCTGCGCGGGCGCCGACCTGAGCGGCGGCGGCGACACCTTCGACAAGGACAAGTCCAAGGACATGTTCGCGGGGGAGGACGACGTCCTGGAGGACGGCACCCCGCGCGACGGCGGCGGGACGGTCGCGCTCCGCATCGCCCGCTGCCTCAAGCCCGTCATCGGCGCGTTCAACGGCGCGGCGGTCGGCGTCGGCGTGACCATGACCCTGCCGATGGACGTCCGGCTCGCCAGCGAGAAGGCGAAGTTCGGCTTCGTGTTCGCGCGGCGCGGGATCGTCACCGAGGCCGCCTCCAGCTGGTTCCTGCCGCGCCTCGTCGGCATCGCGCAGGCCATGGAGTGGGCCGCCACGGGCCGGATCTTCGACGCGCAGGAGGCGCTCGCGGGCCGTCTCGTCTCCCGCGTGTACGCGCCCGACGAGCTCCTCCCGGCCGCGTACGCGCTCGCGCGGGAGATCGCCGACAACACCTCGGCCGTCTCCGTCGCCGCGATCCGCCGCCTCATGTGGTCGGGCCTGTCCGCGCCGTCCCCGTGGGACTCCCACATCGCCGACTCCCGCCTCATGGCCTCCCTGGGCGGGGCCGCCGACGCCGTCGAGGGCGTCTCGTCCTTCCTGGAGAAGCGCGACGCCGCCTTCCCGCTGCGCGTCAGCAAGGACCTCCCGCCCGAGGTCCCCGACTGGCCCGTCCGCTGAGCCGCGCCGTCCGGGCCGGCGTCTCGCGGCGGCCCGGACGGCATGGCGACCCCGGTGGAAGGCGGGCGAGCGGGGCGTCGCATGATGGAGGGGAATCCCCGGGGCGTCCCAAGGACGATCTTGATTTTCCGGACCATCGGGAAGCGTGTTCCATCGGTTACGGAGGGTATTAAGCCGCCCGAGGCCACACGTTACGGGGGTGCCTGGTGCGGATCAGGAATTGTGCCGTCATCGGTGTCGGACTCCTGCTCGCGGCCGGTTGCAGCCACGCCGACCGGCAGGCGCGGACCGCAGGTGAGCACGGCAGACTCAAGGGCAAGGCCCCGGCCACGAGGCCGCCCGCCCAGACGCCGCCTCCGCCAAGGAAGATCGACTGCGACCGGGTGAAGTGCGTCGCGCTGACGTTCGACGACGGGCCCGGCCCGTACACGGCGCGGCTGCTCGACACGCTCAAGAAGAACGGCGTGCGCGCCACGTTCTTCATGCTCGGCGAGAACGTCGGCGCCCACCGCGACGTCGTGCGCCGGATGGCACTGGAGGGCCAGGAGGTCGCCAACCACACCTGGTCGCATCCGGATCTCACCACCCTGTCGCCGGCGGAGGTGCGGTCCCAGATCCAGCGCACGCAGAAGGTCGTGAAGGACGCCTCCGGCGTCCTGCCCACGCTGGTCAGGCCGCCCTACGGGTCCGTGAACAAGCGCGTCGAACGGGCCGTGGGGATGCCGCTGATCCTCTGGAGCGTCGACACGCTCGACTGGCGGTACCGCGACGTCGCCCGCGACACGCGCGTGGGGGTCAAGGAGCCCAAGAGCGGCGGCATCGTCCTGTTCCACGACATCCACAAGCCGAGCGTCGACTCCATCCCGAAGGTGGTGGAGGGCCTGCGCAAACGCGGGTTCACGTTCGTGACCGTCTCGGAGCTGCTCGCGGGGCGCCGGCTCCTGCCCGGCGCGTCCTACAGCGAGCGGACCCCGCCGCCGACCCCGGTCACGGCGAGTCCGCCGCCGACCGGCTCCTCCGCGCCCGCCGCCCCGCCTACCGCAGGCTCCACGGGCTCTATGCGAAGCGGCCCAGTGCCCGCCCCCGCGCTCCCCGGGCTGGACGCTCCCCGCTAGTCGTCTTCGGGGTCTCGGCGGGGGCGTCGTTTCGGTGGGGGCTGGGGCGGGACGACCTTCGCGGCGACCATGGTCCGCTCGGGCACCTCGACGAGTTCGCCGTTGCGGCGCCGCACCGCGAGCGTGCCGCCGGACCATGATTCGAGGACGCCCACCACGTCGCTGTACTCTCCCGTTGGCAGACGGCGGCGCAGCGAGATCCGCTGACCCACGTCCGCGCTACTGATGGCCACCACCAGGCGTGCGGCGAAGCGGCCGGACATGTAGGGACCCCCATGTCGAATCGTCGGCGGCGGGGTGGCCATACTATTCACAGCGAGCTTGCGGTGAGCCGTGACGTGCGGCGGGGCCGGAAATCCGAGAGGAGTCACTGACGTGACCTACGTCATTGCGCAGCCCTGCGTGGACCTGCTCGACAAGGCATGCATCGAGGAGTGCCCGGTCGACTGCATCTACGAGGGGAAGCGTCAGCTCTACATCCACCCGGACGAGTGCGTCGACTGCGGTGCGTGCGAGCCGGTTTGCCCGGTTGAAGCCATCTACTACGAGGACGACGTCCCCGAGCAGTGGAAGGACTTCTACAAGGTGAACGTGGAGTTCTTCGACGACCTCGGCTCGCCCGGCGGCGCGTCCAAGGTCGGGAAGATCGACAAGGACCACCCGATCGTCGCCGCGCTGCCCCCGCAGAGCCACGACGACTGATCGCGTGCGGGGTCTGGAGCGCTCCTTGCAGGCGCGTTCCAGGGGCCGCCTGCGTCGGATACCGGGCCGTGGTCGGGAACGACTGCGGCCCGGTGGGTTTTCTCAGAGGAGGTAAGGGCGTTGTTCACGTTGCCGGACTTTCCGTGGGATCGGCTCGCGCCGTACAAGGAGCGGGCGCTGGCGCACGCGGACGGCATCGTCGACCTTTCGGTCGGAACGCCCGTGGACCCGACGCCCGAGCCGATCAGGGAGGCCCTCGCCGCCGCGTCCGACGCGCCCGGCTACCCGCAGACCTACGGGACGCCGGCGCTGCGCGAGGCCGTCGCGGGATGGCTGCGCCGCCGCGCCGGGGTGTCCGGCGCCGACCCGGACGCCGTGCTCCCCGTCATCGGCACCAAGGAACTCGTCGCCTGGCTGCCGACGCTGCTCGGCGCCGGACCCGGCGACAAGGTCGTCTTCCCCGCGCTCGCCTACCCGACCTACGACGTGGGCGCCCGGCTCGCCGGCGCCGACCCCGTCGCGACGGACGGCCTGCTCTCCCTCGGCCCCGTCAACCCGAAGATCGTGTGGGTGAACTCGCCGTCCAACCCGACCGGCAAGGTGCTGCCCGCCGAGCACCTGCGCAAGGTCGTCGCGTGGGCGCGCGGCCGCGGCGCGGTCGTGGTCAGCGACGAGTGCTACCTGGAGTTCGGCTGGGACGAGGCGAACCCGCCGATCTCGATCCTGCACCCCGACGTCTGCGACGGCTCCCACGAGGGCCTGCTCGCGCTGAACTCGCTGTCCAAGCGCTCCAACATGGCGGGCTACCGCGCCGGGTTCGTCACCGGCGACCTCGCGCTCGTGAAGCGGCTGCTGGAGGTCCGCAAGCACGCCGGAATGATCGTCCCGGCGCCGGTGCAGGCCGCGATGACCGTGGCCTACGGCGACGACGCGCACGTGGACGAGCAGCGGGCCCGGTACGCGCGCCGCCGCGCCACCCTGCGCGCCGCGTTCGAGAGGCACGGCTTCCGGATCGACGACTCCGAGGCGTCCCTGTACCTGTGGGCCACGCGGGACGAGCCGTGCTGGGAGACCGTCGCCCACCTGGCGTCCCTCGGCGTCCTGGTCGGCCCCGGCGAGTTCTACGGCCCGGGCGGCGCCCGGCACGTCCGCATCGCCTTCACCGCGACCGACGAACGCGTCGCCGCGGCCGCCGAACGCCTCTGACCCCGTCCCGGCCCCTCGCCGGTGAGCGGGTGGCCGTACCAGGTCGGCGGCCGGTTCCGGTCGGGTTGCCGCCCAGGAAATACGGTGTTTCCGGACGAAACCGCATCTTCATTTGATACGTCTGATCGCGGTATGGGCTTGATAGGCCACAGTCGGTAGGATCCGCAGGTCTGGCCCCCGAAAACGGACGAAACGATGGAGGTGCCGTGGGCAAAGCGGCGATAGTGATCCTGCTGGCACTGATCCTGGTCGCCTTGGTCGTGCTCATCGCCGTCCTGCTGCGGCGCCGTTCGGGCGCCCCGGCGCCGGCGCCCGCCCCGGCCGCACCGCGCGACCCGTTCGCCGCGGAGGACCAGGTGGCCGGCGACCCGCGCGCCCTCAAGGCCGGAGACATGGTGGAGTACCTCGGCACCCGCTACTTCGTCCGCGGCTCGCTGCGGCTGAAGGAGGGCGGCTTCACCTGGAGCGAGCACCTCCTCGACGCCGACACGATCGAGGGCACCAAGGTGTGGGTCTCCGTCGAGGAGGACCCCGACCTCGAGGTCGTCTGGTGGACCGAGCACGACATCGGCGACCTGCGGCCCGGGGAGAAGACCATCGTCGTGGACGGCGTGGAGTACCGCCGCGACGAGCACGGCACCGCCGACTACACCAGCGAGGGCACGACGGGCGTCGGCGTCCAGGGCCGGGTCGAGTACGTCGACTACGAGGGCCCGGGCGGCAGGTACCTGTCGTTCGAGCAGTACGGCGGCGGCCAGTGGGAGGCGGGGCTCGGCGAGCGCGTCCCGGCGGGATCGATGACGATCTACCCGGGCGGCGGTAGCTGACCTTGCGGGCCGTCCTCGACACCCCCTACGCGGACGCCCGCGCCGACGGGCTCTCGTTCGCGCTCGGCCTGCCGCCGCTGGACGCCCTCGCCGTCCTGCCGGTGGAGCGCGCGGGCCTGACCGTGGAGCTGCGCCTGCTCGGCGCGTCCCACCAGGTCATCGCCGGGCCGCTGAGCGAGACGGTGGCGTGCCTGCCCGGCCGCGCCGAGCCGCTGCCGGGACGCGCGGTGACGAGCGTGCCCGGCTGGGCCTACGACTTCGCCGCGACCACCGCGGCGCACAGCGACGGGACGGCGTTCGCCCGTGCCGTCGAGGCGGTGTGCGCGCGGCTCGCGGACCGCGGTGACGCGCTGACCGGGTCGTTCCCCGGTTCCCCGCACGCCGTCACCGCCCTTGCCTTGGAGGACACGGCGGAACAGGAGGCCGGGTTCGGCTGGCGCACCTGGCACGCCTACCCGCAGACCCGGGAGATCGTGATGACGCGGAGCCGGCTGGTGAGACCTCGTGAACGGTAGGAACCAGGTGAACAACAGGTACCGGGTGGCGGGCGCCGTGGTCGCCGCGACCCTGACGGCAACGGCGCTCAGCGGCTGCGGGCAGTCGCAGTCGTCCTGGATCGCCGACAAGTACAGCAGGGACGGAGTGGGCGCCTACCGGTCGCCGAAGCCCCCGCGGACGGTGGCGTCGGAGATCGGCCGCAAGTTCAAGCCCATCGACCGGGTGGACGACATGGCCACCAGGGGCCCCAACGGGGGCATCTTCATGCGCTACCCGAAACTCGTCGTCGGCGTCCTGCCGAACGGGACGGGCAGCCGCATCACGGTCGACAACCCGCGCAGCGGCTACAGCCGCCACTACACCCATGTGGCCGGGCGCTGGAGCAGCCCGGGCAGCAATGGATGGACCAGCAGGGGCGCAGCGTCGTTCCGCGGCGGCGGACCGGGCTCCGGCAAATGAGGCATCGGGCAGACCAGGGCGTCGGGCAGACGAGGAGCGACACATGAACGACGACATCCTTCACGAGATCGGGGCGACCTTCGCCTACGGCGCGGTCGGCATCGCCCTGATGGCGATCGGCTACCTGGTCGTGGAGGTGACGACGCCCGGCAAGCTCGGCAAGCAGATCTGGACCGAGGGCAACCGAGGCGCCGCGCTCCTGCTGGCCGCCAAGCTCTTCGGCACCTCCGTGATCGTCACCACCGCGATCGTGACCAGCGACAGCGACCTGACCGACGGGCTGGTGGACACCGCCGTGTTCGGCGGGATCGGCATCGTGCTGATGGTCGCGGCGTTCTTCCTGCTGGACGTGCTCACGCCCGGCAAGCTCGGCGCCACGCTCGTGGACGCGGGCGGGACGGGCGGCGCGATCCACCCGGCGGGCTGGGTCGTCGCCGCCGCCGACCTCGGGGTCGCCGCGATCGTGGCCGGGGCGGTCTCCTGACGTCCCGGGACCTGGACCAGGCGGCCCTGCCGTCCGGCACGGCCTCCCCGGAGCCGTCCACTCCCGAGGGGGGCGGCCCGGGGAGGTCGCGTGTCACGGCGCGGGCGGCGCGCGCGCTCGTCCTCGCGGCAGTGTTCGCGTGCGCGGCGTGCGGGCTGGTGTACGAGCTGGCCCTGGTGGCGCTCGGCAGCTACCTCGTCGGGAACTCCGTCACGCAGGCGTCCATCGTCCTGTCGGTGATGGTGTTCGCGATGGGCGTCGGCTCGCTGGCCGCCAAGCCGTTGCAGGGCCGCGCCGTCGTGGCGTTCGCCGTCATCGAGGGCGCGCTCGCGCTCATCGGCGGCGTGTCGGTCCTCGCGCTGTACGCGGCGTTCGCGTGGCTCGACCTCTACGTCCCGGCGCTGGTGGTGGTGTCGTTCGCGGTCGGGGCGCTGATCGGCGCGGAGATCCCGCTGCTGATGACGCTGCTCCAGCGGATCCGCAAGCAGGACGCGGGGTCCGCGGTGGCCGACCTGTTCGCCGCCGACTACGTGGGCGCGCTGATCGGCGGCCTGGCGTTCCCGTTCCTGCTGCTGCCCACGTTCGGGCACATCAAGGGCGCGCTGCTCGTCGGCGTCGTGAACGCCGTCGCCGGCATGGCGGTCGTGCTGTGGCTGTTCCGGCGGGAGGTCGGGCGCGTCGCCCGGATCGCGCTCGCCCTCGGCATGGTCGCCGTCCTCGGCGTCCTCGGCGGGACGTACGTGCTCGCGGACGGCTTCGAGGTGTCGGCGCGGCAGGCGCTCTACGACGCCCCGATCGCGGTGGCGAAGCGCACGAAGTACCAGGAGATCGTCATCACCCGGCGGGCCGGGCTCGGCCCCTCGGACCTGCGGCTGTTCCTCAACGGCGACCTCCAGTTCTCCTCGGCCGACGAGTACCGCTACCACGAGTCGCTCGTCCACCCGCTGATGTCGGGGCCGCACGGGCGGGTGCTGATCCTCGGCGGCGGGGACGGCCTGGCGCTGCGCGAGGTGCTGCGCTACAAGGACGTGCGGAGCGCGACCCTGGTCGAACTGGACCCCGAGATGATCCACCTGGCCCGGACGTACGGGCCGCTGGAGTCCCTCAACCGGCACGCGTTCGAGGACCCGCGCGCCGAGACCGTCAACGCCGACGCGTTCTCCTGGCTGCGCCGCCTCGACCGGCGGTTCGACGCGGTCATCGTGGACATGCCCGACCCCGACGACGTGTCCACCGCCAAGCTGTACTCGGTCGAGTTCTACGGGATGGTGAAGCGGGCGCTGGCCCCGGGCGGGCGGATCGTCGTCCAGTCCGGGTCGCCGTACTTCGCGCCCAAGTCGTTCTGGAGCATCCAGAAGTCCATCGCCGCCGCAGGGCTCGCGACCACCCCGTACCACGTGGACGTGCCGAGCTTCGGCGACTGGGGGTACGTCCTCGCGGCCCCCGGGAAGCGGCCGCCCGCGCTGGGCCTGGCGCCCGGCGTCTCGGGCCTGCGCTTCCTCGACGGGCCGGTGCTCCAGGCGGCGGCCGTCTTCCCCAAGGACCGCCGCGCGCGGGACGTGGACGTCAACACCCTCGTCCACCCGCGCCTGGTCGAGTACGAGGGCCAGGAGTGGAAGAACTCCTAGCCGGGCCGGTCAGCTTTCGAGCGGCGGTGGCCGCCGTGACCGTGCTCAGCACCACGATCATGATGCGGGAACGGCCGTTCATCCGGATGTCCTTTCGTGGGTGCTCGGATCCCTGCCGCCGGGGACGGACTGCCGGAGCGCCTTGTCGACGGCCCGCTGGAACGAGGTGACCAGTGACTGGATCATCAGCGGCTTGAGCTTCCCGGCCATCTCCATCAGCCGCTCTCGCTCCTGGGGGGCGCGCCCGCCCGCCCGGTAGGGGCGGACGACGGTGTCCTGGAAGACCTGCTGGAGTTCGGCGGCCAGCGCGGTCGTGTGCCGGTCCACCGCTTGGTAGGAGGCGATCAGCGTGTCCAGGGGAAGCGGCAGCGCGGCCAGTTCGGCGCTGACGCCGAGCAGCGCGGGGCTGACGACCCGCACCTGGCCCGCCGGGTCGTCGGAGATCTGCTCGACGACGCCGAGGGCCTCCAGCCGCTTGATCGTCTCGTCGTCGAGGTGGCGTCCGGCGCGGCGGTCCAGTTCGTGCCGGTCGAGGTCCTCCGGACGCTCCGGCGCCCAGGGGGACAGCAGGGCGCGCTGGAGGGCGAGGTCCTCGGCCGGCGCGTCCAGCGGGATGCGCTTCAGGTGCTTCTCGATCGAGGCGAGCGTGAGCCCGAGCGACTGGAGCTCCCGGACGAGTTCGAGCCGCGCGAGGTGGTCGGCGCCGTAGAGGCCCGTCCGGCCGCGCAGCCTCGGCGGAGGCAGCAGCCCGCGCCCGGCGTAGAACCGCACGGTGCGGACGGTGACCCCGGCGCGTGCGGCCAGCTCGTCGACGGTCAGTTCCATGCCGCCCTCACCGCCGCCTGCCTCCATGCCGCCGCTCCCGGGCCGCCCGCCGCTATGTGACAGCACCAGTGTTACATTAATCGTGTATCAGCGCGCACTTACCTGAGCGCGCACCGGTCGGCGCCACACCTGTCAGCACGTACCAAGTAGGGAGACCGCGGATGGGACGCGACATCTACACCGAGGAGCACGAGGCCTTCCGCGACATGGTGCGCTCCTTCATCGCCAAGGAGATCGCGCCCCACCACGAGCAGTGGGAGAAGGACGGGATCGTCTCGCGCGACGTGTGGCTGGCCGCGGGGCGCGCGGGCCTGCTCGGCATCGACATGCCGGAGGAGTTCGGGGGCGGCGGCGACCCCGACTACCGCTACTACGTGATCTTCAACGAGGAGCTGGCGAAGGCCGGCGTGCACGGGCCCGGCTTCGCCGTCCACAACGACATCAACGGCGGGTACCTGCGGCAGCTGTGCACCCCCGAGCAGCAGCGGCGCTGGTTCCCCGGCTACTGCTCCGGGGAGATCGTCACCGCGATCGCGATGACCGAGCCCGCCGCCGGGTCCGACCTCCAGGGCATCAAGACCACCGCGGTGAAGGACGGCGACCACTACGTCCTGAACGGCTCGAAGACGTTCATCTCCAACGGCATCCTCGCGGACCTGGTCATCGTCGTCGCCAAGACCGACCCGTCCGCCGGGGCCAAGGGCGTCAGCCTCCTCGCCGTCGAGCGCGGCATGGAGGGCTTCGAGCGCGGCCGCAACCTCGACAAGGTCGGCATGCACGCCCAGGACACCGCCGAGCTGTTCTTCGACAACGTCCGCGTCCCCAAGGAGAACCTCCTCGGCGAGGAGGGCATGGGCTTCATCTACCTCATGCAGAACCTCGCCCGCGAGCGGCTGTCCATCGGCGCCACCGCGCAGGCCGCCGCCGAGACCGCCTTCGAGCAGACGCTGGAGTACTGCAAGACCCGCGAGGCGTTCGGCCGCCCGATCGGCAAGTTCCAGCACAACCGGTTCACGCTCGCCGAGATGAAGACGGAGCTGACCGTCTCGCGCTCCTTCACCGACGAGTGCATCGTCAAGGAGAGCAGGGGGGAGCTGACCCCCGACGAGGCCGCGATGCTCAAGTGGTGGAACACCGAGCTGCTCAAGCGGGTCGTGGACCGCTGCGTCCAGCTCCACGGCGGCTACGGCTACATGACCGAGTACCCGATCGCCAAGGCCTACCAGGACGTCCGCATCCAGACCATCTTCGGCGGCACCACCGAGATCATGAAGGAGATCATCGGCCGCGGCCTCGGCGTCTAGCCCGCGCCCCGCGCGCCCATCGCCCGGGCCGCCGCCGCGCTCACCGCGCCGAAACCTCCCGGCTGCCACGTTGGGCGCGTGAACACACGCGAGGAAACGGTCGTACGGCTCGGTTCCGTACGCAGGACATTCGGCGACGTCGCCGCGCTGGACGGGGTGAGCCTCGACATCCGGCGCGGCGAGTCCGTCGCGGTGATGGGGCCGTCCGGCAGCGGGAAGTCGACGCTGCTCAACATGGTCGCGGGACTGGACCGCCCGACGGCGGGCTCGGTGGCGGTGGACGGCGACGACCTCACCGGGATGGGCGAGGCGGCTTTGGCCCGCTTCCGCCGCCGCCGGATCGGGATGGTCTTCCAGTTCTTCAACCTGCTGGACGACCTGCCCGCGCTGGAGAACGTCGCGCTGGCCGCCCGGCTGGCCGGCGTCCCGGCGCGCAAGGCGCGGGCCCGGGCGCTGGAACTGCTGGACGAACTCGGCGTCGCCGACCGCCGCGACGCCTACCCGGCGGTGCTCAGCGGCGGCGAGCGGCAGCGCGTCGGGGTGGCGCGGGCGCTGGTGAACCGGCCGGCGCTGCTGCTGGCGGACGAGCCGACCGGCGCCCTCGACAGCGCGACCGGCGAGCAGGTCGCCGGGCTGCTGCTCGACCTCAACCGGAAGGGCCAGACGCTGCTGCTGGTCACCCACGACCAGGGCCTGGCCGACCGGTGCGCGTCCCGCCTGGTCGAGTTCAGGGACGGCCGGATCGTCCGGGAGTCGGCAACGGGCGGCGGCGCGCGGGAGACGGCCGAGACGCGGTCCGTCCGATGAGCGCGGTGTGGGCGGCGTCGCGGGCCGGGGTGCGGCGGCGCAGGGTCCAGTCGGCCAGCATCGCCGTCGTCGTGGCGCTGTCCACGGCGACGCTCGTGTTCGGGCTCGGCCTGCTGGCCGCGTCGCGGTCCCTCTTCGACGACGCCTTCGCGCAGGCGCGCGGCGCGCACGCGACGGCCTCCTTCGACGCCGCGCGGGTGAGCGCCGACCGGCTCGCCGCCACCGCCCGCGCGCCCGGCGTCACCGCCGCCGCGGGCCCGTTCCGCACGGCCGTCCTGCCCCGGGACAAGGGCCCCATGGGACCCGGCGGCGACGGCCTCCTGGTGGTCGGACGGGACGACCCCGGCGGCCCCGTCGACAGGCTCACCCTCACCCAGGGCCGGTGGGTCCGCGGACCGGGCGAGGTCGTGCTCCGCGTCAAGCCCGGCGGCCCCTTCAGGCTGGGCGGCAAGCTGACGCCCCCGGGCCTGCCCGAGCTCACGATCGTCGGGTTCGCCGACTCCGTGACGGACGGCTTCATGGGCTGGGTGACCACTGCCCAGGTCGCAGCCTTCCGGCCGGACGGGCTCCAGATGCTCTACCGGTTCGACCGCGCGAAGGGCGCGTCCGAGGTCCGGCAGAGCCTGACGGCCGCGACCGCCGGACTGCCGATGCGCGGCTACGACTCCTACGTCACCGCCGAGCGCTCCTTCGAGAAGAGGTTCAACCAGCTGATCCCGTTCGTCACGGTCTTCGGCGTGCTCGCCATGGCCGTGTCGGTGTTCATCGTCGCGAACGTGGTCAGCGGCGCGGTGGTCTCCGGGTTCCGGCACATCGGCGTCATGAAGGCGCTCGGCTTCACCCCGGCGCAGGTGACCGCCGTCTACGTCGTCATGGTCGCCGTCCCGGCGCTGCTCGGCTGCGCGGTCGGCCTGCTCGCGGGCCACCTGCTCGCCCTGCGGATCGCGGCGAGCGTGGCGGCGGGCTTCGAACTGCCGTCGGCCGGGGGAGCGGCGCCCGTGCTCGACCTCGCCGGCGGCGCCGGGGTCCTCGCCCTGGTGGTGCTGGCCGCCGTCCTCCCGGCGCTGCGGGCCGGACGGCTCCCGGCGGTGCAGGCGATCAGCGCCGGGACCGTGTCGCGCCGGGGCCGCGGGCGGCGCCTCCAGCGGTGGCTGCTGCGCACCCGGCTGCCCGTCCCGGCCGGGCTGGGCCTCGGGCTGCCCGCCGCCCGCCCCGCCAGGACGGCGCTCACCCTCGCGGGGCTGTGCCTCGGCGTGACCGCGGTGACCATGGGGTTCGGGCTCCAGCAGACGGTCATGAAGATCACGACGGCGGACACCGAGGGGCACACCTCCGTCGTCGCGGGCGTCGCCCCGAGAGCCTCCGGCGGCATGACCGACGACAAGCTGGAGGCGCTGCTGCGAGCCCAGCCGGGGACCGCCCACATCATGTCGTTCGCGCCCGCGAACGTGCGGATCCTCGGGGTGCCGTCGAGCCTGTCGGCCGAGGCCTACAGCGGCGACTACCGCCCCTTCCTCGGCGACAGCCTCGTCCGCGGACGCTGGTTCTCGGGCCCCGGCGAGGTCGTGCCGAGCGAGGCGTTCATGCGCCTCCACGACCTGGACGTGGGCGACACCCTCACGCTCCAGACGGCGGGCGAGCCGGTCAAGGTGCGGATCGTGGGCGCGTTCGCCCATCCCGACACCGACCGCCTGATGCTCGACACCGCCAGCCTGCCCGCCGCGGCGACCAAGGACCAGCCCAGCCCCTTCTCGGTGATCCTCACCAAGGGGACCGACCCGTCCGACTACGTCCGCCGGCTCACCGCCGCCGCCCCGCCCGGCGGGCTGTTCGCCGAGCCCGTGCGGCCCGACCTCGGCGAGGGCGCGGTCTTCGGCGGGCTGTTCCTGCTGTTCTCACTGATCATCTGCGCGGCGGCGGGGCTCGGCGTCCTCAACAGTGTGCTGCTGAGCGCCCGGGAGCGCGGCCGGGACCTCGGCGTGCTCAAGGCGGTCGGGACGACCCCGCGGCAGGTCGTCGCCATGATGGTGACGTCGATGGCGGCCCTCGGGATCGTCGGCGGCGCGCTCGGGGCGCCGCTCGGGGTGCTCGTCCACCATGGCGTCGTGGTGCTCACCGGCGACATGCTCGGCAGCGGGATGGCGTCGTCCTGGATCCACGTGTACTCGTGGACCGTGCTGGTGCCGCCGGCCTGCGCCGGGCTGGCCGCGGCCGTCCTCGGCGCCTGGCCGCCCGCCCTCCGGGCCGCCGCCACCCGCACCGCCGCCGTGCTGCGCAGCGAGTGAGGGTCACGTGAGGGCCACGGTGACCGACAGCCCGCCGTCCGGGTTCGCCGTGGCCCTCACGTCGCCGCCGTGGGCGCGGGCGATGGCGGCGACGATCGACAGCCCGAGCCCCGCGCCCTCCGCCGACCCGGTCCGGTCGGCGTGCAGCCTCCGGAACGGCTCGAACAGCTCGTCCACCTTCTCGGGCGGGACGATCGGTCCGGTGTTGCGGACGACCAGCGCCTCCTCCGACAACTCCACGCGGACGTCCCCGCCGGGCCGGTTGTGCCGGATCGCGTTCTGCACCAGGTTCGCGGCCATCCTTGTGAGCAGCACCTCGTCCCCGGCGACGGTCACCGGACGCGTCTCGGCGGCGACGGCGATCCCGTCGCGTTCGGCGGCGGCGGCGTTGTCCTCCACGACCTGCCGGACGACCGCTTCGAGGTCCACCGGCGCGCGGGCGTCGAGCCCCCGTTCCCCCTGCGCGAGGACGAGCAGCCCCTCGATCAGCCGCTCGGACCGCAGGGTGTTGCGCAGCATCTCGGCCCGGACCTCGGCGAGCCGCTCCGGCGAGGGGTCCGCGAGCCCGACCTCCACGGCGGTCCGCTGGATGGCCAGGGGAGTGCGCAGCTCGTGGGACGCGTTGGCGACGAAGCGGCGCTGGCTGTCGACCGCCTTCTCCAACCGGTCGATCATGGCGTCGAAGGTGTCGGCCAGCTCCTTCAGCTCGTTCTGCGGCCCGTCCAGCGCGATGCGCTCGTGCAGGGTGGACAGCGACAGCCGGCGCGCGGTCGCCGTGATGCTGTGCAGCGGACGCAGCAGCCGCCCGGTCAGCCACCAGCACACCGCGAACGCCAGCACCGTGATCACCACGATCGCGACCAGGATGACGAGCCGCTGCGACCCGACCAGGCTGTCCTGGAACTGCTCCGGCCCGACGACCTTCTTCGGGCCCTGCCCCGCGCCGGGCTCCACGAACTCGAACCGCGGCGTCGGCGCGACCGGCGCCGCCGGCGGGCACGGCATGTCCTCGGGAACCCCGTCGCATGCGACGGGGTTCGGGTGCGCGGGGACGTCCTGCACGCGGTCGTTGACGATCCTCTTCTGCATCCACAGGACGGCGCTGAGCACGCCCAGCGTGATCACGGCGAACAGGCCGCCGTACAGCAGCGTCATCCGGGCCCGCACCGTCGCGGGCATCACAGCCGGTACCCGCTTCCCGGAACGGTGACGATGACGGGCGGGTCGCCGAGCTTGGCCCGCAGCTTGCTCACGGTCACCTTGACCACGGTGGTGAACGGGTCGGTGTTCTCGTCCCACGCCCGTTCGAGCAGCTCCTCGGCGCTGACCACGCCGCCCCGCGCCTGCATCAGCACCTCCAGCACGGCGTACTCCTTGGGGGACAGCGCCAGGCGGCGGCCGTCCCGGGCCGCCTCGCGCCGCGCCGCGTCCAGCGTGAGCCCGCTCCGCACCAGCACCGGGGGCAGCGGCGGGACGTTCCGCCGCGCCAGCGCGCGGATCCGCGCCACCAGCTCGTCGAACGCGAACGGCTTGGCCAGGTAGTCGTCGGCGCCGAGGTTCAGCCCGTCCACCCGCTCGTGCACCGCACCCGACGCGGTCAGCATCAGGATGCGCACCCCCGCCTCGCGCTGCGCCAGCTCCCGGCAGACGTCGTCGCCGTGCACCAGCGGGAGGTCGCGGTCCAGCACGAGGACGTCGTACTCGTTGACCGCGAGCCGCTCCAGCGCCCCCGCCCCGTCGTAGGCGACGTCCACCGCCATCGCCCGCTTCCGCAGCCCCTCAGCCACCAGATCGGCCAGGAAGCGCTCGTCCTCGGCCACGAGTATCCGCATCCCACCATTCCCCCAGAACCGCGATAAGGCGATGGTTAACACCCCCAGGAAATGGGCTGTGGTGCCCCGAGGGAGGCTCAGGGCACCACAGGTGTCATCAGACGCCGAACGCGGCGGGGTACTGGATGGTGCCGGTGGGGACCGGGCGGGTCTCGTCCAGCGCCATCGCCATCATGGCCTCGTCCGGGACCTCGAAGGGCGGGCGGATCCCGAAGCGGGAGGCGGGGACGAAGCCGAACCGCGGGTAGTAGTCGGCGTGGCCGAGGACCAGGACGAGGTTCTCGCCCATGGCCCGGGCGGCGTCCAGGACGGCGCGGATGGCGGCCGAGCCGGCGCCGGTCCGCTGGAACGACGGCAGCACGGCGCACGGCGCCAGGGCGAGCGCCGACTCGCCGTCGACGTGGCAGCGAGTGATCAGTGCGTACCCGACCGGGGTGCCGTCGGGGGTCGTGCTGACCACGGACAGGCCGTCGATCCACGCCTCCGCGTCGGCGCGCAGGGCGTCGACGATGCCGGCCTCTTCGGCGGTGGGGAAGGCGGCCAGGACGATGTCGCGGATGGCGGGCACGTCTTCGGCGGTCTCGGGGCGGGTGTTCCAGGTGGACATGGCGGTCCTGTTCTCGTCGGTGGAAGCGTCGTCGTGAAGGTGAAGGAGGTCGGCGCGTACCGGGGCGCCGGGGCCGTGTGCGGGCGTGTCGGTGGGGCTCACTGCTGGCGCTCCCTGAAGCGGTAGGTGGCGCGCAGGTGCGCCGTGATGTTCTTCTTGACGGCCTCGCGGTCGGCCCGCAGCCGCGCGTCGGTGCGGGAGGCGGCGTAGGCGTTCTCCCGCAGCAGCCGGTGAAAGCTCTCCAGGCGGCGCTCCGGCAACGTGCCGGCCTCGACGGCGGCCAGGACGGCGCAGCCCGGCTCGCTCTCGTGGGCGCAGTCGCTGAACCGGCAGTCCAGCGCCAGTTCCTGGATGTCGGCGAACGTCTGCTCCAGCCCGCTCTGGGCATCGTGCAGGCCGATCGAGCGCAGCCCCGGAGTATCCAGCAGGACGCCGCCGCCGGGCAGCGGCAGCAGCTCCCTCCAGGCGGTGGTGTGCCGGCCCTTGCCGTCCCCGGCGCGCACGGCGCCGGTGGCCAGCAGGGTCTCGCCCAGCAGGGCGTTGCCCAGCGTGGACTTGCCCGCCCCCGACGGGCCGAGCAGCACGACCGTGCCGGTCAGGACGGCAGTGAGGACGTCCAGGCCCTCCCCGGTCACGGCGCTGGTGACCAGCACGTCTACGCCGGGCGCCACCTCTGACACCTCGGCTTGGGTCGAGGCCGCGTCGGCGCGCTCGTCGGCCTTGGTGAGCACGATGACGGGCTGCGCCCCGCTCTCCCAGGCCAGCGCGAGCATGCGCTCGGTGCGGTCGTGGTTGAGCGGGGCGGCCAAGGACACGGTCACCACGACCGTGTCGACGTTGGCGGCCAGGACCTGTCCGTGCGAGGTCCGCGAGGCGGTGGACCGCACCAGGGCGGTACGGCGCTCCAGAACCTCGTGCAGCACCGCCGCATGGTCGTCGGTCGGCGGACGCAGCGCCGCCCAGTCACCGGTGCAGGGTGCCGCGAGCGGATCGCTCTGCTGGGCGGCAGGGATCTCCGCACGGACGGCCCCCGTATCGGTGACCGTCTCGCACAGGCCGCGTTCGGCCCGCACGATCCGCGCCGGGATCAGCCCGGCGGCGTGATGGGGTGCGAAGGCGTGCTCGTAGGCATCGTCCCAGCCGTAGCGCGCCAGAGGGCGTGGCCGGGTGGAGAAGGAAGAATGTTGAGACAACGTGAAGACCCTTGAACAAGGGCCCCGATCAGCACGGAGTGCAGCCTCCCGGAAGCCGGCACGGCTTCGAGGGGATCTTGAACGTCAGGTCAGACCAGGGCCCGGGACGTGAGGATGGTCCAGCGGGCGCTGCACATGGCAGCGGCCTTCGCGGCGCTCATCAACTCACCTCCCGTTTCCGTAGCCGACCGGTTGTCTCTGCAAGCGTGACGCTACCACACGGCCGGGCGTGTCGATCTTCGTTTCCCCGGCCGGACGAGACCCGCGCGTTGAGAAGCGACGCTTCAGCCGGGCGGAGCGGGCGCGAGGACTCCCAGGGCGGCCGCCACGTCCAGCGTCCTGCGCGGGGTCGCGCAACGCTTGGCCAGTGCGGTCTGGTCGAGCCGTCCGCTGTGGGCCTGGAACAGCACCGGCGCGGCCGGATGCCGACGCATCTCGTCCGCGGCCAACTCCCTGGAGACCCGATGCGCGGCATCGACCAGAACGGGGACCAGCGCCCGCAGCCCCGCCGCCCACTCCTCCACCGCCCGGAGCCATTCCTGCGACGCAGTATCGGACGTGCCGGAGAACCGCGCGACCTTCTCGTCCAGCTCCGCCCAGGTGAAGTCGCGCCACGGCCTGGTCTTCAGGACGGGCAACTGCCATGCGCGCTTGGCGATCGACCAGTGGTCGGCGCGCGCCGCCACCGAGTGGACCGTGAAGCCCGGGACGCACAGCGCGGTCAGGTTCCAGCCGTGGCAGGCGCCGGTGTCGAGCCCGAAGACCCTCCCGTCGCGGACCAGCGGCTCCCGGCCGGTGACGTGGTGACCGAACACGACCGGCTTGGCGTCGGTGTAGCGGTCGTGCCAGTGTCCGTCCGGGAACAGCGCGGCGAGTTCCCGTTCGCCGCTGGTCGTACCGCAGAGGATCTCGTCCTTCTGATGAACCAGTGGGATACCGGGGACGAGCGCCGCATGCACGACCCGCACGTCCTCGCTCTCGAAGAAGTACGGAAGCGTCCGCATCCACTCGACCGTCTCGGCGTACTCGTCGCCCAGCTGCAGGCGGGTGATCTCCTGCGCATAGGAGAAGACGCCGCGCACGTGCTTGCGCTCGTGGTTGCCCATGACCACGACCGAGTTCGGACGCTCGCGGAAGAACCGGACGACCTTCCCGGGAGCCGGCCCCCGGTCGACCAGATCGCCCACGCTGACGAGGAGGTCGTCCGGGCGCAGGCCGACCTTCTCCAGCAGTTCGAGAAGCTCGTCGAAGCAGCCGTGAACGTCGCCGACGATGACCGTGCGTCCCACCCGGCGGAGCCTAGGCAGGCGCACATTTCACGCGCAAAGCAATATCTAGCCTTGTGGCACGATCTCCTGGACGGCCCAGCCGTTGCCGTCCGGGTCCTGGAAGTAGACGAACCGGCCCCAGGGGAACTCCTGCACCTTGCTCACCTCGACACCCCGCCCGGCAAGCTCCGCATGGGCGGCGTCGGCGTCCTTGACGACCAGTTGCAGCCCCTGCACCGAGCCCGGCGCCGTCTCGACGATCCCCTTGCCGATGGCGATCGAACACGCCGACCCCGGCGGCGTCAGCTGAACGAACCGGATCTCATCGCTGACCCGGTGGTCGTGGTCCAGGTTGAACCCGGCCTTCTCGGTATAGAACGCCTTGGCGCGGTCGACGTCCGAGACGGGCACCGCGACCAGCTCAAGCTTGAAGTCCATACCGCCTTCCTACCGCGCCCCTCAGACATTCACCCGTGTAGAGCCGGCATGCCGAGCCCCGCGTCCACCCACCAAACCCGGCCCTCGTGCCCAGCGAAGCGGCTTCGCTACCGCTGCCACGCCCACGGCAAGCAGCAACCCGCCGACGGCGACCGGCCACACCCATGGCTGCTCGACCTCGACTACACACCACCAGAGATCGTCTATCGCGGGGTGTCAGCCCATCCGACGATCAGAGCCCAGAGAAGGTTCATCCGGTCGCTCTCGCCCATGACGGCGTCTCCATGCAGAAAATGTGCAGGGCGGGGATAACGCCGATCCCCTGATATCGATGCGGCTGGATCTGATCAGAAAATGTGCTTTTACTAAATCACAACTCTGAGGTCAGGAAGGCAGTTTGGGGATCAAGGGTTGTGGACACTCTTGGTAGTGAGATGAATCTCCTCGGTGATCTGTCGCAGGCGAGCGGCGGTTGAATGTCGCCGCCCCGCGGGCGCCGTCCTCATTTGAAAGGGGCCCCATGCCCGCCAAAAGTACCCCCATGCGTCTTCCGCTCTCGGGGCGTCTGCCCCTCACTAGCACTGCGCCCGCCCGAGCCCTCCGGCCCGCCCTGTTCGCCGACGCCCCCATTGCGGCGATGGCATATGTCGCCATCCACAGCGACGGCACGGTGGTGGTGATCGACACCGTCACCAACGTGGTGGCCGCCACCATCGGCGTCGGCGTCTACCCGTACGGTGTGGCGGTCTCGCCGGACGGCGGCGGCGTCTGCGTCACCAACGCCGGGGACGACACGGTCTCGGTGATCGACACCGCGACGAATACCGTGACGACCACCATCCCCGTCGGCGTCTACCCGTACCGTGTGGCGGTCACGCCGGACGGCGGCAGTGCCTATGTCACCAACGGCCACCAGGCGACGGTGTCAGTGATCGACACTGCCGCCGATGCCGTGACCACGACCATCCCCGTCGGCACCTCGCCGCGCGGGGTCGCGGTCACTCCGGACGGCGGCAACGTCTACGTCACCAACGCCGGGGACGACACGGTCTCGGTGATCGATGCCGCGACGAACACCGTGTCCGCCACCGTCCCCGTCGGTGGCAACCCGTTCGGTGTGGCGGTCACGCCGGACGGCGGCAGCGTCTACGTCGCCAACCTGGATCCCGGCACGGTGTCGGTGATCGATGCCGCGACGAACACCGTGACCACCACCATCCCCGTCGGGAACTACGCGTTGGATGTGGCGGTCACGCCGGACGGCGGCAGCGTCTACGTCGTCAACGCCGGGGATGACACGGTGTCGGTGATCGACACTGCCGCCGATGCCGTGACCACGGCCATCCCCGTCGGCACCTCGCCGCGCGGGGTCGCGGTCTCGCCGGACGGCGGCAGCGTCTACGTCACCAACGCCGGGTATGACACGGTGTCGGTGATCGACACTGCCACCAACACCGTGACGCTCACCATCCCCGCTGGCGGCCACGGTCCAGGGGGCATCGCGATCGGCGCGGGGCCCACGTCGGCGGTCGCGGTCACTGCCGAGCCCAATCCGGCCCAGGTCGAGCGTCCCGTCACCCTGAAGGCCACGGTCACCTGCCCCGAGGGCACTGCGACCGGCACGGTCGAGTTCCGCGACGGTGCCGCCGTTGTGGGCTCGGCCCACCTGATCCAGGGCGCCGCCACCCTCCTCCGTAGCTTCGAGGCCGGCCCGCACACCATCACCGCCCTCTACAGCGGCGACGACAACTGCCCGGCCGCCGAGTCCCCTCCGATCACCCTCACCGTCAACAAGGGCGCCTCGACCACCGTGGCCTCGGCACAGCCCCGAGTGACACCGCCGAACCGACGCGTGGCCCTCCTCGCCCGCGTCCTGTGCGACGGAATCCTCCCCACCGGCACCATCGAGTTCCGCGACGACACCACGACCTTGGGAACCATCCCTCTGACCGCAGGCTTCGCCTCCCTGGTCACCACCTTCACCACCACCGGCACCCACACCGTCACCGCCCTCTACAGCGGCGACCAGCACTGCGAGCCCTCCACCTCGCCCCCCGTCACCGTCACCGTCCGCTGACCCCATCAGCAACGGACCGACGACAACGAGGTGGCGGGTGGGAATCAAGAACGACGGACACTCTCAGTAGTGAATCGAACCCTTAGGGGATATGTCGCAGGTGGTCGGCCCCGAGGCGCCCGCTGCCGCTCATCGTCTCAAAACCCGGAGCAGCCCCATGTCCACCGGAATCCCAGCGCATTTGCCGCATTCGCGCACTCTGAAGCCCGCCCGCACCGCCACTTCGGCCTTGCTCGATCTGCCCGTGGCAGCGGTGACCGCGACATTGGCCTATGTCGCCAACCTCGATGGCAATACGGTGTCGGTGATCGACACGACCACCAACGTGGTGGCCGCCGGTATCCCCGTCGGCTCCGGCCCGGCGTGGGCGGCGATCACCCCCGACGGCGCAACCGTCTACGTCACCAACCGCAACGGCAATTCGGTGTCGGTGATCGACGCCGCCACCAATACGGTGACCGCCACCATCACCGTCGGCGTCGGCCCCTACGGGCTGTCCGTCACGCCTGACGGCGGCGCCGTCTACGTCGCCGCCTCCGGCGAGGGCCGGGTGGCAGTGATCGACACCGCCACCGACACCGTGTCCACCACCATCAACGTCGGCGGCTTTCCCGGCGGCGTGGCGGTCGGCCCGGACGGCACCGCCGTCTACGTCGGCAACCTGACCAGCGGCACGGTGTCGGTGATCGACACGGCGACCAACACCGTGGCCGCCGGCATCTCCACCGGCGGCGCACCGGCCGAGCTGGCGGTCAGCCCGGACGGCGGTACCCTCTACGCCACCGATTTCGCAGCCGGCAAGGTGGTCGTGGTCGATACCGCCGCCCGTGCGGTGACCGCCACCATCGCCGTCGGCGTCGGGCCGGTCGGCATGGCGGTCACCTCGGACGGCTCCACCCTCTACGTCGCCAGCTTCTACGACTCGGTGTCGGTGATCGACACGGCCGCCAACACGGTGACCGGCACCATCCCCGTCGGGGGCGTCGGCGCCAGCGGGGTCGCGATCACCCCTGATGGCACCGCCCTATACGTCACCCTCTACCGCAGCGGCTTGGTGCAAGTGATCGACACTGCCACCCGCGAGGTGACCACCACCATCACCGGTGTCGGCCCGGGCCCCTACGGCATCGCGATCACCCCGGGTGCCAGGTCCGCCGTCACCGTCAAGGCGTCGCCCAACCCGGCCCGGGTCCGTCAACCGGTCACTCTGACCGCCACGGTCACCTGCCTTGAGGGCACCCCCACCGGCACGGTCGAGTTCCGCGACGGCGGCACCAGCCTGGGTTCTGTCCGCTTGCGCAACGGCACCGCCTCCCTCGTCCGACAGTTCGATGGCGGCGCCCGCGCCATCACCGCCGTCTACAGCGGGGACGGCACCTGCCCGGCCGCGGAGTCCAGTCCGATCACCCTGACCGTCAACAAGAGCGCCTCGGTCACCGTGGCCTCGGCGCTGCCGCGCGTGACGCTGGTGAACCGGCGGGTCACCCTCCTCGCCCGCGTCGCGTGCGGCGGAACCTTCCCCTCGGGCACAGTCGAGTTCCGCGACGGCGCCACCACCCTGGGAACGATCCCCCTGACCGCGGGCTTCGCCTCCCTGGTCACCACCTTCACCACCACCGGCAACCACACCGTCACCGCCCTCTACAGCGGCGACCAGAACTGCGAGTCCTCCACGTCGCCCCCCGTCACCGTCATCGTCCGCTGATCGCGCCGCGACGGGCCGACGACAGCTCGTGGGCGCCTGGCAGACGAGACACCCGGGCCGCCCAGGCGCCCATTGTTGAAAGTGCCTGCGCCACTCGATGCAGGCCGGCCCGGAAGCCGCGTCCGATGCCCGAGGAATGGCGCGCCGGCACGTGGGTGCCATCCCGGAGTCCCAGGTCGGACGGCTGACCTGATCGATAAATGTGCCCGCCGATCGTTCTGCGTGTTTCCTGGAGACGGCTGTTTGAGGATCAAGAATGCCGGACACTCTAAGTAGTGAGTCGAATCCTCATGGTGAAATGCCGCAGGTGAGAGGCAATATGCGCCCGCCGTTCGGCGATCACCTTCCACAACTTGGAGCAGCCCCCATGCCTGCCGATATCTCCCCGGCCGACCTCCGACTGCCACACGTGCGGATATCCGGTCGTACCACACCCGCTTCGTCCCTCCGGTCCGCCCTGCCCACCGAGGCGGCTACGACGGCGTATGTCACCGATATGGAGGGCGGCGCGGTGTCGGTGATCGACACCGTCACCAACGTGGTGGCCGCCACGATCCCTGTCGGCAACTTTCCGGAGGGCGTGGCGGTCGCCCCGGACGGCGGCACCGTCTACGTCACCAACACCGTGGACGGCACGCTCTCGGTGATCGACGCCGCCACGAACACCGTGACCGCCACCATCCTCGTCGGCAACTACCCGTACGGGGTAGCGATCACGCCGGACGGCGGCCGCGTCTACGTCAGCAACGGCAGCGATGGCACGGTCTCGGTGATCGACACTGCCACCGATACCGTGACCGCCACCATTCCCGTAGGCAGCACTCCGTCCGGGGTGGCGGTCACCCCGGATGGGGGCCGCGTCTATGTCGCCGACAACGGGGATGGCACGGTTTCGGTAATCGACACTGCCGCCGATACCGTGAGCGCCACCATCTCCGTAGGCAGTGCCCCATACCAGGTGGCGGTCACGCCGGACGGGGCCGGCGTCTATGTCACCGACGTCGCGGATTTCACGGTTTCGTTGATCGACACTGCCGCCAATGCCGTGACCGCCACCATCCCCCTCGGCGACTACAGCTATCCCTACGGCGTGGCGGTCACGCCGGACGGGAGCCGCGTCTATGTCGCCGACATCGGGATCGACGCGGTGTCGGTGATCGATGCCGCCGCCAATACCGTGAGCACCACCATCCCGGTCGGCAGCGGCCCGTACGGGGTGGCGGTCGCTCCGGACGGCGGCAGCGTCTACGTCACCAACTCCGGCGCGAACACGGTGTCGGTGATCGATGCCGCCACCGACACCGTGACCCTCACCATCCCCGGCGTCGGCCCCTACCCGTCCGCCATCGCGATCGGCGCGAGCGCCACCTCCTCGGCGGTCACGGTCATCGCCGAGCCCAACCCGGCACAGGTCCATCGCCTGGTCACCCTGACCGCCACGGTCACCTGCAGCGAGGGCACCCCGGCCGGCGCGGTCGAGTTCCGAGACGGCGCCACCGTCCTGGGCTCCGCCCGCCTGCGCAACGGCACCGCCACGCTCGTCCGGCAATTCGAGGCGGGCGCCCACACCATCACCGCCGTCTACGGTGGGGGCGACGGCTGCCCGGCCGCGGAGTCCAGCCCGATCACCCTCACCGTCAACAAGGGCGCCTCCACCACCGTGGCCTCGGCACTACCACGCGTGACGTTGCGGAACCGGCAGGTCACCCTCCTCGCCCGGGTGCTCTGCGGAGGAATCCTCCCCACCGGAACGGTCGAGTTCTTCGACGGCACCACCAGCCTGGGAACCATCCCCCTGACCACAGGCTTCGCCCGCCTGATCACCAGCTTCACCACCACCGGCGCCCACAGCATCACCGCCCTCTACAGCGGAGACCAGCACTGCGAGGCCTCCACCTCGCCCCCCGTCACCGTCACCGTCCGCTGACCCCACCGCCAGCGGGTCGGCGACACTCCGCGGGCGCCCGGCAGAGGGCCCGCCCCGGAACGCCGTGTCCGGGCGGTCGTGTTCTGATCAATGAATGTGCCGGCAGCCGTTCTGCGCATTTCGCTGGAGATGGCTGTTTGGGGATCAAGAATGGCGGACACTCTAAGTAGTGAGTCGATTTCTCAAGGTGAGCTGTCGCAGAGTAGACGCGACATTCGCTCGTCGCTCGACGATCTCTCTTTCCGAACTCGGAGCAATCCCCATGCCCGTCGATATCTCCCCGGCCGACCTCTTCCGCAGACGCGCGCGGATATCCAGCCGTGCAGCTCGCGACTCGTCCTTCCGGGCCGCCCTGTCCGCCGACGCCCTCACCATGACGGTGGCCTACGTCGCTGATCTGGAGGGTGACGCGGTGTCGGTGATCGACACCGTCACCAACGCGGTGGCCGCCACGATCGGCGTCGGCAGCCACCCGTACGGGGTGGCGGTGACCCCGAACGGCGGCGGCGTATACGTCACCAACGCCGGGGACGACACGGTGTCGGTGATCGATACCGCGACGAACACCGTGGCCACCGCCGTTCCCGTCGGCAGCGCCCCTTACGGGGTGGTGGTCACCCCGGACGGTGGCAGCGTCTACATCGTCAACAACGGGGACAACACCGTGTCGGTGATCGACGCGGCCGCGAACACCGTGACGGCCAGAATCACCGTGGGCGGCGGTCCGCTCGGTGTGGCGGTCTCCCCGGACGGTGGCGGCGTCTACGTCGTCAACAACGCGGACGGCACGGTGTCGGTGATCGATACCGCGACGAACACTGTGACCGCCACCGTTCCCGTCGGCGGCGCACCGTACGGGATCGCGGTCACTCCGGATGGCGGCACCGCCTATGTCACCAACGGCGAGGACGCCACAGTCTCGGTGCTCGACACCGCCACGAACATCGTGACCTCTACCATTCCCGTTGGAAACTACCCGTACGGCGTGGCCGTCTCTCCCGAGGGAGGCGTCGCCTATGTCACCAACCGCAACGACGACACGGTGTCGGTGATCGACACCGCCTCCAACACCGTCACCACCACCATCACCGTCGGGAACGCCCCGGTCGGCGTGGCGGTCACCCCGGACGGACGCACCGCCTACGTCACCAACCACTACGAGGACACGGTGTCGGTGATCGACACCGCGACCTACACCGTGACCCTCACCATCCCCGGCGTCGGCCCCTACCCGTACGGCATCGCGATCAGCGAGGGCGCCACCTCGGCGGTCACGGTCACCGCCGATCCCAACCCGACCCAGGTCCATCACCTGGTCACCCTGACCGCCACGGTCACCTGCAGCGGAGGCACGCCCACAGGCACGGTCGAGTTCCGCGACGGCGCCACCGTCCTGGGCTCCGCCGACCTGGACGAAGGCACCGCCACCCTCGGCTGGAGGTTCGAGGCCGGTACCCACACCATCACCGCCGTCTACGGCGGGGACGACGGCTGCCCGCCTGCGGAGTCCGGCCCGATTACCCTCACCGTCAACAAGGGCCCCTCGACCACCGTGGCATCCGCATTGCCCCGGGTGACGCTGCGCTACCTACGGACAACCCTCCTCGCCCGTGTCCTCTGCGACGAGGGCCTCCCCACGGGCACGATCGAGTTCCGTGATGGCGCCACCAGCCTGGGAACCGTCCCCGTGCTCGCAGGCGTGGCCTTCCTGGTCACCGGCTTCCGCACCACCGGCCGCCACACCATCACCGCCGTCTACAGCGGCGACCGCCATTGCGAGGCCTCCACGTCGCCCCCTGTCACCGTCCTCGTCCTCTGAGCCCACCGACCGCGGGCGCCTGGCATTCGATCCACTCGGACTGACCGGGCGCCCCGCCGTTGAACAGGCTCACTCGTCGGGGACCAGGCACAGGGTGACCGGCCCCTTCTTCGCGGGCAGCACCAGCGTCTTCGTGAAGCTGGAGCAGGACGTCTCCTCGTCGTAGTGGTAGACGACCCGGTAGTTCTCCGCCCACGGCATGCTCAGCCAGCAGGGGTGCTTCCGCCAGGTTCCCCGCTTGCCGGTCTCCGAGCTCTTGGCGTGGACGCAGTCGTCCGGCTCGGCGCGCTCGGCGGGCTGGGCGTACGCCGACATCGCGACCAGGAAAGCCGCGGGGATCGTCGCGCAGATCCCGATCGCGAGCATCTTCCGGTTGATGCGGGGCCGTGACCAGCGGCTCGCGATCTCCTCCAGGTGCCGGTTCTGGGAGGAGGCGCGTTCGGTGGGCCGCTCGTCCGGGTCCTGCGGAGTGTCCATGAGGTCCAGGGCCTCGGCGGCGCTGGGACGGGTCGCGGGGTCCTTGTCGAGCAGCCGGACGATCAGCCGCGTGAGCCTCCCGGCCTGCGTCGGCGGCGGGGGATCGTCGCGCAGCAGCGCCGTGACGGTCTCGGCCGGGGTGTCGCGTCGGAACGGCGACACGCCTTCCACGCACCGGTAGAGGGTGACACCCAGGGAGAACAGGTCCCCGGCCGTGCCGTTGTTCTTGCCGCGCAGCCGCTCGGGCGCGAGGTACTCCATCGAGCCGATGACCGCACCGGACGCCGTCATCGCCGTGTCCGTCTGGTGGACCGCGATGCCGAAGTCGGCGAGCAGCACCTCCCCGGCCTCGGTGAGCATCACGTTCGCCGGTTTGACGTCGCGGTGGACGACCCCGGCCATGTGCGCCGCGTCCAGCGCCTTCAATAGCGCCTCGGCGATCTTCGCGGTCTCCTCGGCGGTGATGCTCCGCCGCTCCTTGAGCCGATCCGCCAGGGAACTGCCGTCGACGAGGCGCATGACGATCCACGGGACGCCGTCCTCGATCACCACGTCGTGCACGGGGACGATGCCGGGATGGTCCCGCAGCCGGGCAGCGTTGCGGGCCTCGCGCTTCGCCCGGATCAGGAACTCGTCGCGTTCCGCGTCAGACGCGGTCGGCGGCAGCCGCACCTCCTTGACCGCGACGTCCACGCCGAGGGTCTCGTCGTGGGCCTTCCATACCCGCCCGAACCCGCCCGATCCGAGCACTTCCATCAACCGGTAGCGCCCGCCGATCCGATCCAGGTGTGCCTCCCGGGTCACGCGCCCCTCCGGTATCCGGCGTCGCCTCGAAGAAGCCGATTATGTCCCACAAGATCACCCCGTGGCAGAGCAAGAAGGCTCACGACGAGGCGCAGCCACCCGCCGTCGCTCGTCCTCACCGAGGCTTTCGGGATCCACGATGCGGAACCGCGGGCATACGACGGGACGCCGGCGCGGAGGTCCCGGCAGCACAGGAGGCAGGTCACGTGCGGTCGCGCACCGGTCGCTACCGGGTCGAGTTCGGTGCGGGCGGCGCGGTCGGATGGACCGGCGGGCGACCGTCCTGAGGTGTCGGCGGTGCGACTCCGAGCGAGAAAGTCGGCACTCGTGTGGAACGTTCGGCGTCTCAGGCGCCTCCTTACCTCTGACAGACAGAGTTCAAGGGGAGGCATGCATGCGCTCATCTCGGCAAATGCCCTGGGTGGACGGCGTCGAGCACCGCTTCGTGGAAGCGCGCGCAATGCGCTTCCATGTCGCCGGAGCGGGGGAAGGGCCGCCCTTGCTGTTCCTGCACGGCTTCCCGCAGCACTGGTACGCGTGGCGACATTTGATTCCTCGGCTCGCCGACCGCTACCGCCTGGTGATGCCCGACATGCGCGGGGCAGGCTGGTCGGACGCGCCCTACCGGGGGTACGGCACTCGCGACCGGGCCGCCGACATGCTCGCGGTCATGGACGCCCTCGGGCTCGACCGGGTCGGCCTGGTCGGGCATGAGTGGGGCGCCTGGGCCGGCTTCAGGGCGTGTCTGGACGCGCCCGACCGGTTCACCCGGTTCCTCGCGCTCAACATCGTCCATCCCTGGCCCGACCAGCGCGCCACCCGCCGGAATGCCTGGCGCATGTGGTACACCGCCCTGTGGGAGTACCCCCTGCTGGGCGGCGCGATCTTGCGGCACTGGCCGGGGTTCACCCGCTACCACCTGCGCCGGGGCGTCGTCGACCCTGCCTGCTGGCGCGCCGGCGAGCTGGAGGAGTTCGTGGCGTCGGTGCGTTCGCGGGCTCACGCCCATGCGGGACGCGCCCTGCATTGGCAGTACGTGCTGCATGACATACCCGCCCTCGCCACCGGCCGTTTCCGCCGCGAACGCCTCGCCGTTCCCGCGACGGTCCTGCTCGGCGCGGGCGACTTCGCGTTCGTTCCGGAAATGCTGGAGGGCGGGGCCGATCACGCTGATGAACTGGACTCCAGAATCGTCCCCGGTGGGCACTACCTTGCTGACGAACGCCCCGAACTGGTCGCCGCGACCATCCGGGAGCTCTTCCCCGCGACAGAGACCACCGTTCAGAACAGGCCACTCGCGCGGAGCCGGGCCGACCGGGCGCCGGCTCCAGCCCGGGCGCGCATATGACCAGGCTGGAGCACGCTGCGTGACGGCTGATCCCGAGTACGTCGCCGCGCTGGTCCGGGGTGCGCAGCGCGGCGACAGCATGGCCATGCAGGCACTGCTCGATCTGCTGGCGCCCTACGTCGGCAGGCTCTGCGGGCCCATCGCCCTGGAGGACGGCCCGGATGCGGCGCAGGAGACGTTGATCGCCGTGTTCCGCGGGATCTCCCGCCTGCGCGAGCCCGCCGCTCTGTTCGGCTGGGTACGGGCCATCGCGATCCGTGAAGCCGTCCGGACCGCGCGCCGGTCCGGGCCGCCCGCGGAGCCAATCGACCTTGACGCCGTGCCCCAAACGGGAGATCTGCAAGAGGCCGCCGACGTCCGCGACCTCCTCGATCGGCTCTCACCCGAGCACCGCGCCGTTCTGGTCCTGCGCGATGTCGAAGGCCTGGACGAACGGACCGTGGGCAAGCTGCTCCAGATCTCCACGGGAACGGTGAAATCGCGTCTCCACCGAGCACGCAAGAGCTTCCGGAAGGCATGGCGAGGATGACCGAGCCCCGTTGGCCCGTGGCCGATCTCGACCCGGTACGGCACCTGCGCATCATGGCCGCGTCCATCCCCGGCGCCGCCTACGCGGAGCTGGTGCTCGCCCGTTCCGTGAACGAGGTCTGGGCGGTCGCCGGTGACCTGGAGACCGAGTTCCCCATGCTGCTCGGCGACGTCCGCGCGATGTCCATCGCTCACGCCGACGGCGAGCACCTGGAAGCGATCGCCGTCGGCAGGTTGGGGCAGCGCGCCCGGTTCGATGTCGTTCTCCGCCCGGGATGGTGCTGGATGCAAAGCAGATTTCTGCACGGGGGGATGGCCGCCGCGCCCGAGGGCGACGGCACCCGCGTCGCCTTTCTCGGGGCGCTCCGCATCCCCGGCGTGCGCCTGGCCGATCCGATCGTCCGCAGGCTGCGCTTGGGCAACCGCGTCCTTCACCGCCTGGAGGCCCGCCTGCAAGCCCGAGCAACCGACTAGCCAGGAGGCCGTAATGCGATCCCGACCGGTAAGGACGTGCCCGCCGCCCAGACCTCGCCCGCGACCGTCCTCGGCCATGCCCTGCCACCGCTCGATCACCGCCCGGCACTCCTCCCACATGCGGCCCCATCCGCGCCACTCTCCCAGTTCCGATCAACCCGGCACCCGAAATGAGTGATCATGTTCGGCTTCAACGCCTGGAGGGGATGCGATGCTGACAGACGACTACGGGATCCGCGTGCTCGACCTCGATCGCGCCGAGCGCCGCGTCCGGGCGCGGGTGTTCGTCGTCCGCTACGACATCGAGCGGCGCAGCCACCCGCCGGTGCCTTCGGAGGCCGCCTTCTTCGTGCGGTTGCTCTGGGAGACGGCGGCGGACGGCGACCCGATCCGCGAGGAGATCTCCGCGGCCCGGATCCGGGACGACGCCTGGCTCGAACAGAACAGCCAATGGTTCGTGGAGCGCGTCGAAGGGCGCGACGGGCACAAGGAGCAGCTGGACGGCGGCGACTACGGTCTTCTCGACGGCGACTACCACTACCAGCGGGGCGACGGCTGGTCGGGCGAGTTCCGCTTCGCTCAGGGCGACTTCGACATCCGGGTCCCCGACCCTCGCTGGCTGCACCATCTGGAGCCGGGCCTGGTGCTGGGGAGCGCCTCGCGGGACGCGGCGACCGAGCACCTGCGTCCCGAGGACGTCCCGCACCTGCCGGACCTGCGCTCTCCCGTCGCGACGCTCACCCCGTTCCCGGAGGAACCCGACGAGTACGACGAGCTGGAAGAACCTGTCCTCGACCGGTTGGTGTTCTCCGACGATTCGCGGTACCTGGCCGTCACCAGCGAAGACGGCGGCCTGGTGGTGTACGAGACCGACGGCTGGACGGAGCGCGCCCGCGTCCACCCCGGGCGCGACGGCCTGGACAACGCCATGTGGGTACCGGGAGAGCACGTCATCGTGCTCACCGATGCCTATGGGATCCACGACGCGGAACCGTGGGCATACGACATGGACGCTGGCGCGGAGGTCCCGGCACCGCAGCAGGCCGGTCACGTGCGGTCGCGCACCGGCCGCTACCGGGTCGAGTTCGGCGAGGACGGCACGGTCGCCTTCGTCACCGCTCCCCGGACGCCGGACCGCACGGTGCCGGTCGGCCCTGACGACGACTCGCTGCTGTCCGCCGATGCCGTCGCCTTCGACGCGGCCGAGAGCCGGATGTTCGTCTGCCAGGGCCCCAACGTCTACGTCCTGGACCCCGCGACCGGCCGCGCCCTGGACACCATCACCGCCGGGGTGCGACGTCTCGGATCGGTGGCGGCCAGCCCGGACGGCGCCTACATCGCCACCGCACCGCACACCTGGCCCGGCATGGCGCCGTGGCCGGCCCGCCCCGAGGCCGAAGGACGGGAGGCCGGGGACGAACCGTCGATCTGGCGCGTAGCCGACGGCCGTCCGCTCCTGCACTGCAGACTCGGCCTGAACATCGGAGCCCTGGCATGGTCCCCTAACGGCCGATGGCTGGCCGCCAACACGGACGGCCCCCTCCACCCAAGCGACCCCGTCCAGACCTACGTGTTCCGCGTCCCGGGCTGAGGATCAGCAGGGTGAACGGGGCGCGGCGACTCCGAAGGCGGCCGCCACGTCCGGCATCAAGCGTGGGGTCACAGGTTCAGGTGGTGGCGGTGCTCTTCGGTGATCTCGCGGTATCTCTCGGCGTCCGCCGTGGCGCCGTAGGCGGCCGCGCGGTCGGCGCACAGGCCCGAACGGTGAAGGGTGACGAGCCGCCGGAACAGGTCCCTGGCTCGGCGGTCCTCACCTTCGTTCGACGCGATGGTCGTGACGTGGTCCCGATTGCTGTTGAGCATGCAGGCGTCCACGACGTTGATGCGCTCGCGGTCCCGCAGTCGTTCCGTTCTGACCCGCAGGATCTGGAAGAACGGCCCGCGGAGCAGTACCTCCCGTTCATGCGAGTAGTAGGACAGGTCCTGTATGGGAACCGCGCACAGGGAGGTCACCACGCTGCTTGGAAACTCCGCGCGGTAGATGTCGAGCAGCGCGGAGGGGAGTCCGGTCACCTCGATCCGCCAGAGGACCGGCTTCCAGCCGGGTCGCATGGCGGCCTCCCGGAGCGCGAACTCCATGGCCCGATCGGGCTCCAGGCTGGTGGACACCATGGCGAGCGGGACGGAGAGGTACCGCTCCTCTACGGGCCCCTGCGCAGCACGACGCAGTCGCGCGAAGACGTCCGGCGAAACGCACATCCCCCGGTAGACCGTGCCGTGGAAGTCGTCGGCGCGGGCGTTGGCGGCGCGATAGTTGAACAGATCGATGCTGAGGAGTTCGATGAGGAAGGCGGCGCTGCGCAGGGCGGACGCGTCGGCGGTGATGTCATCGGCGCGAAAGGCCCGGTTGATGAGGCCGAAGACGCTGCGGTATCCGACCTCTGAGGTGTAGTACCTGACCAGCGCGCCGTCATCGCCGTCCTCGGAGGTGCGCAGGTCCGACCACTCCAGGCGGCGGGAGAACAGGGCCGCCATCCCCAGTTCGTGGATCTCTTGTTCTTCCGGGTCGACGAGTCCTGGGTCAACGCCCAGGTATTCGTGGAGCTCGTCCCTGAACTGCGCGTATCGCTCCCAGCCCATGCGGATGGCACTGATCGCCCGACGCACCTGCTCCATCCTGCTGCCGACGTGCGTGCCGGCGTAGAAGGAGCGCTCCTCGACGCCCCTGCCGCTCTGGCATAACTCGCGCAGGTCCGCCCAGTCGCCGAAGCGGTGCGCGCGATCCCTGGTTTGCATCAGTGCCGTCCTCAAACGATGTGGACGTGGAGATTCGAGGCATCACCCGGGTCGGTGGGCCAGCACCGCTCGAATGAGATCATCGGGTGTCTGCACCACCGCGCTCGCTCCGGCGGCGAGAAGTTCCGCGTGCTTCGACTCGTTGCCGAATGTGTAGAAGATGACCGGAACGCCGCTGGCCTCGTCCCGCGCCAAAGCCAGGAGTTCGGCGCCGGCGTCCGGGTCGTCCTGCCGGGTGATGTCGCTGATGATCAGGGAGTAGTGCAGCGTGCTGCCCAGGTAGACCGCTCCGGCGGCGGTCGAGGTGGCTTTCGTGACGAACAGCCCCAGTTCTTCGAGGGCAATGGTCTCGTACAGGTTTCCGTCGGGATCGTCGTCCACCCAGAGCACTCGGGCGAGCCGCACATTGGTCAGGTTCTCGATCTCCTGACCGACCTTTTCGGCAGGTATGTCGCCGCGGGCTTCCGTCGCGGACCGTGCGGCGGCGCGGGCCGCGTCGGCGTCGGCGGGCTCGATTTCTATCTCGATGTCGAAGATGCTGGCGAGGCTCAGGCTCACTCGCCCGCCGAGCCCTCTCCTTATGATGAACGCCACGGTGCCCGCGATAACGACGACCAAGAGGCATCCAAGGATGAATTGTTGAAGCCCGTTCAAGTCGCCTCCCATCGGCGATGGCTTGAGGCCTCATTCAATCACCCGGGGAAACGCGCACGCGTTTCTCCTGTTCATTTCGGTTATGACCGCATGAGGTCACCCGTTGATCAGCGAGTTCGCGGACTCGGCGGGTCAGGTGAAGCCGCGGTCGGCGTAGGGGGATTCGCCGGTGAGGATTTCGCCGTCGAAGGTCTGGGTGGGGGTGGACAGTTCGGCGGGGATCGTGGCCTGTGGGTCGAAGGCGTCGGATGCGTGGAGGTCGGCCACGAAAGCGTCGATCTCCTCTTCCGTCACCGAGGCCATCAGGAAGACGTGGGCCATGTCGCGCGGCTTCGGGTCGTCCGGCCGCATGCGCATCGTGACCGTCGACAGTGACCACTTGGCCACCAGTGCCGGGTTCGGACGCCGGAACCGGACGGTGAGGCTCAGCGGAGTGTGGGCGATCCACAGGCCGCCGGGCCCGAACTTCGCGAGCCGGTGTTCCAGGCGGGTGAGCTGGCGCACCAGGTAGGCGGCCATTCGCTGGCAGTGCGTGCTGAGAGCGATCTGGCGGGCGTCGGGGTTCTGGGCGATGTGGTCCCACATGACTATGGGCGACAGGCCGTTGCGGGAGCCGGCGAACGTGGTGTCCAGCGAGCCGATGTACTCGGGTTTGTCCGGTGGCTGCATTTGATACTTGATCTTGGTCATGAAGGCCCCACATGGCCACGGGGCGCCCATCCACTTGTGCCCGCTGACCACGATGGACGACACCATGTCCACCGATCCCATCAGCGGTTTGTCGCCGAAGAGCCCGGAGGTCAGCCCGAAATCGAACTCGGGGACGGACACCTCGGGCATGTACTCGTAGCGGGGGTCGCGGGCCGCCCTGCTCAGGAACGGGACGTAGGCGGCGCCGAGTGCCCCGTCCACGTGGATCCAGAACCCGCGCCGGATATCGTGCTGCTCCTTGCCGTACTCCACCCTGCGCTGCACCAACCCGTGGTCGGCGAAGATCGGCAGCAGGTGGTTGCATACGCTCCGGACGTTGTCGTAGGCGCCCTTGAACGTGCTGCCGAAGTTCAGGCTGACGATGATCGGGTGGCCCTTGGCGGCGAAGAACTCGACCAGCGTCGCCAGCTTGGTTACGTCGATGGACCCGGGGCCGAACGTGGAGTACTGCTCGTCGGGCGGGCCGTCGGAGGGAAGCTCGGACGGCACCTCGTCCGGCCAGGGGCCGCCGAGCGGGCAGTCGTCGGGGTACATGGCGCGCCCCAGTTCGCTGAACGTCGGCAGGTTCAGCACCTGGACCGCCTTGGTGAACGAGTAGTGCGTGTCCTCCGAGTAGAAGACCACGGGTGAGTAGGCGTTGGGGTTCTTTAGCGGCACTCTCGGGAAGGTGTAGCGCATCGGCGTGTCCTTATGGGCATTCTCCTCCTCGCCGAGCAGCCGCTTGCCGGAGAGGTAGTCGCGGGCGTTCCACAGCGCGTACATGTTGCCCTCGGTGGCCCCCATGCTCAGGACGTATCCCCAGCACGACTCCTTGTCCTTCGGGTCGTAGGGGGTTCCGTGCCAGAGTCGCGCGAGGTACGACAGCACCGCCTGCTCGACGACCTTGGAGTTGACCTTGTAGCCGCTCTCCTGGAACGGGTCGCCGATGTTGTTGATGTGGCTGGTGAGGAACTGCCCGATGTCCTGCTGATAGGCGCCCATGTCCTCGTTGATCTGGTAGCCGAGCATGTGGTCGCGCCAGTCCGACAGGTAGGCGGCCAGGCGGCGCAGTACTGTGCTGCGCCTATTGGGCGGCACCCCACTGCCGTCCAGGAAGAAGTCCTGCGGGTCGGGGGCGAACGGTGGCCTCGGTCCAAAGACCTGTTGGCTGGGCCTAGCCCCGTTCTGCCAGTCGCGCTCGGTGCATTCGGTGGTGGGACGGCCGATGGGGTGCGTCATCGTGGATCTCCCTTCCGGGCGTGCATGCCGCTCGCCTTCAGCAGCAGGGCCTCCGCCTCCGTCATGGACTGGAGCTCGGAATAGCTGACGCTCTCGTTCGGAGCGTGGATGGCGCACGTGGGCTCCTCGCAGCCCCACAGCAGGATGTCCGCCTGCGGGTTGGCGGCGCGGAACGCGCTGGCCAGTGGAATCGCCCCGCCCTGCCCGGCGTGCGCGACGGGCTTGCCGTCGTACGCCTGCTCCAAGGCGACGTGGGCGTCCTTCATACGGGGCGTGTTGGGGTCGGCTGCGAACCCCGCGCCCTCATTGGCCGGGGTCACTTCCACACGTGCGCCCCAGGGGGCCACCTCCCTGAGCCGTGCGGTGAGCCCCTCGCGGGCCTGTTTGAGGTTCTGATGCGGGGCCAGCCGGACGCTGATCTGCGCGGTGACGGACGGCCGCAGCGCGTTGGTGGCACCGGCCATGGGCGGGACGCCGTCCAGGCCGACGACGTTCACGGACGGCTTGCCGTACAGGCGCTCGGCGAGCGGGCCCGTGCCGATCAGCTGCACGTCCTCCAGCAGGCCGGCGTCGTGGCGGAACCGGTCGTCCGGCACGTTCGGCCACCCGAGGTCCTCCTTGTCCAGCCGGAGCAGGACGTCGCCCTGGTCGTCCTGGAGCGCGGCCAGCATGCGGACGAGGGCCATGAACGCGTCCGGCGCCGGCCCGCCGTACACGCCGCTGTGCACCGGGCTGTGGAGCGTGCTCACCGTGACGTCTACGGCGACCAGGCCGCGCAGGCTCGTCGTGATGGTGGGCTGCCCGCGCTGGACGTTCCCGGTGTCGGCCATCACGATCAGGTCGGCGGTGAAGCGGTGGTCCGCGCGACCCGTCTCGGAGGCGAGATAGTCCTCGAGGATGCCGGTCCCGGTCTCCTCCTCGCCCTCGATGACGAGCTTCAGATTGACGGGCATGTCCTTGCCGAACATCCGCAGCATGGCCAGGTGCATGCAGATCCCGGACTTGTCGTCGGCGGTGCCCCGGCCGTACAGCCGGCGGACCCCGGCGATCTCGTTCTCCGTCGCTATGAACGGACGGGTGTCCCAGCCGTCGCCCGGCGGCTGGACGTCGTAGTGCGCGTAGAGCAGCACCGTCGGCGCCCCGGCCACGGGCGGCGCAGGATGCTCGCCGTAGACGAGGGGCGTCGCCGTCCTGCCCTCGTGGGAGACCGCCACCTCCTCCACATGGGCGATCCCCGCCTGCTGGAAGAGGCGGACGACCTCATGGCGGGCGTTCTGGACGCCCTCCGGGTTCGCGGCGTAGCTGGGTATCTCGACGAGGCACGCCAGGTCCTGCCAGAGCCGTTCCATGTTGTCGTCGACCAGCGCGCGCACGCCACGCGTCAGGTCCGACACCTCGGTCGTCATGACTGCCTCTCGTCGGCTGGTCGTTACGTCAGGCTTGCCCGCCGTCTCCGCGTCCTGCCAGCCCTTCCCCAGCGTCATTGAAGGCCCCGAATCGCACAATCTCCGACGCATTGACCCATCGCGGTGCGCATTTACCGGAGAGTTCCCGCAGGTGATGCTCGGTGAGGACGGGGCCCGGCCGGGCCCCGTCCTCATCAGCCTTCCGACCGTCCGATCTCCAGACGAGGCCAGTCGGCGAGGTCCCTCAGCAGTTGCCGGTCGTGGGTGGCGACGACGACGGTGGCGCCGGTGGCGCGGATCGCGCCGGTCAGCTCGTCGACCAGCGCCGACGACAGGTGGTTGGTCGGCTCGTCGAGAAGGACCAGGCCGGGCCGCCCGGCCAGCGCGAGCGCCAGGTCGAGGCGCCGCTGCTGGCCCTGCGACATCCGCGCGGTCGGCGTGCGCATCGCGGCCGAGTCCAGGAGCCCGAGCGACCCGAGCGGGACGATGTCGGCGTCGCGCAGCGCCCGTCGGGCCACCAGCCGCCCCACGTGCTGGTCGTACACCTCCCGGGCGGTGAGCTCCGGGACGTGCTCGACGGTCTCCTGCGTGATCAGGACGACACGGGTGCCGTTCGCCGTCCAGAGGCGTCCGCGGGTGGGCGGGAGAGAACCGGCCAGCACCGCGAGCAGCGTGGACTTCCCGGCGCCGTTGGGGCCGGTGACGAGCAGCCGGTCGCCGCCGTCCAGGGTGAGGTCGACCGGACCGGCCAACCGTCCCTCGACGGTGACGCTGTGCGCCCGCAACTGCGGTGCTCGCGACCGGATCCCCAGGTCGGGCCACCGCAGGGTCGGCGGCGGCTCCGGCACGTCGATGAGGTGCGTCTCAAGGGCGTCCTGCCGCCGGTTCAGAGCCTGGACGACGCCGGGCGCACGGGACTGGCGCTGGTGCTTGCCAGTGCCCTTGTCCGGCCGCCAACCGGTGGACAGCCGGTCGCGAGCCTTGGACACCGCGTCCTGCAGCCGCCGGTGCTCGGCCTGCTGCTGCTCGTAGTCCTGCTCCCAGCGCTCACGCTCGCTCCGCCGGGCGTCCTGCCACGCGTCATAGCCGCCGGCGTAGAGGCGCGGCTTGCCGTCGCGGCTGGGGTCGAGGTCGAGGAACCGGTCGGCGACGTCGCGCAGCAGCGCCCGGTCGTGGCTGACGACGGCGAGGCCGCCCTCGTGCTCGCGTAGGCGGCGGGTCAGGAAGTCCAGCCCGCCGGCGTCGAGGTGGTTGGTCGGCTCGTCGAGCAGCAGCACGTCGTGCCGGGCGGCGAGCAGGCATGCCAGCCGCACCCGGTAGCGCTGCCCGACCGACAGCGTCGCCAAGCGGCGGTCGCGGTCCGTGCACGCGCCGAGGGCGTCGAGGGCGACGTCGACACGGCGTTCGGCGTCCCACGCGTCGAGCCGGGTGGCGGCCTCCAGAGCCGCGGCATAGCGGTCGTCGGCGGACGGATCACCGGCGGTCACGGCCGTGGTCGCCTCGTCCAGCGCGGCGAGGGCCGCGAGCGGGGCGGCCACCGCAGCGGACGTCAGGGTTTCCGACGGTCTCACCGTCGCGCGCCGCGAGCTCCTGGCGGGCCAGGCCGATCGTGCCCGCGCGGTGCACGGTGCCCTCGTCGGGCTGGATCAACCCGGCAAGAACGTGCAGCAGCGTCGTCTTGCCGCGGCCGTTCTCCCCGACGACGGCGATCCGGGACCTGGCCGACACGGTGACCGACACGTCGTGGAGGATGCGCCGCGACCCGCGTGTGACCGCGACGTTCTCGGCGCGTATGTGTGCGCTTTCGCCCGCCGGAACGGGCAGGGACATGTTCTCGGGAATCGGAATGAGGCTCAAAGGGTGCTCCGCAGCTCGCGATGGAGCCGGGCAGCAGCAGACCGCCGCCCGGCGGGATCCGGAACGGCGAGCGCGGATTCAGAAAGGGGGAAGGCGCCGCCGTCAGCGGGCGCTGCGGACCTTCTGCGACCAGATGCCTCGTGCCATGCCGCTCACGCTACGCGGCACACCCCTGCCGCCTCCATCGAATAAAAACCGCCCCGCTCTCCCCGCATGCTGCGGGGAGGCGCCGTGGCCTTCCGGCCGGCGCGGCGGACCAGGCCGTCGGCCATAAGATCATCCGCGTGTCACCACAACTGCTCGGTTTGTTGATCGGTTCCGGCTTCGGAACGGCTTTCGTGCTCGCCAACGCAGGAGACCCCCTCCCGGAGCCCGCCGGAATCGCGGTGCGGATCCTGGCGGTGCTGTGCCTGCTCGCGGTGGTGGTGACCGGCTTCCGTGGCGACCGGCGCGGGGGGACGGGACGCGGCGACGCGCGGCCAGGGTGGTTCGGGCCGCGGTTCGGGCTCGTGGTGGCCGCGGAGTTCGCGCTGATCTTCGGCGGGATCGCCGCGCTACGGGCGCTGGACGCGCCCCAGGAGATCAACGTCGCCTGGATCGCGTTGATCGTCGGCCTGCATTTCGTCGTGCTGGCGCGGGTGTGGAAGAGGGGCTCCATCGCGGTGCCGGGGGTCGTGCTGACCGGTCTCGGGGCAGCGGGCATGATCATGGCCGCGGTGTCGTCCGTGGAATGGATCCCTTTCGTCAGCGGCGTCCTGTCGGGCATCACGCTGCTCGCAGGCTCGCTCTACGGCGCGATCCGCCGATGACCCGGGCGGAGGCCGAGGTACGGGCGAGGGGTCAGGTCGGCATGAGGGCCCAGACGACCTTTCCTTCGCCGGTGGCGGAGGGGCGGGTGCCGGTCTCTTTCACGTAGGCGGAGACGATGGCCAGCCCGCGCCCGTTCTCGGCCGTGAGGGACAGCGGGCGCGGGGACGGGAGCTCGGGGGAGGGGTCCCAACACTCCAGAAGCGGCGTTCCGTCCTGCAAGGCGCAGCGGAGGCGGATCTGCCGCCCGCAGGCCGCGTCCACGGCATTGGTGACGATCTCGCTCATGACGAGCGCCGAGTCGTTGATCAGGTCGCGGCCGAATCCCCAGTTCGTCAACGTGTACCGGACGAGCTCCCGGGCCAGCACGACGCTCGACGGCACGGCGAGCAGGGTCAGTCGCACCTCCGGCACACCATGCGCCGAGCTGGTGATTTGAAGATCGTCCATTGAGAGCCATCCCGAGTCGGCGGATTGTGCTCTCACTCTGGGTGGTTCCGTCTTAACGTGAAGTGATTGCGGAATGGCGCGATACACCTATGGGGGAGCGATGAGCGTTCGAGAGTCGATCGACCCCGCGTCTTCGCTGTGGGCCTGGTTGGCCTTTGACCTGTGGTTTTACCGTACGCAGCGTGGTCTCTCACTCGCCCAGACCGCCATGATCGTTCACGTGACCCGCGCGACCGTATCCAACTGGGAAGCGGGACGCCTGCGACCGCGCGATACATACATGAAGCGTCTTGACCAGGCGTGGAACACGGGCGGTCACTTCGAGCGGCTGCACATGTTCGCGTGCGGTGGGCACGACCCCGACTGGTTCAAGCAGTACCTCCAGTACGAGGAGGCGGCCGACGTCATCAAGATGTACCACGGCAAGACCGTCCCGGCCTTGGCGCAGACCAAGGCATATGCGCAGGCTCTCCTCAAAGCCGCGGGTCGTGCCGATGAAGCCGAGGCTGAAGCTCAGGCCCGGATGAAGCGCCAGGAGATTTTGCTGCGGAAGGAGCCGCCTTACCTGTGGATTCTCATCGACCAAGAGGTACTCGACAACGTCGTGGGCGGTTGCGAAGTCATGGCGGAGCAGTTGCACCATCTCATCGAGTTGGGGGACACCGACCGCGTCTGCGTCCGCGTCGTCCCGCGCGCTTCGGGGTGGCATCCAGGGCACGACGGGCACTTCCAGGTGATGACGATCAATGGTCGGGGCGTTTCCTACGCCGTCGCGCAGGTCGCCGGGCGGTTGATCGAAGCCGGTGACGAGTCAGCCCTACTCGAAGTACGTTTTGACCAGATCGGGGCACTTGCCCTGCCTCGAACGGACTCGCAAGCCCTGATGGATCGGATGCTGAGGAAGTACGAGTGAGCAATTGGCGCAAGAGCTCCCACAGCGGCGGCGGCAATGACGATGCATGCGTGGAGCTGGCGGAGCTGGGCGGTCGGGTGTGGGTGCGGGACTCCAGGAATCCGGATGGGGAACGGCTGGTGTTCGGGCGGGAGGCGTTCGGCGGGCTGCTGGCCCGGGTGAAGCGCGACGCCCTCGACCTTCCTCGCTGAGCGGCCGGCGCGGCGGGCCGACCGGTCGGGGAGAGGTCGGAGATGATCTTGATTTCCTCGTTCGCGGGATAGAAGTCGATCTTGGACTGTAGCGTCGGTCGTGCCGTTCCGGCGTCCGCTGGGGCGCGTTGTCCGGTTCATGGCCGCGTCCTGCGGAGACCCCCGATCGAGGATGAGGAAGGCACCGTTGAAACGACCTTCGACGTTAATGGCGGCCATGGCGGCCACCGTGTTCGCCTTGAACTTCGCGGTTCAATCCGCCTCCGCGGACGCGTCCGACCCTGCCAGTGTGGTGCGGATATCGGGTAGAAGTGCGCTGCCTTCGGGGTGTGGGCAGCCCGAAGGCGACGGTTATGTGCTGAACCCGAACACCGAGGTTCAGCCCATGGTGGCTCGTGATCCGAAGCGGCCGTCGCATCTGGTCGCGGTGTACCAGCAGGACCGGTGGAACAGGTACGGGAGCAATGGAACCGCCACCGCCGTGTCCGACGACAATGGCGCGACGTGGCGTCCGTCGGCGGAGCAGCCCGCGTTCTCCCGGTGCGACGGCGGTACCGCGGCCAACGGCGGCGACTACGACGTCACGACGGACCACTGGGTCACGATCACGCCGTCCGGTGCGGCGGTGGCCGCGTCGTTCTCGCTGTCGCGTACCGGCGAGACGACGGCGATCCTGGTGTCGCGGTCCGGTGACGGCGGCATGCACTGGGATCGTCCGGTGACCCTGAAGCGCGACGACGATCCGCAGTTCTTCAACGACCGCCCCGCGATCACGGCCGATCCGTACCACCCGGGCGTGGTCTACGCGGTGTGGGACCGGGTCGAGACCCGGTCGACCGACACGACGCAGAGCTGGGTACAGCCGATCTACATGGCGAAGTCGACCGACGACGGGCGTACCTGGACCACGAAGAAGGTGTACGACTTCCCGACCAACAGCGGCGTCATCGGTACCGAGCTGGTGCCGCTGGCCGACGGGACGCTGCTGATGGGCATGCACCAGGAGACCGACACCACCGCCGCCACGCAGGTCATCCGCTCGACCGACGGCGGCGACACCTGGTCGGCGCCGACGCTGAACGTGGCGGCTCCGATGGCCGTGGGCACCAAGGTCCCCGACCCCGACAACTCGGGTGACCCCGTGCGCAACGCCTCGCTGCCGCTGCTGGCGGCCCGGCCGGGCGGCAAGACGGCGAACATCGTCTGGCAGAGCCAGGACGCCGACGGCACCTTCCACGTCCAGTACGCGGAGTCCAACGACGGCGGGAAGACCTGGTCCAGCCCGGTTCGCGTGGACAAGACGCCCTCCGGTTCGGCCGTGGTACCGGCGATCGCGGTATCCCCCGGCGGCACCGTGGCGGTCACGTACTACGACTTCCGGAAGAACACGTCCGCCGCCGGCCTGCCCACCGACTTCTGGGCCGTGACCTGCGCGCAGGAATGCACGAAGTCCGGATCGTGGCGCGAGCGGCACGTCGAGGGCCCCTTCGACGCGCGGACGGTGCCGTCGACGAGTTCCGGTCGGATGCTCGGTGACTACACCGGCCTGGTCTCGACCGGCTCGGCCTTCTTGGCCGTCTACGGCGTGGCCACCGGCGACACCGCCAACCCGGTGGACATCCACAGCGCGACCTTCTACAACTGAGCGCCGGGGTGCGCCCCGCCGACCCTCGAAGTTCGGGCGGGTCGCACCCCGTGCCCAACGGATTACCGCGTAGCCGCGCCCCTTCCGCAACGGTCGCTGCGGAAGGGGCGTGAGCGCCTTTGGGCTGACGAACGTCCGCCGACCGGCTGAATGTCAGAGCGCCTGCCTAGGCTGTTCCCGGTTCGAGTCCAGGAGATGGGGGCGTGGTGCGGGACATCGACATCGCTCGTTGGCGGTTGCGCTCTCAGCACCTGGTCTGGCCCCACGCCGGGTCGGCGGGTGAGGCGGTGGGATCACTGCTGGCCGTCCAGGCGGAGAACTCCAGCCAGGCGGCTTGGGCCGTGGCCTCCCGCACACGGAACCCCGACCAGGCCGATCTGGCGACCCTCCTCGACGACGGCGCCATCGTGCGCACGCATGTGCTGCGCCCGACGTGGCACTTCGTGCGAGCCGAGGACGTCGGCTGGCTGCTCGACCTGACCGGTCCTCGTGTCCGCCAAGTCACCGGCCGGCAGCTGCGCGATACCCACGGCCTCGACGAACGTGCCATCGACCGGGCGGTCGCCGCCCTCATGGAGGCGTTGGCGAGCCGTGGCCATCTCACGCGCAAGCAGTTGGCTGAGGAGTTGCGCGAGCGCGGTGTCCAGGGCGGCGGGCAGATGCCGGTCATCCTGCTGGCCCACGCCGAGCTGGACGGCCTGATCTGCAGCGGGCGACCCGTCGAGGGCGAACACACCTACGCGCTCATGTCCGAGCGCGTGCCGGCACCACGGCGCCTCGACCGGACCGAGGCCCTGACCGAACTCGCGCTGCGGTACTTCACCGGGCATGGCCCGGCGACCGAACGGGACCTCGCCTACTGGGCGACGCTCACCCTCACCGACGTGCGTGCCGGCCTGCACCAGGTGCGTGATCGGCTCGACTCGTTCCAGCACGACGGGCGCACTTTCTGGCACGCGCCCGGAGACGTTCCCGACGGACCGCAGGATCCCGGGGGCCACCTCTTGCAGATCCTCGACGAGACGTACCGCGGCTACCAGGACTCCCGCTGGGTGCTGGACGCCGCCGGCGACGTGCCGCGCACCCGGGAGGCCGCGATCGGGATGGCCCTGGTCGACGCCCAGCTCTCCGCCTCCATGCGACGCACCGTCGGCCGCGACCATGTGCGGTTCGACCTGCGGCCTTACCGGGCGCTGACACGTCCGCAGCTCGAAGCCCTCGACCAGGCCGCCAGACGGTACGGCGAGTACCTGCGGCTCCAACCCAAGGTCACGCTTCTCTGACCGTACGTCCGATCCCGCGGTGCGGCATGCCCTCCCCGTTTGGGACGACCTTTATGGCTGGACTTCGGGACCGTGACGAACGATCATCCCTCCATGAAGATCCTGCTCATCGGCGCGAACGGCACCCTCGGAAGCGCCGTCCACAGCGCCTTGCGGAAGCGTGACCACCAGATCGTCACCGCCTCGCGCTCGGGCTCCGACATCTCCGTCGACATCACCGACCCGGACTCCATCCGGTCGATGTACGAACGGGCGGGCCGGGTCGACGCCGTGGCGAACACCGCGGGCAGCGTTCCGTGGAAGCCCTTCACCGAGCTGAGCGCCCAGGACATGCGAGACGGCCTCACCGGCAAGGCGCTCAGCCAGATCGAACTCGTCCGTCAAGGCAGCATGCTCATGGGCGGGGAGGCCTCGTTCACTCTCATCACCGGCGTCCTCACTCGTGACCCGGTCGTCACCGGCTCGGTGGCGTCCACGGTGAACGGCGCCGTCGAGGCGTTCGTCCGAGCCGCCGCGATCGAACTTCCGCACCGCCAGCGGATCAACGCCGTGAGCCCCACCGTCTTCGCCGAGTCGATGGACGTCTACGGCGACCTGTTCGCCGGTTTCCAGCCCGTCCCGGTCGCCGTCGCCGCCGACGCCTACATCCGCTCGATCGAGGGCCGCCAGACCGGCCAGGTGTACACGATGTGACCCCACGCTCCGGTCCCGCGACGAACCGCCTCCCTCACCGTCCGGACGGAGATCCGCGTTTTCCGGTCTCCATACCTCCTCGCAATTCAGGTGGGCGTCCATAAACGAGTCGCCAGGCCGGGAGTTCGTCGGTAGCGTTGCTTGGCTATGGAAAATTTTGGGCAGTTTCTCAATGTCATTGATGTGGAAGCGACCTGTTGGGAGGGACGTCCGCCGCCCGGGGAGGTCAGCGAGATCATCGAGATCGGGCTCTGCGTGGTGGACGTGGAGGCGCGGAAGCGGGTGGCCAAGCACCGCATTCTGGTCCGCCCTGCCCGCTCGGCGGTAAGTGCGTTCTGTACTGAGTTGACCGGGCTGACCTCGGCCGAAGTCGAGGGCGGGCTCGAATTCAGGGAGGCGTGCGCCCTCCTGGAACGGGAGCACCGGTCGCGGTCCCGTGCTTGGGTGAGTTGGGGCGACTACGACCGCAGGCAGTTCGAGCGCCAGTGCTCGGACGGAGGCGTCTCCTACCCGTTCGGCTCGCGGCACACCAACGCCAAGCAGGCCTTCACCCACTGCTTCAACCTCCGCAGGAAGCCCGGGATGAGTGCGGCGCTGGAGCACGTCGGCCTTCCCCTCGAGGGCCGTCACCACAGCGGTGCCGACGACGCCTGGAACATCGCCGCCCTGATGCTCGAGATCAGCGCCCGCGGGGCCTGGCCCGGCTCGGACGAGAAGGTATCCCAGCCCACCGGCCGGCGTTGACCATCACGTGACCGTGGCGTGATCGTCGGGCGCGGTCGGTGCGTGACGGAGCAGAACCGGCTGGCCGCCGTGGTGCTGGAACACGACTAGCGGCATCAGTGCGGGCCTCGCGCCGATGGGCCTCTCTGCTGATCCTGAGACCCGCCGGAGGCCGCCCCAGCCCAGTTCGCCTGTCAGCACTCGTGGGAGGAGGCAGGAGACTAGGTTAAGGCTATCCTTAAGTTTCGAAGGAGGACCGTCGTTGACCTGGGCCGTGAAAGTGACCGAGGAGTACGCGACGTGGTTCCGTACCTTGATCAAAGAGGATCTCGGCTCTGCCACGCAGGTCGCCCAGGCCGTGGCGGCACTACGGGAAGAGGGCCCGACCTTGGGCAGACCCCTGGTCGACCGCCTCAAAGGCAGCAACCTGCACCACCTCAAGGAGCTACGACCCGGTTCCCGCGGCCGATCCGAGATAAGGATAATCTTCGCATTCGACCCGACACGATCAGCGCTCCTTCTGCTCGGCGGCGACAAGGCGGGCAACTGGGAGCGGTGGTACCGCGACAAGATCCCACTGGCCGAACAGCTCTACATCGACCACACCACCCAAGAGGAGGAGTGACCGTGCCCAAGCGCACTCCGCAGGACTGGGAAACCCTGGAACAAGAACTGCACGCCGCCGGCGTCTCCCCTTCCGAGATCGAGTCCGGAGCACGCAGGCTCCTCGCCGAGACGCGCGGACACCAGCTCGCCGAAGCCCGCAAGCACGCTGGCCTCGGCCAGAAGGACCTCGCCGCTGGCATGGGCGTGAGCGTCGCCCGCATCTCCCAGATCGAACACGGTGAGGTCACCTCCATCGAGGTCATCGCCCGATACGTCGAGGCACTCGGAGGACACCTCGACCTGGTGGCCGACTTCGGCGACCACACCATGAGGCTTCCCGTCACCGACCGGCCCACCAACGCCGCCTGACGCTGCCCCCCAGCCACCACGGCAACCGCGCTTGAGGTCAGGACGTGCCGGTGGGGGGCTTTTTGCGGTCTGCGGTGGGCTTGGCTCGGCGGGTTCGGGCGGCGGCGTTGCCGTCCGCGTTGGCCTGGTCGGGAGTCGGCCGAGGCCGCATTGGGACGGAGGGTCAGGAGGTCTTCGTCGCGGATGCGGTCGATCGAGGGGCTGGCCGCCGCCAAGGTCGTCCTGGTCACCGACCGGACGCAGCTGCAAAGGCAACTCTCCAGGACGCTGATGACCGGCGAGGAGATCCAGGAGGCCGCAAGCGTCAAGAAGGCCAAGCGGCTCCTCTCGGAGCACGGGCCGGGCATCGTCGCCGTGATGATCCTGAAGCAACAGGACGTGGCCGCCCGGAAGTCCGACGGGGGCCGAGCGAGACGGCGCCCTCGCTCGGCGAGCTGAAACGCCGACGAGTCGGTCGTCATCCTGAACGACGAGGCGCACCGGTCGCACGGCTCGCGGCTGGACACGAACCTCTTCGAAGCGCTGCCCAACTGCGCACGAATCGGCTTCACCGGTACGCCGATCATCATGGGCAAGAAGAAGCGGACCAGCCAGATCTTCGGCCCGGTCATCGACCGCTACCCGCTCGCCGACGCTGAGGCGGACGGCGCGGTCGTGCGGATCTTCTACGAGGGCAACACCGTCAAGGGCGCCGTCCGCGACCTCGACGAGGTCTTCGAGAGATGTTCGCCGAGTAGAGCGAGCAGGAGCGCGAGGCGCTCCAGCGCCGGTACGCCACCCGGGGCGACGTCCTCGAAGCCGAGGAGCTGATCGAAGCCAAGGCCCGGCACATGCTGCGCCACTACGTCGCCGGGGTGCTGTTCGGCGGGTTCAAGGCGCAAATCGTCGCCAACGGCAGGGGGCGACGATCCGCTACCGCGAGGCCCTGATCAAGGCCCGGGACCGGCTGGTCGCGGAGGCCGAGGCGATCCCGTCCCGGCTGCATCGAGGTCAACCGGGGCCGGGATCCCGGCCGCTACCGGATGCTGAGCGAGCGGCTCGAAGAGATCCTCCACGATACGCCGACAACTGGGAACAGCAGGCGGCTCTGCTGCCTCCTCCGCAACCCAAGCCAGAGCGGGCGCTATGGATACGTCGCTGCGTCACCTCCGGCACACCTCCGCATCAGCATGATGTTGCAGTCATAGATCGTCACTGTCGGTGACGGAATATACTTTGTAAAGCCTTATCAAGGAACGTAGATGCTCTTCGCTCCTGTCGGAGTGCTTACTACTGCCGGTAGTTGTCGACGGCGTCGCGCTGGAATGCGACCGTACTCACGGGTATCTCGATGACGAGCCATCGCTTGACGTCTGACCGTCGCATGTAAAGCGTCCGACTCGCCACGTAATGAGCAGTTTTGCATGATTCGCACGCATGATCGAAAACACTAATCATGATCGTTTGCTCACTCTTAGTAGTGATATGGGCGACATCGGCGGCAAGGGGCAACGTGTGCGCAACTTTGGGGCCGTGGAGGAGTAGAGTCGTTGCCTAGTGCGGAAACGCGACTCTTCCGGTCCTGTCACGCTGTCCTCGCCGGGGTAGCAGACGCTGCGGAGCCAGTTGACCGAACGCGGTCCGGGCAGAACGCGGTTCGGGGAGCGGGTGGGCCAGGAGGTATCGATAAGCGGCACTTCGTGATCAGTCCAGATGGGGCTCACGGCATTTCCTGTAAGGGCAACTAGGAGACGGACCCGGCCGTGGCCCTTTTCTTATAGATCTTGTCCGGGAAGCGAAAAGCGGAAAGCCCGGATAAGCCGAGGGCCGTCATCCCTACCGCCGGTTGTTGGCGCAGCTCACCGGTAGGTTGACGGCCCTCACCCCGCAAGACCCGTCCCGATTTCACTAGAGGAGAGCCCTGGGGTGGTTTTAATGCATCACAGGAGCGTTGGTGCCGGGAAAGACTCGGCACTACCCATACCTGAGCACATTGTGGTTCCACCGTACGGCAAAGCCGCACAGGTTGATACCTACTCCGCCGCTTTGTTGGGGAGCATGTCCGATGCCGGTCCGTGCCGCACCGCGGCGCAGAGCGGGGAGGCGAGGCGGCGGTGACCTGGAAACAGGGGTGCAGCCTGGTCGCACTCGCGGCCGGCACCCCCGCTGCCGCCGCCGTGGCGGTGTTCGAGGCGACCGGCGACCCGGCATTGGCCCGGTGGGTCGCGGGCTGCGTCGCCGTTGTGGCGCTCTTCGGAGCCGTCGCCGCGCTGCTCCAACCCGCCCTGCCAACCTGGCTCCAGCACCGCACCGAATATCGGATCGCGCGTGACGAGGGCCGCGAACGGCGCCGAGTCACCAGGGCCGCCACTCGCTCGTGGATACCGCGCGGAGGTTCCGAGGCGGTTGTCAAGCTGCGCCGGGACGCCCGTGCCTACGCCAAGGATCGAGGATGGAGGGGGCCCACCGCCATGGTCGACGTCATGCGCGCCACCCGCGACCGCGGTGGCACCGTACGCAGAACGCGTTCCGGGACGGCTCGTAAGAGCGGCAACGTCACCGAACTGGAGAACAAGCGGCGCGCCTCCGGTGACACCTCCACCGGACCGTCTCGCTGACCCTTTCGGTCGTGGCCCGTCCCTGCGGGTACGGGCCACGGCCGACCGCTATGCGAATCCGGGGGCCTGATCGCGCCGGAGGTCGCCCGGCGTCGGAGCGCGCCTCTTGGGCTTCTAGACGGCGGGCTACGCGGAAGACCGGATGGCGCTGCCGCCCGTCCGCGCGACGAGCACGAGGGGCCGGATGCGGTCTCGTCATTCCATTGACCGACCGGACGGTATGTAATGCGCTTCATGCGCATTCGTCCCCTCGCCGTTCTCTCCGCGCTGGTGCTCTCCGCGCTCGTTCCGGCTGGTGCGGCCCGTGCCGACCGGGTTCCCGGCGACCAGCCGCTCCCCGGGTACACGATCGTCAATCCGCCGCTCGCGCCCGTCCAGGTGCACGGGGAGCCGTCGCGGGTGATCCAGGGCGTCCACCGGCATGCGGCCTACGACATCGAGGTGCCGCCGCAGTGGAACGGCAAGCTGGCGCTCTGGGCGCACGGCTATGCCGGGCAGGGGAAGGTGCTCACGGTGGGGCCGCCCTCGTTCGGCCTGCGGCAACGGCTCCTTGACCAGGGGTACGCGTGGGCCGCGTCGTCCTACTACGACAACGGGTACGACGTTCGCGCGGGCGTGTTGAGCACTCGCGACGTGGCCGAGCTTTTCGCCGCGAAGGTGGGGCGGCCCAAGCAGCGCATCATCGCCGGGGTCTCCATGGGCGGGCACATCATCGGACGCTCGCTGGAGCAGTTCCCCGGGTATTACGACGGCGCGCTTCCCATGTGCGGGGTGCTCGGCGACGACGAGCTGTTCGACTACTTCCTCGACTACAACCTCGTCGCCCAGGCCCTGTCCGGCGTCCGCGAGTACCCGGTCACCGAGCAGTACGCGACGGTGACCGTCCCGAAGATCGAGGCGGCGCTCGGGCTGACCGGGCTGCAGCCGGGCGGGCCGGACACCACTAACGAGCGCGGGAAGCAGTTCCGCTCGATCGTCGTCAACCGGACGGGCGGGGAGCGTCCCGGCGCTGTGAACTCGTTCGCGGTCTGGAAGGACTTCCCGTTCACGCTGGCCGAGCCTCCCAAGCCGGACGCGACCCTGGCCGAGGAGCCGGGGCAGCTGGGGACGAACCTGTTCACCCGGTACGAGCCGAACAGCCCGGTCGACGTGAACAGGACGGTCCAGCGGGTGCGGGTCCAGAACCTGCCGGCGCGGCTGTCGAACCGGCTGTCCCAGGTTCCGCGCATCAACGGGCGTCCGGACGTCCCGGTCCTGAGCCTGCACGGGCTGGGGGACCTGTTCGTCCCGTTCTCCATGGAGCAGATCTACGCGAAGGAGGTCGCGCGGAACCACCGGTCGAGGCTGCTCGTCCAGCGTGCCGTCCGCACGGCCCAGCACTGCGAGTTCTCAGGCGGTGAGGCGGGCGCGGCCTGGGACGATCTCGTCCGCTGGATCGACCGGGGAGTGCGGCCCGCCGGGGACGTGGTCACGAGGCCGTCGGTGGTGGCGCGTCCGGACTTCGGCTGCCGGTTCAGCGATCCCGCCGCCTACGCGGCCGGCACGGGGACGCGGCGGCTGTTCCCCGCCTGCCCGTAGAGCCGTGCGCCCGTGGAAGGGGTCCGGCCACACGCGCCCGTGGCCGGATCCCGGTGGATCACAGGTCGGTGGCGATGATCTTCTCGATGTTCCGCTCGGCGAGGGCGGTGATGGTGACGAACGGGTTCACGCTGGTGTTGCCCGGGATGAGCGAGCCGTCGATCGCGTAGAGGCCGGGGTGGCCGTGCAGGCGGCCGTAGTTGTCGGTGGCCTTGTTCAGGACGGCGCCGCCGAGCGGGTGGTAGGTGAGGTGGTCGCCCCAGATCTTGTAGGTGCCGAAGAGGTCGGTCCGGTAGATCGTCCCCTCCTTGCTGTTGATCTTGTCGAAGATCGTCTTGGCCATGTCGATGCTGGACTGCTTCCAGGACTTCTGCCAGTTGAGGTCGACGCGTCCGGCGGAGGCGTTCCACGAGAACTCGGCCCGGTGCGGAGTGTTGGTGATCGACAGGTAGAACGAGGCGTACGTCTCGATGCCGGTGGGCAGCGGCGCGACCTCGGCGAACGCGCCGCCGGCGTCCCAGTTGTCGATGCCGCCCGTGGGCATGGACGACTGGAGGCTGCCGGTCGGGTCCCACATGTGGTTGGCGCGGCCGACCATGACGTTGCCGTTGTCGCCCCAGCCCTTGCCGACCTCGCCGTTCAGGTTGGGCAGCGCGCCGGTCGCCTTGAGCTTGACCAGCAGCTTGCTGGTGCCGACGCTGCCGGCGGCGAAGAACACCCGGTCGGCGGTCACCGTCTTGGTCGCCACGACGTTGCCGGTGGTGTCGATCTGCTCGATGGCGACCGTGTATCCGCCGCCGGACGCGGGGGACACCGACGTGACCCTGTGCTGGGCCGAGATGGCGACCCGGCCGGTGGCCTTGGCCTGCGCCAGGTAGGTCTTCTGGAGTGACTTCTTGCCGTAGTTGTTGCCGTAGAGGATCTCGGTGTTCAGCGCCGACCTCGGGACGGCGTTCGCCGCCTCCTGCTTCATGTAGTTGAAGTCGTAGACGTTCGGGACGTAGACGAACTCGAACCCCGAGCGCTCGGCGTGCTTCCGTCCGACCCGGGCGTACTGGTAGCAGTCGGTCGTGTCGAACCAGGCCCGGTCGATCTCGTTGACGCCGAGCCCGGAGTTGGCGCGCGGGTAGTAGACGTTGTACATCTCGTCGGCGTTCACCGAGGGGAGGATGGCGCTGAAGCGCGAGCGCTTCGGCGTGACCGCCATCCCGCCGTTGACGAGGGAGCCGCCGCCGACGCCGCGGCCCTGGTAGACGAGGATGCCGCCGAAGTCCTCGGCGTCCAGGATCCCGGTGTACTTGGGGACGTCCTTGTCGATCGGGAAGCCGAGGAAGTTGCTGATGGGCTGCAGGGTCCGCGTCCGGAGCCAGTAGGCGCGGTAGTCCGGCGACTTCATGCCCGAGAAGATCTTGCCGTCCGAACCCGGGGTGTCCCAGGTCATGCCCATCTCGACCATGTGGACGTCGACGCCCGCCTGGGCGAGGCGCAGCGCGGCGACCGAGCCGCCGTAGCCGGTGCCGATGACGAGGACGGGTACGCGGGCGCCGTTGGCGATCGGCGCGGGGGCCGGGGCCGCCGCGGCTCCGGTCCGGCCGAGCAGGCCCAGCCCGACCATAGAACCGGTTCCAACGATGAAACCGCGACGGGACACGCGAAGGGACGGGGTGGTGTCACTCATGTGACCTCCCTCACTCGTGAGATTAGAACGTGTTCTATATGGATTTAGGGGCCGCGTCACGAGCTGGGGGAAAGATTTACGTGTCCACATGTGGCTACCAAGTGCTTGCTTGGTCCTGGTACATTCCGCGCATGATCTCCGTGGTCGTCTGGGGTACCGGCAACATGGGACGGCTGGCCGTGCGGGCCGTCGAGGCGAATCCGGCGCTCCGGCTGAGCGGCGTGATCGTCCACGATCCCGGCAAGGTCGGACGGGACGCGGGCGACCTCGCCGGCCTCGGCCGCGACCTGGGCGTCGCGGCGACCGCCGACGTCGAAGCCGTGCTCGCCGACCGTCCGCAGGCCGTCGTGTACGCGGCGTCCGGCGACATCCGCCCGGACGACGCGCTCGCCGACGTCCTCAAGGCGATCCGCGCCGGGGCCGTCGTCGTCACACCCGCCCTGTACGCCCTCTACGACCAGCGCAACGCGCCGCCCGAGATGCGCGCGGCGGTGCTGGATGCGATCGCCGAGGGCGGCGGCTCCCTGTTCGCCTCCGGCGTCGACCCGGGGTGGGGCAACGACGTCCTGCCGCTGCTGGTCAGCGGCCTCGGCGGCACGATCGACGTCGTCCGCTGCCAGGAGATCTTCGACTACTCCACCTACGACCAGCCCGACTCCGTCCGGTACCTGGTCGGCATGGGGCAGCCGATGGACTACGAGCCGCCGATGCTCGCCGCGACCGTCCCGACCATGGTGTGGGGCGGCCAGGTCAGGCTGATGGCCCGCGCTCTCGGCGTCGAGCTGGACGAGATCCGCGAGACCGTCGACCGGCGCCCGCTCGACGCCACGATCACCACCGTGTCCATGGGCGAGTTCGAGAAGGGGACGCAGGGCGCGGTGCGGTTCGAGGTCCAGGGCATCGTGGGCGGCGAGCCCCGCATCGTCGTCGAGCACGTCACGCGCATCCACCCGTCCTGCGCGCCCGACTGGCCCGTGCCTCCGGACGGCGACGGCGCGCACCGCGTGGTCATCGAGGGCGTCCCGCGCATCGAGGTCACCGTCGAGGCCACCGACGAGCACGGCAACCGCGCCGCCGGCGGGAACGCCACCGCCGCCGGCCGCCTGGTGAACGCGATCGACTGGCTCGTGGACGCCGAACCGGGGCTCTACGACGCGCTCGACGTTCCCGTCCGTCCCGCCGTGGGCAAACTCGGCAGGACGGCGCCATGAGAGGCGTCAGCAGAAGGGCAGGCCCGTGAACATCGAGATCCCCGATGGCAAGGACCCGATCCAGTACGTGTGGGGCGAGATGGTGCCGGGCATCGGCCCCGCCGCCTCGAACCTCTCCCTCGCCGTCTACGCGCACACCACCCTCGGGCTCCGCGAGTTCGAGGCCGCCCGGCTGCGCGTCGCCCAGCTCAACGGCTGCCTGTTCTGCCTCGACTGGCGGACGGAGCGCGACGGGCAGAAGGTCGAGGAGGGGTTCGCCGACGCCGTGGCCGAGTGGCGCACCACCGACGCCTTCGACGACCGCACCCGCCTGGCCGCCGAATACGCCGAGCGGTACATCCTCGACCACCACGGCCTGGACGAGGACTTCTGGACCCGCATGGCCGCCCACTACACCCAGGCCGAGATCGTGGAGCTGAGCATGTGCATAGGCTCCTGGCTGGCCTTCGGCCGCCTCAACCGCGTCCTCGGCCTAGACGCCATGTGCGTCCTGCCCCATTCCGGCGCCACCCCCTGAGACGACCACCGAACGGTGAGGCGCGGGGCCGCCCGTGAGCCGCGAGTTCAGTCCTCGTCCTCGATCTCCTCGTTCTCCTCGATGTGGGTCAGTTTTTCGGGGTTGGTGACCGCGTAGACGCCGCGGACGTGGTAGCCGTCCGGGTCCAGGTCGAGGACCATGACGGCGAACGGGGCGTTCTTGTCGAACAGCACCGCTGACGGGTCGCCGTTGACGGTGCGGTAGCAGATGTCCAGCTCCAGGGGCGCGCGGCTGGTCGTCCCGGCGATGACGCGCGCCACCCGGTCGGCTCCCTGGATGGGGCGCAGGGCCGCCACGCCCCTGGACTTGCCGCCGCCGTCCGTCCACAGCGTCACGTCGGGGGCGAGGATGTCCATCAGTGCGTCGAGGTCGCCGCCGAGGGCGGCCTGGAGGAACCGCTCGGTCGCCTTCCGCTGCACCTTCGGGTCGGCCTGGTAGCGGGGGCGGCGGGCGTGCACGTGCTCCCGGGCGCGGTGCGCGAGCTGGCGGACCGCCGATGGGCTGCGCTCCAGGATCTGCGCTATCTCGGTGTGCGCGTAGCCGAACACCTCGTGCAGGACGAACACCGCCCGCTCCAGCGGTGTGAGCGTCTCCAGGACGACCAGGAGCGCCATCGAGACCGCCTCGGTGCGCTCGGCGGACTCGTCCACGTCGTCGCGGGTCACCAGCGGCTCGGGCAGCCACGGCCCCACGTACGTCTCGCGGCGGCGCCTGATCGCGGCCTGCCGCGACAGCGCCGTGTTGACCGCGATCCGCACCAGGTAGGCGCGCGGGTTCTCGATCTCCCCGGGGGCGTCGGCGGCGCTGCGGGACGCCCACGCGAGCCAGGCGTCCTGCAGGACGTCCTCGGTGTCGGCGACGCTCCCGAGCATGTTGTAGACCACCGAGAACAGCAGCTCCCGGTGCCCGGCGAACACCTCCGTCGCGATGTCGGCGGCTGTGCCTTCGGACATGGCTCGACCTCCTCTGCGCTCACCCCTCTGAGCGCGGCCGGCCCCCCGAGTGTGACATCCGCTACCCGATTGTGACCTGACCCACATTCCCGGGCCGCCGCGTCACACTCCCGCCCTCCGATCCGCTCATGGAACGCGAACCGAACCGACCCGGGGGAGCGAACGAGCCCCCGAGCGTCCCGCGCCGAAGGTCACCGGCGCGGGCCCATCGACCGGAGGCCCGCATGACCGAATCCCCTCCGTCCCTCCTCGCGACGGGACGCGGCAAGCTCACCCTGACCCTGCTGTGCGCCATCGCGTTCCTGGACTTCATCGACGCCTCGATCGTCAACGTGGCGCTGCCCGCGATCCGCGCCGACCTGGGCTTCTCCGTCCAGGACCTGCAGTGGGTCCCGTCCGGCTACCTGCTGACCTACGGCGGCTTCATGCTCCTCGGCGGCCGGCTCGCCGACCTGCTCGGACGCCGCCGGATCGTGGTCGCGGGCACCGTGCTGTTCTCGCTGTCCTCGATCGCGGGCGGGCTCGCCGCCTCGCCCGGGACGCTCGTCGCCGCGCGGCTCGCGCAGGGCGTCGGCGCCGCGCTGATGCTGCCCGGCACGCTGTCGATCCTGACGACCACCTTCAAGGAGGGCGGCGACCGCGCCAAGGCGCTCGGCGTGTGGGGCGGCGTCGGCGGCGGCGCCTCCGCCGCAGGGGTCCTGTTCGGCGGGCTGCTCACCGACGGGCCCGGCTGGCGCTGGGTGATGCTCGTGAACGTCCCGGTCTGCGTCCTCGTCATCGCCGGGCTGTTCCTGCTGGTCGAGGGCGACCGGCGCGGCGCCCGGCTCGCGGGCTTCGACGCGCTCGGCACGGTCCTCGTCACCGGCGGGATGCTGCTGCTGGTGTTCACCCTGGTCAAGGCCCCGGAGGTGGGCTGGGACGCGGGCCGCACGATCGGCGGCCTCGCCGGTTCCGCCGCGGTCCTGCTGGCCTTCCTGGTCACCGAGCAGCGCGGCCGGAACCCGCTGCTGCCGCTGTCGATCTTCCGGATCCGGGGGCTGGCCGCCGCGGACGTCACCCAGCTCGTCGCGGTCGCCGGGTTCCTGTCGATGTTCTTCTTCCTGAGCCTCTACATGGTGAACGTCCTCGGCTACTCGCCGCTGGAGACCGGCTCGGCCTACCTGCCGCTCTGCGCGGGCGTGGGCGTCGCGGCGGGCGCGTCCGCCCCGCTGATCGCGCGCGCCGGGACGCGGCCGGTGATGATCTTCGGGCTGCTGCTCGCGGCCGCGGGCATCTACCTGCTGTCGCGCGTCCCGGTGGACGGCCACTACCTCGCCGACCTGCTGCCCGGCCTGATGGTGACCTCGTTCGGGCTCGGCTTCACGTTCGTGGCCGTCACCACAGCGGCCAACGCCAACGTCCCGCCGGACAAGGCAGGGCTGGCGGCGGCGCTGCTCAACGCGTCCCAGCAGATCGGCGGCGCGCTCGGCCTGGCGATCTTCTCGGCGGTCGCCACCGCCCGCACGAACGACCTGCTGGCCGACCGCAGGCCCGTGCCCGAGGCGCTCACCGGCGGGTTCTCCCGCGCGCTGCTGGCCAGCTCGCTCTTCCTGGTCGCCGCGGCCGTCGTCGCCCTCCGCGCCGCCAACAGCCGCGGCGAGGCGTCCGCGATGGAACAGGAGAAGAAGCCCGGCCCCGTCCCGGTCACTTAGCTGAGAGGCCATTGCCGCCGGGGACGCGGATCAGGGACGCCCCGAACAGCACGACCAGCCCGGACATCGCCAGCACGAACTGCGACGGCGACAGGCCGAGCGGGGCCGCGCCGGCCTTCCTCAGGAGGTCGGCCGCGGCCCCGGCCAGCAGCGCGGCCAGCGCCAGGCCGAAGCGCAGAACGGCGTGGAAGGCCGTGAGGGCCAGGTTCCGGTTGGCCCCGCTGAGCGCCTCCTGGAGGTAGGTGATCCCGCCCACCAGCGCACTGGTCGCCGCCGCGCCGAACAGCACGGCTCCGATGAACGCCCAGGTCACCGTCCCCAGCAGGGCCATGAGGAAGATCACCACACCCTGCACGGCCGTCCCGGCCCGGATCTGCACCGACAGGTTCCGCACCTTGCGGTGGATGATCAGCAGCCCGACGAGCGCGCCCACGCCGAACAGCACCACGAGCGTCCCGAACCCCACCGGGCCCGCGGTCAGGACGTTCCGCACGAACACCACGCCCAGCGAGAACAGCGCCCCCAGCCCGAGCGACACCACCGCCACCCCCGGCAGGACGCCGCGCACCACGGGCAGGCGCAGGCCCGAGAGCAGGCCGCGGGACGACGTCTCCTGCTCGGTGCGCTCCATCTCCCGCCGCTCGGCGGGCCCCGGACCGAGGTCGGGGATCGAGCGGATGGCGAGGTAGCAGATCAGGTACGTCAGGGCGTCCAGCCAGAACACCACCGCGTAGCGCCAGTTGCCGTGCAGGCCGATGTTCTCCGAGAACAGCAGGATCAGGCCGAACGCGCCGGCGCCCACCGGGATCATCCCGTACGAGGTGGCCATCGTGATGCCGTTGGCGATCTCCAGCGTGCCCGTGTCGTGCCGGTTCTCCTCGTCCTCGATGAGGAACGGGATCGACGCGTCCCGGGCCGGCAGGAAGATCAGCCCCGCCACCTCGATCATGAAGGCCCAGAAGTACACCCACCCCAGCCACGGCACGATCGGCAGCGCCAGCGCCATGCCCGTCTGGACGAGGGTCGCCCACATCATGACGCTGCGCCGCCGCCAGCGCGTCACCACCCGCGCCGCCACCGGCGCGCCCAGCGCGGACGGGAGCAGCCGCAGCACCAGCACGCCGCCGACCGCCGTCGTGGAGTCGCTGAGCAGCAGCACGAAGTACATCAGCGCCAGGGTGCCCATCCAGTCGCCGAACGAGGAGACCGTCTGACCGACGATGAGCCGCCGGAAGTCGCGCTTGTTCAGCTGCTCCCTGAGTCCCATGCGGGCTCCATCCCCGGTGTGTCGTGCTTCGGCGGCGCTTCGGGGGCGGAGTCCTTCAGCAGGCCGGCGAGCCGGGCCGCGGCGGCGTCCCAGCTCCACCGCTCGCACGTCCACCGCCGTCCGGCGGCCCCCATCGCGGCGGCGCGCTCGGGGGAGCCGAGCAGGCGGTGCAGGGCGAGGGCGATCTCGTCCGGGCCGGCGGCGTCGACCAGCACGCCCGTCCGGCCGTTGATCAGGGACTCGGGGCTGCCGCCGGACCGCCCCACGACCACCGGCAGCCCCGACGCCGACGCCTCCAGCACCGACAGGCCCAGCCCCTCGGTCTGGAGCCCCGCCCGGTCGTCGCGGCACGGCAGCGCGAACACGTCGGCGGCGGCGTAGTAGCGCGGCAGCTCCGCCGCGGAGACGGGCCCGGTCACCGTGACCGTCCCCGGCACCTCCCGGTCCGCCAGCTCGACGAGCCTGCGCCGCATCGGACCGTCCCCGACGATCACCAGCCGGGCGTCCGGACGGCGCCGCACCACGTCGGCCCACGCGCGGATCAGCATGTCGTGGCCCTTGCGGCGGACGAGCCGCGCGACGCTCAGCACCACCGGCCCGTTCCCGAGCCCGTGCCGGCGGCGCACCGCCGACCCGTCCAGCCCCGGACGGAACCGCACGGTGTCGACGGCCCCGGCGAGCCGCGCCAGCCGCGTCCGGTCGCCGACCGCGGCCTGGAGCTCCGGCAGCGTGGTCGCGCTGAGATGGGTGAGGACGTCGAACGACCGCGCCGCCGCCCGGAGCGCCACCCGCGTCGGCGGCGCCCGGAACCACCCCAGCTCCTGCCCGTGGGCGGACCCGACCAGCCACCGCACCCCGGCCGCCCGCACCAGCGGCGCGTACATCCCGAACGGCGCCGCCGCCGTGATCCACCCGGCCTCGACCCGGTGCCGGACGACGAGCCGCCGCAGCCCGCGGAACAGCAGATACCCGTGCCGCCGGACGACGGGGAACGCGAGGGCCGCGTCGAACTCCGCGGACCCCGGCCACGCGGGCGCCACGACGACCACCCGGTCCACGGGCAGCCGCCGGACCAGCTCCCACGTGAACGTCTGAACGCCGCCGGGCTCCGGTGGAAAGTGCCCGGTCAGCACCAGCGTCCGCGGTATCTCCATGCGTGCACGACTTCCCGCAGAGACGCCCCCCAACCAATCCACCAGGCCACTTATCGATATGACGCCCGCGGCGGGCATCCGTGCTACTCGGGGTGAAGGGGCTGAATGCCTGGAACATCCTCAACATGACGGCATCCGGCCATCGATAAAGCCTTGATCGGGTAAATTCCCTGCCAATTCAGAGATCATCCGACTGGCGAATGATCAGCGGTGCCGAGCGACCCTGGTAGCCCGCCTCCGAGTCGGAGGCTGAGGGGGCATCGGTCGTCGGGCGTAGGTCCCTCGCCTCATGCGCGCTACCGGTCTGCTGGCTAGGGTCGGCGCTCATGCGACCCACGGGCATTGTTCGTCGCCAGACGGCGGAGCGTAAGCGCGACACCCTGGAACGGCTGGTCAACGAGCGGGATGTGTGGGTGGCGACGGCTCATCCTGATCACGGCCCCCACCAGGTGCCGCTGTGGTTCTCGTGGGACGGGCGAGCGGTGTGGATGTGCACCGGGGCCGCTTCCGCGACTGCCCGGAACGTCCGCGAGGAGCCGCGCGTGCGCCTGGCGCTGCCGGACACCTTCGACGTCGTGCTTCTCCAGGGCGAGGCCGAGTGCTTTCCGGACCGGAATGTGCCCGAAGACGCGGCGGAGGCCTTCGCCGCCAAGTTCGGGTGGGACCCGCGGGCGGAGGAGGAACCCTTTCTGTATGTGCGCGTGGTGCCGAAGACCGTGCGCGCTTGGCGCGGCGAGCCGGAACTGCGCGGCAGAGTCATCATGCGCGACGGGACGTGGCTGGAGTGACCGTGAGCCAGGGGCTGAGCCCCCGCGTCAACGGTCACTGGTAAGGCGTCAGTTGGATGTCGTAACGGGTGCCTGGGTGGGTGAAGGCGAGCAGGCGTTCGGCTTCTGCCTCGATCGCTGAGCGGCCTGCCGACGAAAGCGGCCGGAAGGCGCGTACGGCCAGGGTGACGGTGTCGGGAGTGCGCTTCGCCGTCCAGGTTCCGGTGACCGTGCCGTCGACCAGGACGGTGGCGGCCACGGCGGCGCCGTCGCAGACACGGCGCCGGACGTCGGCGGTCATGATCCTGGTGCGGTCGGCGTGGGCGAGCAGGGTCGCGTCGAACTCGGGCAGGAGGCGCACCGGCGCCGGGACGTCCTCGTCGGGGCGTGGGGCGTCCGGCAGGTCGAAGAGTTCCTTGCCGGACGCGTCGGCGAACACGCACAACTCGGGACGCAGACGGTCGAACACCTCGCGGAGCCCGCCGAGACCCGACCAGGTCCGGGCGTCGGCCGCGGACGCGGGTCCGAATGCCGCCAGATAACGCCTGACCAGCAGGCACGCGTCCTGGAGCGTCGGTTCCCGGTGGACGCCCGTCCAGTCGGCGCGGGCGAACGGCGTCGCGCCGCGAACGTTCCACGTGCCGCTCGGCGCGGGATGCACCACGGGTTCGAGGTACTGCACCGACCATCCGAGGGCGGCGGGGTCGGCGTCCGGCCACCGGCGGGCGAGGAGCCGCCCGAGCTCGGGGCGGGTGAGCGTCCGGCCGTCGGCGAGCAGGTCGCGGGCCTCGGTGACGAGCGCGTCGAGGTCGGCGCCGGCGACGCGGCGGCCGAACGCGGTGCGCTGCACCCGCCGCAGCAGCGGCGCCAGCTGCGGACGGATCAGCCGGAAGTCCGGCACCGACAGCAGGTGCTGCGTCGCACGCATCAGCGTCGAGCGCACCAGCTCGCGGTTCTCGATCGCTGCCGTCAGGTCATCGATCGTGAAGCCCTCCAGGCGGTTCCACAGCGCGAGGTACGGCAGGTTCGGGTCCTGCGCGTTGAGGCCGAGCAGCCGTTCGACGGCGAGAACCACCGGGAGGTCCGCTCGGCGGAGCAGCAACTGGCGTCCGAGGAGCGCGCGGTTGAGCGCTCGCGCGGACAGGGCCTCGCGAGCGCCCATGTCAGCGCACCTTCCGGAAGAACGCGCGGATGTCGCCGGTCAGGAGGTCCGGCGCCTCCATCGCCGCGAAGTGGCCGCCGCGGTCGTACTCGGCCCAGTGCACGATCCTGTGCTGCCGCTCGGCGAGCGCCCGGATCGTGAGGTCACCCGGGAAGATCGCACATCCGGTGGGGACGGTCGAGCTCTCAGCCGGGGCACCCCACTGCGACGCCTCCTTGTACAGCCGGATGGACGACGCCAGCGTGTCGGTCAGCCAGTAGATCGTGATGTTGGTGAGCAGGGCGTCCCTGCCGACCGCGTCCTCCGGAAGCCGCTTGGCCGGGTCGCTCCACTGCTGGAACTGGTCGGTGATCCAGGCGAGCAGCCCCACCGGCGAGTCGTGCAGACCGAACGCCAGCGTCTGCGGCCGCGTCGACTGGATCGCCGCGTACCCGAACCGCTCACCGGACGGGTCGGTCAGGACGGCGAGCCGCTCCTTGTCGGCCTCGTCGAAGCCGTCGTCGTTGCCGTCCCAGGACGGAAACGTCATCGGGCCGTTCATGTGGACTCCGACGACGCGCTCGGGGGCCATGCGTCCGAGCTGGGGCGAGACGAAGGAGCCGACGTCGCCGCCGTGCGCGCCGTACCGCTCGTACCCGAGCCGGTCCATCAGCCCGGCCACGACCTCGGCGTAGCGTGCGGTGTCACCGTCGCCGGGCCTGCGCGTCGGGCCGGAGAACGCGAACCCCGGCAGCGACGGGACGACCAGATGGAACGCGTCGGCCGGGTCGCCCCCGAAGGCCCGCGGATCGGTGAGCGGCCCGATCACGTCCAGGAACTCGGTGAACGTCGCGGGCCAGCCGTGGACGAGCACGAGCGGCAGCGCGTCCGCCTCAGGCGACCGGACGTGCAGGAAGTGCACCCGCTGCCCCTCGATCTCGGTGACGTGATGCGGGTACTCGTTCAACGCGGCCTCGTGCGCGCGCCAGTCGTAGCCGGTGCGCCAGTACTCGGCGAGGTCCTTGAGGTAGGAGACGGGGACGCCGTGGTCCCAGCCCACTCCGGGAAGCTCGTCCGGCCAGCGGGCGGCCGCGAGCCGCGCGTTCAGGTCGTCGATCCGATCCTGCGGGATATCAAGGGTGAAGGGACGAATGTCCTGTTCGGAATTCATGCGGACGACGCTAGAAGCAGGTTAGGGCGAGTTCGTTCCTAAGTAACTGGCATATTTAGACTCATGCTGGACACATCCGCGCGGCTGCTCAGGCTGCTGTCGCTGCTCCAGACCGGCGGGGACTGGTCCGGTGCCGAACTCGCCGAAAGGCTGGCGGTCACCACCCGGACCGTCCGCAGGGATGTGGACCGGTTGCGGGAACTCGGCTACCCCGTCCACGCCAGCCGCGGCATGGCCGGGTACCGGCTGGGGGCGGGCGCGTCACTGCCGCCCCTGCTGCTGGACGACGACGAGGCGGTCGCGGTGGCGCTCGGGCTGCGGACGGCGGCCGGAGGATCCGTCGCCGGGATCGAGGAGGCGTCTCTGCGGGCGCTCGCCAAACTCGAACAGGTGCTTCCGTCCCGCCTGCGCCACCGGGTGGCGACACTGGCCCGGGCCACCGTCCGGGTCGGCGCCCGCGCTCCCGAGGTGGACGCCGACACGCTGATGACCATCGCCGACGCCTGCCGCCGGCACGAGCGGCTGCGGTTCGGCTACGCGGGCCCGCGCGGAGACACCGTCCGCCAGGTCGAGCCGCACACCGTGGTCAACTTCGGACGCCACTGGTACCTCGTGGCCTGGGACCCCGACCGCGACGACTGGCGCACGTTCCGCGTGGACCGCATGAGCCCGCGCCTCCCGGCAGGCCCCCGCTTCCCGCCCCGCGCCCCTCCGGACGGCGACGTGGCCACCTACCTGGCGCGTCGGCTGTCGGTCAGGTCGTGGGCCTGCCAGGCGACGGTCACCCTGCACGAACCCGCCGGCGCGGTCGCCGACCGCGTGTGGCCGGGCATGGGCGTCATCGAGGCCGTCGACTCCCGCAGTTGCCTCCTCCACGTGGGCGCCGACACCCCGTCCGCCCTCGTATGGATGATCACCTCCGTGGACGCCGACTTCACCCTGACCGCGGGCCCACCCGAACTGGCGACCGCCCTCCGCGCCCAAGCCACTCGCTGCCAGAACGCCGTCGACCACCTCTAACTCTCAACAGCGTCCTGAACGCGCCCTGTGGAAGTGGACGGGACGGAGCGGCCGCGCGCCGCCAGCGTGATCGCCGCGGCGATGACGACCGCGGCCGCCGCGAACCCCGTCGTCGCAGGCCAGCCGAACCGTTCGACGGCGGTGGCGCCGAACGCCGTCCCCAGGCTTCCGCCGACGAAGTAGACGAGCATGTAGGCGCTGTTGAACCGTGCGGGCGCCGCGGGATCGATCGCGAGGACGGTGCTCTGGTTCGCGACCTGTGCGGCGAACAGTCCCGCGTCGAACAGCGCCAGGCAGAGCAAGGTCGCCGGGGCGCTCGGGAGGGCGACCCCGACGACCGCCGCCGCGGCCCCGGCGACGGCCAGGCCCGAGAGGATGACGCGCCGCGCGCCGACGCGATCGGTGAACAGGCCCGCGACCCGGGTGGCGGGGATGCCGAGGAGGCCAGCGAACGCGTACAGGCCGATGCGCTCCGCCGAGTACGAGTACGGGGGCTCCGACAGTGCCACGGCGAGCCCGGCCCAAACCGCGCAGAACGCGAAGAACCACAGGGCACCGCGGGTCGCGGCCGACCGCAGCGCCGTGTATCGGACGAACAGGCCCGGAATCGACTTCAACGTGGCGAGATATCCCCGCTCGACCCCTCCCCGGGCGGTCGGGACCACCAGCAGCAGGCCCACCGCGACGGCCGCGCAGGCCGCGGCGAACGCCATGAGCATGCCCCGCCAGCCGATCACCTCGGCGAGCCAGCCGCCGACGATGCGGCCGGCGAGGATACCCGCCGAGATCCCGGCCGTCAGGATTCCCAGCGTCGCCGCCCGCCGATGCGGGGACGCCAGCCGTCCGACCATCGAACTGAGGGCGGCGCCGACCGCCGAACACGCCCCGGTCACGCTGGTCGACGCGCCCAGCACCCGCACATCGCTGACGACGGCGCTCATGAACAGGGCAGCCGCCAGGACGCCGACCTGCGCCGACAGCACCCGCCTCGGAGGGAACCGGTCGACCAGCGGGACGAGCAGGCCGAGCCCGACCAGGTAGCCCATCGGCCCGCACGCGAGCGCCACCCCGACCGCGCCGAGCGATGCGTGCAGCGAATCCGCCACATCGGCGATCGCCGGCTGCAACGGATAGATCGTCGCCGTCCCGAGCCCGGCCGCGAGCGACATGAACCAGACGACGGGACCGGGCAGGTCGCGGCGCCGACCGGCACCGGCAAGATCAGTTTCCACGCCCCGACGGTAGGAAGCGCGGGCACGACCACGCTGGCAGGAATCGGACCTCGACGTCCCCGCGACGACGGGTCGGGCCGGGTTCGTGAACGGTGGAGAAGGCTAAAGAGTCCGGTAGGCGTCTTTGGCCCCCACTCGATCCGCGTACTCTGCCAGCCCATCCGTGGTCTCTCCCGCCCAGCCCACGTAGCCGTCCGGGCGGATCAGGAAGACGCCCGCGCCGTACACCTGCGCCGTGTACGTGTCGAGGTCCGTGTCCACCGTCAGCAGGGTCCAGTGCGGCCCTCGGAACGCGTCGAACAGCCGTGTCCCCTTCACCGTTCCGTCCGGGGCGCGGTCGCCCGCCCGCACCGGTCCCGGGGCCTTGCGGGTCTCCTTGGTGAGCGAGGAGGTCCGGTAGCCGAGGTTGAGCTGGCGGGTCGCCTCGCCTCGGCGGGTCTCGCCGCGGTGAACGCTCGTCGACAGCCCGAGCATGGCGGCGGCGATCGGGCGCCGCTCCTCCTCGTAGGTGTCGAGGAGTGCGGCGGGCGCGTCGCCCCGCAGCACCGCGCCCAGCTTCCAGCCCAGGTTGTAGGCGTCCTGCACGCTGGTGTTGAGGCCCTGGCCGCCGGCCGGCGAGTGGACGTGCGCCGCGTCCCCGATGAGGAAGACCCGCCCCTGGCGGAGGCGGTCCGCCAGAGCAGCCCGCGGGCGGAAGTCCGAGGCCCACCGCACCTCGGTCACGTCCTCGGGGGCGAGGTGCGAGCGGGTGGCGACGACCTTGCGCACGCCGTCGAGGGAGAGGTCCACCGCGGTGCCTTCCGGGAGCCGCGCCACGAGTTGGAAGTCCTCCGTGCCCGCGAGGGGGCAGACCGCCATGAAGCTCCCGTCCTCTCCCGGGAACATGTGCCAGTTGTCGCGGTCCAGGTCGGGGATGCGGACGTCTGCCACCAGCATCGGGCCCGGATCGACCGTCTCGCCCGTCATGCCGATGCCGAGCGCCCGGCGCACCGCCGAGCGCCCCCCGTCGGCGGCGACCACGTACCTGGCCCTCAGTTCTGGACCGTCGGCGAAGCGCACGGTCACGCCTTCCTCGTCCTGTACGAGGCCGACCGCCTCCCGGCGGAAGGCGGCCCGTCCGCCCAGCTCCCGCAGCCGCGCGAGCAGGATCTCCTGCGTGCGCCACTGCGGCACCATCCAGGGTTCGGTGTACGGCGCGTCCTCGGTCGGCTCCGCCGGGTCGAACATCTGGTGCTCGCCCATGCGCCGTCCGTCCTGCCAGATCATCCCGACCGGGTGGACGCCGCCGGCCGCGCGGATCGCGTCGAGGACGCCGAGGTCGTCGAAGACCTCCATGGTGCGCGGCTGGAGCCCCTTGCCGCGCGAGCCGGGGAACAGTCCGTCGCCCTGCTCGACGACGAGCGCGTCCACCCCGCGCCGGGCGAGGTCGACGCCGAGAGCCAGCCCGCTGGGACCCGCGCCCACCACCAGTACGTCCACCTGTGCGGCCATGTGCCCACGCTCCTTAATGTCGTTAAGTTCGGTTGGATGCGAGGATGGCCTTAACGGCGTTAAACTGTCAAGCGTGACCACCAGACGGCGTGCGCCCCTCGACCGCAAGCGGGTCGCGGACGCCGCCCTGAACCTCCTGAACGAGGTGGGCCTGGAAGGCCTGACGCTGAGCGCCATCGGCCGCGAGCTGGGCGTCCAGGCACCCGCCCTGTACTGGCACTTCAAAGACAAGCAGGCCCTGCTCGACGAAATGGCCACCGAGATGTACCGCCGGATGGTCGCCGGGACCCCCCTCCATCCCGACGACACCTGGCAGGAGCGGCTGCGCAAGTCCAACCACGGCTTTCGCGAGGCACTGCGCGCTTACCGCGACGGCGCGAAGGTCTTCAGCGGCTCACGCTTCACGGGCATCGAGCACGCCGAGCAGATGGAGGACAACCTGCGCCTCTTCACCGCCGCCGGCTTCACCCTCGCCCAGGCGGTCCGTGCGACGTTGACGACGTACCTGTACACGATCGGCTTCGTCATCGAGGAGCAGGGCGTCGAACCCCTCCCCGACGAGCGCCGCGAGGGCTTCGACGTCGAGGAACGCGCCCGAATGATGGCCGACTTCCCCCTCTCCGCCGCCGCGGGCCCCGAGATCTTCACGGACTACGACCGCCACTTCGCAGAGGGCCTGGAACTACTGATCGCAGGCATCACCACCCAATACCGCATCGACTGACCGGCACCCGGGCGGCTAACGGCGGCCCTGACTCTCGCCCCGGGCGGCCGACCACTGGACGATCACGATGTCCCGGGGACTCGGCAAGCACCGGAAGCCCAGCCCCGGCCAAGAATTCAAACGCGAAGCACGGCCACGCTATACGACATTGGAGTAATCATGGTGCGCAAGAATGTTGCCCTTCAGGAAGGAACCCAGGCTCACTTGGATGAGGGGGTGAAGATGGGCTTGGTCGACGTGAATCTAGGAGGAGATGTTGTCCCGTCAGAGGTGATTCTTTTCGTCAAGGATGGCGGAGAAAAAGAGTTCACCCTACGCCTTGGCGACACCTTCCCCGTCGGCGAGCGAACTTGGAGGGTCGAGCGCATTGAAGAGATTGGAACGGGCAAATTGGGCGCCGTTTTTTCCAGGATTGAGTAGCGTCTTCGGGTGACGCACGGTGGCGATCAGCCGTTCCGGGGGCGGCTCGACGCGCTCAGGTGTTTCTGACTGCGAAATCTCGACGGTCAGCCGCGGCGGAGCAGGCGGCGCTTGCGGGGCGGGGGAGTGTCGTCGGGCGGTGGGAGGTATTGCTGGACGTGCACCTGCTCGGCTGTGGTGATCCGGGCAAGTTTTGGGCTGGAAGAAGCGGGGGTGCTCACCTCCACCAGCCACGACCCGTCGGAGAGCCTGAACACGCTCCGACCGGGGGTTGCGCCGCGAGGTATGTAGATCGACTCGGGGACGTGTTCCATGGCCAGAGCCTGTGCCCGTGCGTCGGCGACGGTGCGGTCGCCCTCCACGGGGATCGTCTTGACGAGCTGCCAGTGGTGGTCGTCGCTCCCGATGGGAATCACTTCCTCGACGAGGATCACGTACCGCATGGCGGCTTCCGGCGGCGTGTCTCTGACCATGAACGTAAACCTAATGCCCTTCCTGGAGCGCACGAAGGTCTCTGTGCGCGGTGATGGCACGCAAGCTCGCGATCTACGGCTGGGTGCCAGAGGGAACTGCCTCGCTCTCACCGGGTTGGTGTGAGTCGGTGGTTCGCGGTTCGCATGGCCAGTGAAGTCAGGCTCTGGGCCAGGAGGTCCGGGGACGGGGCTTCGATCAGTCGGTCTGGGAGGCCGGGGACGAAGGCCCACCATGAGCGGGTGTAGATCCCGTACCAGACTTGCAAGCCGGGGATCCAAGTCGTCAGGCCGGCTGCCGGGTTCATCGGCTCAGCTCCCCGCTGGACGGTTGGGCCGCTAGTGCTGCGCGTAGTTCGTCCTCGGAGTCGGCTATGACGGTTGCGGGCATGGTGAGCTTCGGATCGCGTCGGACCGCGCCCCAGTACTCGCCCTGCTGGGATATCCACACCATCCAGGCGGGGAAGTCTCGTTCGATCCCGGCCGTTCTCATGTCTTTCATTGGTTGACCTGCCCCTTCGCGGCCGAACTCGTGGTCTGCGTTCGATTCGTGGGACAGAATGCAGCCGATCGATTACTGTCGGCTACGAAGCTGTTTCAAGTGGACGTCCACCCCCCGACGCCCCCGTCAACCGAGTGCCGGAGGCCCCCGCCATGGCCAGCGACCAGCAGCACCCCGACGCGCTGCGCGTCCACTTCGGTGAAGAGTTGCGCAGGATGCGCCAGCGCGCGAAGCTGTCCCAGAACCAGCTCGCAAGCGCCCTCGGCTGCACCCCGCAATGGATCTGCCAGATGGAGAAGGCGGACAAGGCCGTCTCCGAGCAGACGGCCCTTGACCTGGACACCTACTTCAAGACCGACGGTTCAGACCAGGACGACGGCCACTTCCACCGCCTCTACACCGCCATCCGCCGCGCCGGCCGCCACCGCGTGCTGCGTCCCGGTTTCAAGGCGTACCTGGAGTATGAGCCCAAGGCCATCGGCGTGAGGTGTTTTGCGGCTCAGATCGTGCCGGGCCTTCTCCAGACGGAGGAGTATGCCCGCGCCATGATGGACCCGAGCGAACCCCAAGACACCTTGGAAGCTCGTGTTGCGAGCCGTCTAGAACGGCAGGGACTCTTCACTCGGGAGAGGCCTGCGATGACGGCATTCATCCTGGACGAGTCCGTACTCCGTCGGCCGGTCGGAGGAGGCGAGGTGATGGTCAGCCAGATCGACCACCTCATCAGCATGTCCCGGTTGATGCACGTCCAAGTGCTGGTGATGCCGTTCGAGCAGGTCACGCCCGAAGCATTGTCGGGGGGTCTGATATTGCTGACGTTCGCAAAGGAGCCAGAACTCCTCTACATCGAATCTGGGAACATCGGTCACCTGATCGGTGACCCAGATGACGTCTTCATGGCCGGGGTATATTTCAACAGGATGATGGGTGAAGCTCTGAACCAGGCGGAGTCCATCGAGTTCATGCGCCAGGCCAGGGAGGCTTATTCATGAGCACGGCAGACTCAGTGGTTTCACTGTGGCGCAAGAGCAGCTACAGCAACGGCATGGGTGGCGAGTGCGTCGAACTCGCGGCTCTGCATGGGCGCATCTTTGTCCGGGACTCCAAGGATCCGGATGGGCCACGTCTCGGGCTCACCGTAATGGCGGCGCGTGACCTGATGCGGCAACTGCGAGAGAAGTAGTCGTGCATAAGCGGGAGCGGCGACCACCTGATTGGCGGAAGAGCAGCTACAGCGGTGGGACGGGCGGTGAGTGTGTGGAGGTTGCCGCTGGGGCGGGGTGTGTTCTGGTTCGGGACTCCAAGGATCCGGACGGACCTTGTCTGGGGCTGACTCCGGCGGCTGCGCGTGAGCTCGTGGGGCGACTGCGGGGCGCGTAGTTCGGGGCTTCGGGTGGCCGTCTTGGGAGCGTCTGCCCTGCCGTTCAGTGGAGCGGGGTTAGGACGCGGGTTGCTTGGTGCTTCAGGAGTTCGGGTGGGGCTTCCTGGGGTGGGGTACGGCGCAGGATGGCCACCAGCCAGAACGTGGCCAGGAGGCGTCGGGACTCTTGTAGGCGTGCCGCTTGGGTGGGGGAGAGGTCGAAGAGGTCGAGGATCTGGGTGGCTTCGATGACGGCTGGGGCCGTTAGGGAGATGTGTTCGACGGTTTCGGCTAGTTCGTAGGGCAAGTCGCTGCGGCCGGAGTGCTCGAAGTCCACGATGCCTACCGTCTGGCCGTTCCAGAGGTAGTTGGCCAGGTTGCCGTCGCCTGTGCCTAGCACCGGCTCGTGTTCCTCGGCTGCGAACGCGTCCAGCGCTGGGCGTCGTATCCATGCGGACGCCTCGTCGAACGCCTCCTCGACCGTCCGGTCGGATGTCGGCATGGGGAGCATGGGGAACGCTAGACGGAGGTCGGTGAGCATTTCCGCTGGGGACCCTGCTCGTGGCGGGAGTGTTGTGAGGAGGTCGCGGGGGATCGCTCGCTGCATCGCCTTGATGGCGTCCGCCATGGCCCCTACCTGCGCGGTGGTCACCGGGGGAGTCAGAGGAGTGCCGACGAGCCTCGTCATCGTCACGCGGGCGGGCTCGGTCGCCAGCTCGGCGGTTATGGGGGACGGTGCGAGGCCGGGGGCGTGATCGGCGAGCAGTGTCAGCGCTCGCCATTCCCGCTTCGCCGCATCGCGACTCCCGGGCCGGTACGTCTTGACCACGACTCGGGGGTGTATCTGAACGTCGTGCGTGCTGGCCAGGCTCATCCGATCCCTTCGGGCGGGGTGCCTTCCCCCGCATCCTGCCGTGCCGGACGCCAGGCGGGGGCCGCTACTGGACGATCACCGTGTTCTGGGAGGCCTGTTTGTCCTCGGTCCAGCCGTCGTGGCCGGCGTTGGACTTCCAGTGCTTGCCGGCGTAGCGGATCTCGGTGAGGCCGTAGGCCTGGGCGTGGGTCACGGCCCAGCTCGCCACCGCCCAGCCTGAGCGGGGGTTCGTCACCTGCACCGCGTTCCACGATTTCGGGTCGGACGGGGAGCCCGCCTTGAGGGGGCCGGGGCCGCCGACCTTCAGGCGGCTGCCGAAGGCGCGGCGCATCTCGCGGAGGGCCTCCGGGCGGCGGGACGTGGTCTTCTTGTCGGGCGGGTACCAGCAGCGGGCGGTGGCGGGCTCGCGGCCGGTGAAGGCCGTCGCGAGGAGCTTGCCGTCGGGCTCGTGCTGGGCGTAGGCGCGGCCGTCGGCGCTGCGCTGGACCTTCTGCGCCGCGTCGTGCAGGTCGCGGTCGAGGTAGTCCTTGACCTTGACGAGGGCGTCGAAGAACTTGCTGGTGGACTGGACGGGGTCGCGGAGCTTGTCGGGCGTGCCCCAGCCCTGGGACGGCCGTTGCTGGAACATGCCGACCGAGTCGCGGTCGCCGCCCGGCAGGTTGTGGATGTGCGACTCCTGGATCGCGGTCGCGTAGGCGATGACGACGGCGCGCTCGGGGAGCTGCTTGCGGAACGCGACGGCGGCGATGGTGGCGGCGTTCGCGCCCTGCTCCAGGTCGAGCGGCATCTTGCCCAGGGACGTCTGCACCTCGCAGCCCGAGCCGTGCAGGTAGGGCCGCGCCCGCTGGAAGGCCACGTAGGCGCCCACGCCCACCAGCAGCACGACGACGGACAGGACCGCAGCCCAGCGGGCACCGCGTCGGCCGCGCCCGCCGCCCGCCCCCTCCTCGGGGCGCGCCTTCAACCTCGCCCAAACAGCCACGCGAAGACAGTACTGGCAGATGGCCACCAGTAAGCTCAGGAGGCATGACCGAAACGTTCACCAGCCCGATCTCCGGCGGCATCGACGAGCTGTGGGAGCGGCGCGCCGAGCTGAGCCCGGACGACGCCGACGCGCGTGAGGCCATCGTGGCCGCCGTCGACCAGATCGACACCGGCGAGGCCCGCGTCGCGCAGATCGACCCCGCGACCGACGAGGTGGTCGTCGACGAGCGGGCCAAGCGCGCCATCCTGCTGAGCTTCAAGGTCCTCGGCATGGCGCGCTCCCAGGTGGGCGACTTCCGTTACCACGACCGCATCCCGCTGAAGACGCGCCTGGACGGCGTGCGGGTCGTCCCGGGCGCCATCGCGCGCTGGGGCGCCTACCTCGCCCCGGGTGTCGTGCTGATGCCGTCTTTCACCAACATCGGCGCCTATGTCGACTCCGGGACGATGGTCGACACCTGGGCCACCGTCGGGTCGTGCGCGCAGGTCGGCAAGAACGTCCACCTGTCGGGCGGTGTGGGCATCGGCGGCGTGCTGGAGCCCCCGAACGCCAAGCCGGTGATCATCGAGGACGAGGCGATGATCGGCAGCCGGTCCATGATCGTCGAGGGGGCGCGGGTGGGGCGCGGCGCCGTCGTCGGGTCCGGGACGAACCTGTCGGCGTCCATGCCGGTCATCGACGTCGAGACCGGCGAGGAGATCAGCCGCGGGCGCATCCCCGACTGGTGCGTCGCCGTCGGCGGCACCCGCTACAAGGAGTTCAAGGGCGGCACGTTCGGGCTGCCGGCGGTGCTGATCCTCAAGCGGCTGGAGGAGGGGCAGCGCCACGACAAGGCGTCCCTCAACGACATCCTCCGCGACCACGGCATCAATACCTGAGCGGCACCTGGTTGACCTTGAGGGGACGGTCGGTGAGGACGGCGGCCGCGGCCGCGTAGCCGGGGCCCGCGTCCAGGTCGGCGAGGCGGACGGGAGAGACCGCCGCCTCGCCCTCCCACGCGACGACCTCGGGCGGCTCGTCCGGGCCGGAGACGTGGATCGCGGTCATCGAGGCGGCCAGCCCGTGGCCCGTCGCCTTCAGAAGGGCTTCTTTCCGGCTCCAGTAGGCGTGGAAGCCGCGTTTCCGGTCGTCCATGGTCCGCAGCACCTCGCCCTCTGCGTCGGTGAGAACCATCCTGGCGAGGCTGTTGATGTCGCGGTCGCTCTCCTGCTCCACGTCCGCCCCGACCGCGGCGCCCTCGACCAGGACGAGCAGGACGCGGTCCCCGGAGTGGGAGAGCGAGAAGTCCAGATCGCTGCCGGGCAGGCGGGGCTTGCCGTGCGAGCCGCCGCAGTGCGGGCAGTCGGTGGTGAAGCGGAGGTCGCGCGGAGGCCTGCCGGTGGCCTCGGCGAGGACCGTGCGCGCGAGCCACCGCCCGGTGACGAACCGGGCCTTGTCCTCGGCGCGCATGAAGCGCTCATAGCGGGCGCGCTCCCCCTCGTCCAGGAGGTCGCGCATCCGGGGGTCGTCGTCGGGACGCGCCCAGTGGACGGCGCACTCCAGTACGGGCATCTCCACGAACGCGATGATAGATAACCTTCGAGCATGGGGCTTGATCTCTTCTCAGACGTCGCGGACCTGACGGCGGCCGTCGTCGACATCGAGTCGGTGAGCGGCGGGGAGGAATCCCTGGCCGGCGCCGTCGAGGAGGCGCTGCGGGCGCTGCCGCACCTGGCGGTGGAGCGCGTCGGCAACAACGTCGTCGCGCGCACGGATCTCGGACGCGCCGAGCGGGTCGTCCTGGCGGGGCACCTCGACACCGTCCCGCTGAACGGCAACCTCCCGTCCCGCGTGGAGGGCGACCGCCTCTACGGCTGCGGCACCACCGACATGAAGAGCGGCGTCGCGGTCGCGCTGCGGCTCGCCGCGACCGTCGCCGAACCCACCCGCGACATCACCTACGTCTTCTACGACTGCGAGGAGGTCGAGGCCGAGCGGAACGGGCTGCGGCACCTCGCGGCGTCCCGGCCCGATTTGCTCGCGGGCGACTTCGCCGTGCTGATGGAGCCCACCGGCGGGCTGATCGAGGGCGGCTGCCAGGGCACGATGCGCGTGGAGGTCACCGCGACGGGGGAGCGGGCGCACAGTGCGCGCGCCTGGATGGGGTCCAACGCGATCCACTCGGCCGGGGCGATCCTGGACGTCCTGCGCGCCTACGAGCCGTCCCGGCCGATTGTGGACGGCCTGGAGTACCACGAGGGCCTGAACGCGGTGTTCATCTCGGGCGGCGTCGCCGGGAACGTCATCCCGGACGAGTGCGTCGTCACCGTGAACTACCGGTTCGCGCCCGACAAGTCCCTCGCCGACGCGGAGGCGTACCTTCGGGAAACCTTCGCGGGCTTCCAGGTGACGGTGACCGACGCCGCGCCCGCCGCCCGGCCAGGGCTGACCCACCCGGCCGCCGCCGCGTTCGCCGCGGCGAGCGGCGCCGAGGTCCGCGCCAAGCTCGGCTGGACCGACGTCGCCCGCTTCGCCGAACTCGGCGTCCCGGCCGTCAACTACGGCCCCGGCGAACCCACCCTCGCGCACACGCGGGACGAGTACGTCGAGATCCCTCTCATCGGCGAGTGCGAGCAACGTATGCGCATGTGGCTGGAGGGTCCCATTACCGTGGCTCCATGACACTGGATGTGAATTCCCGCTCGCGGCGCCAGGGCCCGGCCATGCTCCGGGGACGCGCCGTCCCCCCGACGACGACCGACCAGCGGCTCCTCGACAGCCGGGGCCCGGTCGACTGGGTCCACGCCGACCCCTGGCGGGTGCTGCGGATCCAGGCGGAGTTCGTCGAGGGCTTCGGCCTCCTCGCCGAGCTGCCGAAGGCCGTCAGCGTCTTCGGCAGCGCCCGCACCAAGCCGGACTCCCCGGAGTACGGGCTCGCCGTCGACATCGGCGCCCGCCTGCACGAGGCCGGCTACGCCGTCATCACCGGCGGCGGTCCGGGGATCATGGAGGCGGCCAACAAGGGCTGCGACGAGAACGGCGGCCTGTCGGTCGGCCTGGGCATCGAGCTGCCGTTCGAGCAGAAGCTCAACGACCACCTCGACATCGGCCTGGAGTTCCGGTACTTCTTCGTCCGCAAGACGATGTTCGTGAAGTACTCGCAGGCGTTCGTCGTCCTGCCGGGCGGCTTCGGGACGCTGGACGAGCTGTTCGAGGCGATCACCCTCGTCCAGACCAAGAAGATCACCCGCTTCCCGATCGTCCTGGTCGGCACCCGGTTCTGGGGCGGCCTGCTCGACTGGATCAAGGAGTCGATGCTGACCTCCGGCAAGATCTCGCCGCAGGACATCGACCTGTTCCACCTCACCGACGACCCGGAGGAGGTCGTCAAGATCATCATTGAGGGCCACACCCGCGCCGAGCAGGAGATCATCGAGTCCCGCGCCGCCGCCGAGGCGGCCGAGACCGGCGGGGAGTAGCTCCGCGCCGTGGACCTGCATGAGCGCCCCGGCCATGCAGGTCCAGGCGACCCCGCACGCACCCGGCAGCGGCGGTCACGGCGAACCGAGCGGAAGACCTGTTGAGCGAAAGACCATCGGCGAAGCTCGGTCGGTCATCCATGGCCCCTGTCGCCCGGATGATCCTGCCTCGGCTCTCGGGAAGCCGTCGCCGTCTCAGCCGCTGACGATCACGGCGGTCTGGGTCACGAGGAGAAGCACTACCTGGCCCGCGACGAGGACCGGGCGGATCCGCGCGGTCACCGTCCAGGCGGACCGGAGCAGCAGTGCGCCGACGCCGGCGGCGCCGCTGGCCCAGAAGCTCCACCAGGCGATGGGCAGGAGGGTCTCCGCGGCCGGGTCGCACTGCTCCCCATAGGTGAGGCAGCGGCCGTACTCCGGGGTGGAGAGCACGCACAGCCAGGCGAGCACGGTGAGGGGCAGGAGCAGGGCGAGCGCGACCGCCGCGGCCACCCGCCAGCCCGATCGCGTCCGAGGGGCGGCGGCGGTGTCATTCATGATCACAACCTCAGTGAACCGGCTTCCGGCCGCTCGACCGATCCGCTCGCCTACTCAGATACGCGCGGTGCGGTACTCAACTGGAGCACGATGGCCGGTTCAGTCGTTGTTCGTGTGCGTTTCAGCGACCACGCCCATGTCCTGAGTGGTGAACCTCTTCCCGGATACCGGCAGCAACGTGACCGGGTAGGTCCGTTGATGGCCGAAGAACCAGACCCTTCCCGCAGGGAACTTCAGTTTCCTGGATTCGCCGGGCCTGAGCGTTGCCCGTCCACCCGGAATGGGAGACTCGTGCTCGGTGTCGCAGACCCCGGACTGCCCCATGCACAGCGTCACCGGGACGGCGAGCCGGTTGACCACACGAACCCGGTCGGGGTCCGCCTCGATGCAGTCGGTGGACCACCCGGACGCGGTTATCGCCGCGCGCCCCCCTGGCGTCATCGAGCCTCCGCAGATCTCCTGCTGGAAGTAGGGATCGTCGGTCTTGGGGCCCCAGACCATAGGGACCCACAGAATCACCAAGAGCGCCGCGATGAACAGGAAGACCGTCATTCCGCTCGACACGCGTTCTCGCTCGGGCATCCCGCCGGTCCTCCCCGTGCGAACCGAGTGTCCACCTCAGCCGTGCGTCTGGGCAAAGGGTACGCAGGCCGATCATCCGGCGTCACCCGCAAGAGCGGGCCTTCGCGAAAACCCGTTGGCGGGCCGCGGCGGCCACTGCTACTTTTCGGGAGGCCGTGCGGCAGACCGAGGAGGTGGTACCCGTGAACACATCGACATGGGTGCTCCCCTCTGGGGTCACGGTCGGGCGATAGGTCGTCCGGGAGCGCCGTTCAAGAGCACTCCCGAAAGGCACGACCATGCGGTTCACTTCTGAGCAGCGCTTCGACGACGGCGTCCTCGAACGCGACTTCACCCTCGGCGACATCCCCGGCATCCTCTGGACGCCCGGATCCGCGTCCGCTTCGGCGCCGGTGCCGCTGATCCTGCTCGGCCACCCCGGCGGGCTGGACAAGATGCGCCCCCGGCTGGCGGGGCGGGCCCGGCACTCCGCGGCGGAGAGCGGCTTCGCCTCGGCCGCCATCGAGCTTCCCGGCAGCGGTGACCGGCCCCGTTCGGCCGCCGCCGAGCAGGCCCGCGCCGACCTGCGCCGGGCGGTCGAGGCCGGTGAGCCGGTCGGCGACGAGATCGTCGACCGGCTCGTCCTCCCGCTGGTCGACAAGGGGGTCCCGGAATGGCGGACCACCCTGGACGCCCTCCTCGCGCTGCCCGAGATCGGCGGCCCGGTCGGATTCTCGGGGGGAGTGATCGCCATCGGCGTCCGGCTGGCGGTGGTCGAGCCGCGCATCTCGGCCGCCGTTCTGTTCGCCGGGAGCTTCGTGCCCCGCGTCATCTTCGAGGAGGCCCGGCAGGTCACCATTCCGCTGCACGTCCTGCTGCAGTGGGACGACGAAGGCAACGACCGGCAGGCGGCCCTGGACCTGTTCGACGCCTTCGGCTCCAAGGAGAAGACCCTGCACGCCAACATGGGCGGGCACACCGGCGTCCCGCAGTTCGCCGGGGACGCCGCGGCGGCCTTCTTCACCCGGCACCTGACCTAGCCGCCGGCAGGCCCCGCACGAACGCCCCGATCGCGTCGGTACCGCCCATCGGCGGTACCGGCCGGTCGGGGCGGCTCGGCCGCGACGGAACGCGCCGGGTCAGTGCTTGCCGCGGGCGTCTCGGATCAGGTCGCGGACGCGGTCGGCCACCGAGGCCATCGGTCCGGCGAGCATGTTCTTGGTGGCGGACTCCACTCCGGGGTGCGGGTGCGTGGGCGCGGTGGCCTCGGCGGCGCGGACCGCGGCGGCGAAGCCCTTGAGCTGGGCCGGGCTGAACTGGTCCTTGAGCCGGTCGAACTCGTAGCGCTCCTCGGCGCGGGCGTGGGTGAGCACGTCGATGCGCAGCTTGTCGAGCGACTTGAGGAAGCGCGGGTCCTCGATGTCCATGCCGTCCAGCTCGGAGAGCAGCTCCTTGGCCTCGCGCTCCTCGGCAAGGCGGTCGTCCACGATGCCGTCGCCGCCGGGCAGGCGCCGCGCCATGGGGTGGATGATCTCCTCCTCGGCCGTCTCGTGGACGGCCAGCAGCTTCACCAGCTGCTGGAAGGCCTTCCGGCGCTCCTTGCCCTCGGAGTCCATGACCTCGTCGAACAGGTCCCTGATCCGGCCGTGCTGCGCGCGCAGCAGGTCGACGACGTCCTCGGTGGTCTCGGCGTTCGCGGGTGTGGTCCGCATGGGCCTTCCTCGCTTCCTCGCCCGGCCGCTGCTCCTGCTGGGCGCTGTCCGTGCAGATGGGCGTGCTGGTGAGACGGTGCCGAAGGGTGGGGATGCGCGGCCCGTACCCAGCGCCCCTCGGCCTATGCGAATGGCTCTCGCCCGTTCGGACAGGGAGTCGGTCAATGCGGGACCAATCTTGAGAAACAGCTGCTCGGAGAGGTGCATAACGGGACGCCCCGGGTACGCGCACCGGTCGTCAGCCCGAACAGCACCCGCAGGAAGGGACGAGCCTGGTGGCCTTCAACCCGCTCGAACACCGCGGCATCCCGCTCGACGACCAGCTGCGCAACTGGTCCCAGCTGGACGTGGCGCCCGTCGACCCGGACAAGTCCGATCCCTACACCCGCTGCCGCATCATCACGATGAACGGCATCGAGGTGGAGGCGATCATGTTCAGCCACCACTTCAACCGCATCTGCCCCGACCTGGAGGTCAAGCAGAAGCTGGCGGAGGTCCGCAACATCGAGCAGCAGCAGCAGAAGGTGGTCAACTGGCTGCTGCCCGGCCAGGCGTCCGTGCTGGAGACGACCATCGCCTACGAGCAGGTCGCGGTCGACCTGACCGGCTGGGTCGCCCGCCAGGAGCCCGACCCGTACCTCCAGCAGGCCTACCAGTTCGGGCTGCTGGAGGACTTCGACCACCTCTACCGGTACTCCAACCTGTACGAGATGATCGAGCACCGCCGGGCCGAGAAGATCGTCGACCAGCTCACCGAGGTGATGCCGGGACGTCCCGGCCACCTCCAGCACCGCCACCCGGTCGACAACGTCCGCGAGCACTACGACCGCGAGGCGGCGGCGCCGATCTCCAAGCTGCACGCGCTGACGATCATGGCGGCCGAGCAGCAGACGATGAACTTCTACATGAACGTCGGCCCGATGTACATGGAGCCGATCGCCCGCCGGCTCTACCAGGACATCGGCCTGATCGAGGAGGAGCACGTCACCCACTACGAGTCGCTGGTCGACCCGGGGGAGACCTGGTGGGAGCGGCTCGTCAACCACGAGTACAACGAGTGCTACCTGTACTACTCGTTCATGCAGACCGAGTCCGACCCGCGGGTCAAGGGCATCTGGGAGCTGCACCTGAACATGGAGCTGGAGCACCTGCGGATCGCCTGCGACCTGATGCGCCGCCACGACGGCCGCGACCCGGAGAGCATCCTGGCGCCCGCACTGCCCGAGCCGGTCACCTTCGAGCCGAACAAGCAGTACGTGCGCGAACTGCTGGCCACGCAGATCGACTACACGACGCTCGGCACCGGGTACGTCCAGGAGGCCCACCGCCGCTTCGAGGAGTACCAGGACAAGATCCACGCCGAGCGGCCGCCGCAGGAGCGCGTCATCGAGGAGCACCGCGCCAAGTTCGGCGACGAGTACCGCCTGGAGACCGACGGCCCCCATCCGGTCCAGCGCCTGCGCGACCAGCCCGCCACCTGACCCGGCCGAGGGCGCGCGCCGGCCCCGCCGGACCGCGCCCCGGCTCAGGGGCGGACGACGCGGTAGCGCAGGTGCATGACGGCGTGCGCGGGGTCCTCGTCCTCCGGCGTGGTCAGATGGCGGACCAGGCGGAGTTCGGTGTGCTCGGGCGGCAGGTGGTCGAACAGGCGACGGCCCTGCCCGAGCAGGACGGGGACGACGTGGAGTTCGAGCTCGTCCAGCTCCCCGGCCCGCAGCAGCGCCTGCGCGGCGCCCGCGCCGTGGACCATCACGTCGCCGTCCCCGGCCGCCGCGCGCGCCCGCTCGGCGCATTCACGAACGTCGGTGACATAGCGGACGCTGCCCGGCGGCGGGTCGTCCGGGACCGAGTGGGTCAGGACGAAGACCGGCACGCCGTCGTGGTGGTCGCCCTGCCAGCGGCCCGCGAGCTCGTAGGTGCGACGGCCCGCGACGACGGCGCGGGTGGCCATCGCCTCCTGATACACCTGCCCGCTTGGCCCCGGCTCGTGCCGCCGGTCGAGCCAGTTGAAGAGGCGGAAGCCGCCGGTGCCCAGGGGAGCGTCGGGGCCGTCGTCCGGTCCGGCGACGTAGCCGTCCAGGGAGATCGTCATGTAGAGCCGGATGGTCGCCATCGGCTCAGCCGGCCTGGACGGCATGGGTGAAGGGCGTCATGGATCGCGTTCCTTTCGTGACGGCCCGTGCGAGGGCCTGACGGGTGCCAGCATCCCGTCCAGCATGCGAGATGCCGGCGGCGCGGCTGAATCCCAGGTTCCTGGGATGGCTCAACGGGGCCGCTGTAGGCTCGGCGCGTGGCCAACGCGGCGGCGCCGGGACGCGTCCGCGACGTGCTGGGCCGCGTCGTGCCCGCCGAGGGCACCTGCCTGATGACGACCGACCCGGCGACCCTGCTCCCGACCGCCGAGTACGTGGAGAACGGCCTGCCCGCGCCCGAGATGCGGCGCCTCCTGGAGATCGAGGCACGCGAGCCGGACTTCAACAAATGGGTACAGCTCGCCCGCGCGGAGCACCCGGCGGCCAGCCTGAGCGAGGCCACCGCGGGCGATCTGGAGCGCAGCCTGCGCCGGCGGGAGATCCGTCGGCCCGGCGGCTTCGCCGACGAGCTGCGCGTCGTCCTCGCGGGCGGCACCGGGACCTGGGGCGTGCTGACCGTGTTCCGCGAGGCCGGGCGCCCGCACTTCGCCCCGGCCGAAGTGCGGCTCGCGGCGTCCCTGGCGGCGCCGATCGCCGACGGGCTGCGGCGCGGCCTGCTGCTGGAGGGCGCGTGGGCCGGTGACACCGACGCCGGCCTGCTGGTCCTCGACGCCGACGACGGCGCGGCTGATCGTGGACGCGTACGGCTTCACCGCGCGGGAGCGGCGGGTCACCGAGCTGGTCGCGCAGGGCCTGTCGACCAGGCAGATCGCCGGACGGCTGCGGGTGACGCCCTACACCGTCCAGGACCACCTGAAATCGATCTTCGCCAGGTCGGGCGCCGCGTCCCGCGGCGACCTGGTGGCCCGGCTGTTCTTCGCCCCTTACGCGGGCCCGCTGGAGGCGGGACCCGTGGCACGGTCCAGCGGTGGATGGCCGTAAGCGGTCACCATGCCCTGGCGGCTGATGTGCTGGGGTTGGACCGAGGCGCCGGAGCGGACACCGGTCGGCGCGCGGCTTTCGATGGCGGTAGGAGGCTGCAATGGGTGTGCGGTACAGCCTGTACGACTACGGAATCCAGCAGGATCCGTATCCCGTTTACACGCAGTTACGGGAGGAGGCGCCGGTCCACCGCAATGACGAGGAGGATTTCTGGGTCCTGTCGCGGCACGAGGACGTGACCGCGGCGTTCCGGGACTTCCGGAGGTTCTCCAGCGCCAACGGGATCCTGCTGGAACCGTCGGTGTGGGGGCCGCAGGCGCGCAGGCACGCGTCGTTCCTCGCGCTGGACCCGCCCGAGCACACCCGGATGCGCGGGCTCGTGGCGAAGGCGCTCACCCCGCGCCGCGTCGCCGACCTGGAGCCGCGGATCCGCGACATCGCGCGCGGCCACCTGGACCGGGCGCTGGACGGCGCGGAGTTCGACCTCGTGGCCGACTACGCGGCGCCGCTCCCGATGGACGTCATCTCCGAGCTGCTCGGCGTCCCGGAGGTCGACCGCGGCGAACTGCGGCGGCTGGCCGACCCGATCGTGCACCATCAGCAGGGCCTCCAGGACGTGACCCGGGCCTGCCACGAGGCGATCCCCGTCCTGGCGGGCCACTTCCACGACCTGATCGCCGAGCGCCGCGCGCGGCGCCGCGACGACCTGGTGTCAGCCCTGCTGGACGCCGCCGAGGGCGGCGACCACCTGACCGAGGCCGAGATCATCGGCGTGCTGCTCGTCCTGGTCGCGGCCGGCACCGGGACCGCCACGAATCTGATCTCCAACGCCTGGCACTGCGCCTGGCGGCATCTGGACCGCCCGTCCGCGGCGTTCGGGCGGGTCGGCGACTGGATCGAGGAGACGCTGCGGCTGGAGGCCCCGGCGCAGGCCGACGGGCGCACGGTGACCGGGGAGTTCACCCTGCACGGCGTGACCGTCCCGGCCGGGGCACGCGTCCTCCTGGTGCTCGGCGCGGCGAACCGCGACCCGCGCGTGTTCCGCGACCCCGACCGGTTCGACCTGGGCCGCGACACCACGGCCAAGATCAGCTTCGGGTCGGGCCGGCACTACTGCATCGGCGCGAACCTGGCCCGGCTGGAGGCCCGGATCGCACTGGAGGAACTGGCGGCCCGCGTCGGCGACTACGCCATCGACGAGGCCCGAGCCCGACGCCTCGCCTCGCCATACGTGCGCGGCTTCGCCGAGCTGCCGACCACCGCCGTCCCCACGGCGGACCGCTAGCCTCGATCGGCGGCGATCATGTCAACTCTCCGCGGGCCCAGGGCGTCGAACCGTCATGGGGCCTGAAGAAGAGCCGGTCGTCTCGGAACCGCGTACCGCATCGAACCCGGGCGATGCCCCGGCGTACCGTCTGGCGACGGCGAGCATGGTGCTGGGCGTTCTCGGGTTCCTTCCTTTCGGGCAGTTCGCCGTCGTGGCGATCGTCATGGGGCACGTCGCGCGCAGGCGGATCAGGCGGACCGGCGAGGGTGGCCGGGGCCGGGCGACCGCGGGCCTGGTCCTCGGCTATCTCTTCACGTGCCTTTGGGCGGGCATCCAGGGCACCACCGTGTGGGCCTACGGCGTCGCCTTCCACCTCTGGTGACACGGTGCGTCGTCTGACCTGCCCCGGCCGGCCGGCTGGCCCTCAGGCGTGTTCGCGGTAGCGCGGGTTGGTCGCGTGCCATTCGAAGCCGCCGCCCATCCAGGCGCGCAGGCCGCGCAGGAACCGCTGGAGCTCGGGGGAGGGGACGGCCGCCAGGTCCCGGTGGCCGGCCTCGAAGTCGCGGACGAGGTCGTTGTGGAGGCCCACGGCGGCCTCGGTCGCCTCCTCCACCGAGCAGCCCCGGTCGGCGGCGATCAGAAGGACCAGGTTGCAGACCGGGTTCTCGTCGGCGGCGTCCTTGGCCACCGAGTGCAGGTCGTTCACGATCACGCTCGCCGTCCCGGCCTGGAAGGCGGCCCGGCGGACGCGCGGATCGTAGAACAGGCGGCCCGGCACCTCGTAGCCGCCGACGACGTCGATCAGCGTCATCGAGGTGTAGAAGCTGTCGTGCTGGCGCGCTGCGAGGTACTCCCAGGCGGGCGGGTGCTCGCCGGTCTCGCGCCACGCCGCGTAGGCGGTCCAGCTCACGAACATGGCGAAGGTCGAGTAGCAGACGCGCTGGACCTGCGCGTGGGACGCGTGGCGCCTCAGGTGGCCGACGGCCGAGCCGAGCATCCGCAGGACGAGGTCGTCGTGCAGGGCCTCGCGCAGCGGCGGGGTGAACTCGCCCGTCGGCGGGACCGGGTCCATGGCCGACATCACCAGCGTGAGGCGCTGCGGCAGCCGCGCGGGCACGGCGCCGAGCGCGGTGTCGTCGGCGTAGTAGTCGTCGGCCGCCCACCAGCCCGCGTTCAGCTGCGCGGCGACGAGCAGGGCGTCGGGGTCGTCGGTGTCGGGGTGGGCGAGAGTGACCAGCCGCCCGAAGGCCGCCTTGCCCAGCGCGTCGAGCTCGTGGTCGTCGAACCCGCGGTCGCGCGCCCAGGCGAGCAGCCGGGCGTCCACCTCGGCGGCGAGGGCGTCGTCGACGCGCTCGACGACCGGGCAGTACAGCGGCGAGTGCGACCCGTCGCCCCAGTCGCGCTCGACGTAGCCGGGCCCGCCGCCGCCGACCGGACGCGGGTGCGTCCCGGCCAGGAGGTCGCCGTAGGGCACCTCCCGGCTGGGCCACGCCGCGGCGATCAGCGACGGCAGGGACACCGCGCCGGTCCCGGGGCCGGACGGTCCCGCCGGGCGGGGTTCCGCGGACGAGCCGTACGGCGCGTGGCGGCCGCTGCACCCGTGGTGCGTCGCTTCCATGTAGTGCTCACCTACCTCTGCCCGAAGGCGACCGGTCCGGCGTTGACGGGGGTCAGATCCGATCGGCGGCGATGAGCAGGTACTGGAAGCTTCCGTCGCGGTAGGCCTCCAGGAAGGCGCCCTCGATGCCGGTCGCGACCGGCGACTTCTCGCGCAGCTCCCAGTACGGGATCGTGTCGGCGGTCAGGTCGACCACGGTGACGGGCACGAGCCGGTTGGCGGCCATCGCGCGGAAGTAGGCGCTGCGCGGGTGGATGTCGCACACGTAGTGGGCGTTGATCGTGGACACCGCCCTGGACGGCAGCCCGTACACGTCGTTGTAGCAGCCGGTGATGGTGACGTACCTGCCGCCGCGGGCGAGCAGCCGGGAGTGCTCCGCGAACAGGTCGTCGAGGACGGTGTACATCGTCGACTCGTTGTTCCAGACCGCCTGGAACGCGCCCGCCTCGAAACCCGTGTCGAGCATGTTCTTGAAGTGGAACCGGACCCGGTCCGACACGCCGCGCTCGACGGCCTGCTCGTTGGCGAAGTCGACCTGGGACTGGGAGATCGACACGCCGTCGACCCGGCAGCCGAAGGCGGCGTTGGCCATGATGCTGGAGCCGCCGCGCCCGGAGCCGGCGTCCAGCAGCCGGTGGTCGGGCCGGATGTCGCCGAGGTGGTCGAGCAGGAACCGGGCCTGGGCGTTCTCCAGCCGGTGCAGCTCGGTGATGATCGCCTGCTCGCGGGCGTCCTCCGGGGTCTCCAGGACCGACCAGTCCACCTCGCCGATCCCGTAGTGGTGGTGGTAGATCCCGGACACGTCGCCGAGGCGCAGGTTGACGGGGTTGCGCTCGGTGTTCCAGTAGGTGGCGACGTCGTGCTGGTAGACGCTGGCGATGGCCGTCATGAACGCTTTCCTCCACGCGGTCGGGGGGTTCGAATCACGGGTTGAAAGCTAACGGTGACCGTCCGTGTCCAAAAGGGCGGTGTTCAGCACAGAAGGAAGGCACCCCCGTAAGGGGAATGTTCCACCCCGGACACTCCCGTGCCGCCCGTGCCGTCCGGGATGCGCGTTCCGTCCGGAAAGGGTGTACTACCTGGTCAGGGGCGTGCTATCCGAGCAGGGGGCGCGGCTCGCGGCCCTGGCGGTGCGGGTTGCTGACTGCCAGGTAGAGCAGGACCATGCCGACGATCTGGGCGAGGTGGTAGACCGACGTCGGGTCCAGGGCGACGAGGCGGGCGAGGGCCGGGTCGATCGCCTTGGTCGCGGCCGCCGCGGCGCTGGCCGCGAGCGCGGCGATCACCGGCCCGGCCATCGGGTGGCGGTGCAGGGCCGCCCAGCCCCACAGCGCGAGGATGCACGCCATCGTCAGGCTCTCGCAGGCCAGCAGGGCGCCGACCCCGGCGTGGCCGGTGACCGCGAGGACGGCGTAGGCGCCGATCCCGACCGAGCGCAGCAGCCAGAACGTCCTGCCGTGGCGCGGGCCGAGCACCTCGGCGACGGTGGCCGCCAGCAGGTAGGACACCGCGACGACGACCATGGCGCTGATCAGGGCCCAGCTCGGCCCCGACCACCGCTCGGAGTGCTTGACCACTCCGTGGTGGACGAACCCCGCGAGCGCCGCGATCCCGGCCCACCAGAAGGACCTGCGCCAGTGCGGATGCGCCGCCTGGGCGCGCCCCAGCCGGACCGCGAGCGCCACCACGACCAGGCCGAGAGCGAGGTCGCTCAGTGCGGGCGCGGGTTCGGCGAGCATGTTCCGCACGCTACCGGCACGGTCTCTGGAGATCCTCGGTCGGCCGCCGCCGCGCCGGGAGCATGAGCGGCGGGGCGGGGGGTAGCCCCGCCTTGTGGACGTCGACCTGGTCGAGGACGGCCCGTACCGGTTCCGGATCGAGCCGGTGGGCGCCATGCGCGTGCCCGGCGTGGTGTTCGCGTCGCGGGAGCTGCTGGCGCCCGCGGACAACGCGGTCGGACAGGTCGCCGCCGTCGCCACGCTCCCGGGAGTGGTGGAGGCGTCCTATGCGATGCCCGACATCCACCTGGGGTACGGCTTCCCGATCGGCGGCGTGGCGGCGACCGACCCGCGTGAGGGCGGCGTGGTCTCGCCCGGAGGCGTCGGGTTCGACATCTCGTGCGGCGTAAGGCTGCTCGCGGCGGACATCGACGCCGCCGGGCTCGGGCCCGTCCTGCAAGACCTGATGGACGGCCTCGACCCCGTCATCCCGCGCGGCATGGGCAAGGGCGCGGTCTGGCATCTGCCCGGACGGCGGGAGCTGACCGGCATCCTCACCGGCGGGTCGCGGTACGCGGTCGAGCAGGGCCACGGGGACGAGCGCGACCTGCGCCGGTGCGAGGACGGCGGGGCCGTCGCCGACGCCGACCCCGGCCCGGTGAGCGAGCGGGCCGTGGAACGCGGCGCCCGCCAGGTCGGCAGCCTCGGCTCCGGCAACCACTTCCTGGAGGTGCAGCGGGTCGCCGAGGTGTACGACGCGGACGTGGCCGAGGTGTTCGGGCTGCGGGCCGGGCAGGTCTGCGTCATGATCCACTGCGGCTCGCGGGGGCTGGGCCACCAGATCTGCACCGACCACGTCCGGGCGATGGAGCGGGCGATGCCGCGGTACGGCATCGAGGTGCCCGACCGGCAGCTCGCCTGCACCCCGGTCGACTCCGCCGAGGGCCGCGCCTATCTCGGCGCGATGGCGGCGGCGGCCAACTACGGCCGCGCCAACCGGCAGCTGCTCACCGAGGCGGCGCGCCGGGTGTTCCAGCGGGTCGCGGGCGCCCGGCTCGACCTGGTCTACGACGTCTCGCACAACCTGGCCAAACTCGAAGAGCACACCGTGGACGGACGGCGGCGCCGGCTGTGCGTGCACCGCAAGGGGGCCACCCGCGCACTTCCGCCCGGCCATCACGATCTGCCGCCTGACCTGCGCGAAGCCGGTCAGCCGGTGCTGATCCCGGGGACGATGGGCACCTCGTCCTACGTCCTGACGGGCGTGCCGGGCGGGCCCGCGTTCTCCTCCACGTGCCACGGCGCCGGACGCGTGGAGAGCCGCCACCAGGCCGCCCGCGGCGTCAGCGGCAAGCAGTTGCGGTCGACGCTGGAGGAGCAGGGCATCGCGGTGCGGCCGTCGTCGTGGCGCGGCCTGGCCGAGGAGGCGCCGGACGCCTACAAGGACGTGTCCGCCGTGGTCGAGGCCGGCGAGGGCGCGGGGCTCTGCCGCAAGGTCGCCCGCCTCGTCCCGCTGGGCGTCGTCAAGGGCTGATCCGCAGGCACACACCGCGCCGGTCACACGTCGATGGTCACGGCGCAGGACCAGCCGCGGGCGTCCCGGCCGAAGCGCAGGTCGTGCAGCGACACCGCCTTGGGCACCGCTCCCGTCCCGGCCGCCTCCGCCGCGTCGCCGACGGGCAGCCGGGCGCTGAGCCCGCCGTCCGGCGCCTCGGCGATCTCGGCGTCCAGGGCGAGGACGCCGTCCACGTCCAGGCGGTAGATCACCTCGTCCAGCACGGCCACGAGGAGGTCCGCGTCGGGTCCCGGCGGCATGTCCATCCGGATCTCGCCCGCCGGGCGGACGCCTGAGACGTCGGCGAACGACTCCACGAGCCCGGCCACCGCCTCGGCGACGCAGCGCTCCCGCGTCGGCCCCCACGCCTCGATCCGCAGGTCCGCGGTGTGCGGGACGCCGCGATGCCCGCTCCCGGGATGCGACATGACCGGACGGCTACCCGGCCCCGGCCAGGCGAAACGGTGTCGGGCGGGCCGGCGCCGGGCGCCCCGTTCCCGCTCGGAGATCATCTGGGCCTCGGGCGAGCGGCATGGTGACGCAAAATCATGACCCGTGCGGCGCCTGTTCCTCCGCGGGCGGGAAGTGTCCCCTCTGGAGGTGGACTGTGGACAGGAACGCGAGGACGAAGGCGTGCGCGGCGGCCGCGGCGGGGGCCCTGGTGCTCGCCGGATGCAGCGGCGGCACCAAGAACGCCGAGAACGCCGGGAACACCGCGTCGGGCCAGACGTCGCCGCCGGTCTCGGGGGCGGGATCGGACCTGGAGCGGCAGTACGAGAGGGTCGTGGACGCCGTCCTGCCGTCGGTCGTGAAGATCCAGACCGATCAGGGGGAGGGGTCGGGGGTCGTCTTCGACGCCCAGGGGGACATCGTCACCAACGCCCACGTGGTCGCCGGGGCGAGGAAGATCGAGGTCACCTCCTCCGGCGGCGGGTCCCCGGCGAACGCCTCCCTGGTCGGCGCGTTCGCCGCCGACGACCTGGCCGTCGTCCGGGTGAAGGGCGGGTCGCTGAAACCGGCCTCGTGGGGCGAGTCGGGCAAGGCGCGGGTCGGGCAGATCGTCCTCGCGATGGGCAACCCGCTCGGCCTCTCCGGAAGCGTGACGAACGGGATCGTCTCCGCGCTGCACCGCACGGTGTCGACCAAGGGGCAGGGCTCCTTCCAGGGGTCCACGATCGCCGACGCCATCCAGACGAGCGCGGACATCAACCCGGGCAACAGCGGCGGCGCCCTGGTCACCCTCGACGGCCAGGTGATCGGCATCCCCACCGCGGCGGCGTCCGACCCGCAGATCGGCGCCGCGGCGCCCGGCATCGGGTTCGCGACGCCGAGCGACACCGTCAAGCGGATCGTCCCGCAGCTCATCGAGTCGGGGAAGGTGTCGAACTCCGGCCGCGCCGCGCTCGGCGTCGTGGTGCGCACGATCGTCGACCCGCAGACCGGCCGCCGGTCGGTCGCCGTCGTGGAGGTGCAGAAGGGCGGCGGGGCGGCCGCGGCGGGGATCCGGCCGGGCGACCTGATCCTCTCGGTGAACGGCACCGCGACGCCCGACCAGAGCGCGCTGACCACCGTCCTGGCGAACCTCAAGCCCGGCGACAAGGTGAAGGTCGAGATCCAGAAGTCGGACGGCTCGAAGCGGCAGGTCCAGGTGACGCTCGGCCAGCTGCCCGGGGGCGGCTGACCTTTCGGGCCGCGGGTTCCCGTACCGGGTTGACGGGGGCCTGTACGCGAGTACAGTGTACAAACGTACAGGTTGCTGAACATCGGTACAGGAGTGGGAATGGCAGTGCACGAGCGGGCCGAGGACCTGACCGGGCGCGCCCGGATCAGGGACGCGGCCCTGCTGGAGTTCGCCGAGCACGGGGTGAAGGGCGCGACGATCCGGGGCATCGCGAAGGCCGCCGGGGTGTCGCCCGCCCTCGTCCAGCACCACTACGGGACGAAGGAGGCGCTGCGCGCGGCCTGCGACGAGCAGGTGATCGAGGTCATCCGCGAGACCAAGCAGGAGGCGCTGCAGGGCGGGATGGCCAACCCGAGCTTCCTCTCGATCGCCCTGCGGACGGCCCTGCCGATCCAGCGCTACATGGCCCGCGCCCTGGCCGACGGCTCGGCGGCCGCGGCGGCGCTCTTCGACGAGGCCGTCGCGTTCAGCGAGGAGATGCTCGCGCGCGGCGCGCCCGGCATGGCCAAGCCGACCACCGACGACCTGCACGGCTACGCGACGGTCATGACCGGCATGAGCTTCGGCCTGATCGTCCTGCACGAGCACATGTCCCGGTCGCTCGGCGCCGACGTCCTGATGGGCGGCGGCTACCCCCGGATGGCACTGGCGATGCTGGACGTCCTCGACGACCGGCTCCTGTCGCCCGAACTGGTCGCGCAGACGCGCGCCGCACTGAAGAACCTGCCCGCCGCCGGCGGGCGGCCCCTCGACGAGGAGGACCGGTGACCCCGAACACGCCCCCCATATCCGTCTCCGGACTGGTCAAGACCTTCGGCCGGACCCGCGCGCTGGACGGCCTCGACCTGACCGTCAACCCTGGTGAGGTGCACGGCTTCCTCGGCCCGAACGGCGCCGGGAAGTCGACCACCATCCGGGTCCTGCTCGGCCTGCTGCGCGCCGACGGCGGCACCGCCCGGCTGCTCGGCGGCGACCCGTGGCGGGACGCGACCGAGCTGCACCGCCGGCTCGCCTACGTCCCCGGCGACGTCACGCTGTGGCCGAACCTCTCCGGCGGCGAGGTGATCGACCTGCTCGGCCGGATGCGCGGCGGCGTGAACGCGCGCCGCAAGGCCGAGCTGCTCGACCGCTTCGAGCTCGACCCGCGCAAGAAGGGCCGCGCCTACTCCAAGGGCAACCGGCAGAAGGTCGGGCTCGTCGCCGCGCTGGCGTCCGACGCCGAGCTGCTGCTGTTCGACGAGCCGACCTCCGGCCTGGACCCCCTCATGGAGGAGGTGTTCCAGGAGTGCGTCAGGGAGGAGCGGCGGGACGGCCGGACGGTGCTGCTGTCCAGCCACATCCTCTCCGAGGTCGAGGCGCTGTGCGACCGGGTGACGATCATCCGCAAGGGCGTCGCGGTCGAGTCCGGGACGCTGGCCGAGCTGCGGCACCTGACCCGCACGTCCATCGACGCGGAGCTGGCGTCGCCGCCGGACGGGCTGCCGCTGCCCGGCGCCCACGACGTCCACGTCGACGGCAACAAGATCCGCTTCGAGGTGGACACCGCCGAGCTCGACTCGGCGCTGCGGCAGCTGACCGAGCTCGGCGTGCGGAGCCTCAGCAGCCGCCCGCCGACGCTGGAGGAGCTCTTCCTGCGCCACTACAAGGACGAACTCGCCCCGGAGGCGACGCGATGAGCGCCACGGTCCAGGAGGCGCGGCCGGCCGCGCCCTCCCGCGCGACCCCGATGCGCGGGCTCACCGGGACCGGCGGGCTGGTCCGGCTGATCCTGCGGCGCGACCGGTTCCTGCTGCCGTCCTGGGTGATCGTGCTCGCGCTGATCCCGATCAACTTCGTGGCGGCCACCGAGAGCCTCTACCCGACGGCCGCCGAGCGCCTCAAGTACGCGCAGACCACGGGGACGAACCCGACGTTCCTCGCCCTGTACGGGCCGCTGTACGACTCCGGCCTGGGCGGCATCATCGCCCAGCGCTCCGGGTTCCTCCCGGTGGTCGTCGCGCTGATCAGCGCGCTGACCGTCGTCCGGCACACCCGGACCGAGGAGGAGGCGGGCCGCCGCGAGCTGCTCGGCGCCACCGTCACCGGGCGAGGCGCCGGCCTGGCCGCCGCGCTCATCGTGACCATGGCGGCCGACCTCGCGCTCGGCGCCCTGCTCACCGCGGGCCTCGTGGCGCAGGGCCTGCCGTTCGCGGGCTCGCTGGCGTTCGGCCTGCAACTGGCCGCCGCCGGATGCGTCTTCGCCGCCGTCGCGGGCGTCACCGCCCAGCTCAGCGAGGGCGCCGGCGCCGCCAGGGGAACGGCGATCGCCGCGCTCGGCGCCGCGTTCGTGGTCCGGATGGCCGCCGACGTCGGCGGCGCGGGCAACGGGCTGTCGTGGCTGGGCTGGCTGTCCCCGCTCGGCTGGGAGAACCGCCTGCGCGCCTACGGCGGGGAGCGCTGGTGGACGCTCGCGCTCGTCGCCGCGCTCACCGCCGCCCTCGTCGCCGCCGCGGGCGTGCTGTCGGCCCGCCGGGACGTGGGCGCGGGAGTGCTGCCGCCGAAGCTCGGCCCCGCCGACGCGCCGCGCCTGCTGTCCGGGCCGCTCGGGCTCGGCTGGCGGCTGCAGAGCCGCGCCCTGTACGGGTGGCTCGCCGGGTTCGCCGCGCTCGGCGTCGTGTACGGCGCGGTCGCGGGCGGCGTCGGCGACATGGTGAAGGACAACCCCGACCTGGAGAAGATCTTCACCCGGCTCGGCGGGCAGGGCGGGATCACCGACGCCTACTTCGCCTCGATCGTGGGCATGCTCGGCCTGATCGCCTCCGCCTACGCCGTCTCGGCCACGCTGCGGCTGCGCACCGAGGAGACCGGGCAGCGCGCCGAGCCGCTGCTCGCCACCCCCGTCGGGCGGCTGCGGTGGGCGGCCGGCCACCTGGTCTTCGCGCTGCTCGGCCCGGTCGCGCTGCTCGCCGTCGCGGGCCTGGCAGCCGGGCTGGCGCACGGCCTCGACACCGGCGACCCCGGCCGCGTGGTGCCGCGCGTCCTCGGCGCCGCGCTCGCGCAGTTGCCCGCCGTCTGGCTGGTCGCGGCGATCGCGCTCGCGCTCTTCGGCCTCGCCCCGAGGATCACCGCCGGCGCCTCCTGGGCCGCGGTCGGGGTCTTCGCGGTCGTGACGCTCTTCGGAGCCGGGCTCGGCCTCGACCAGTGGGCCCTGGACGTCTCGCCGTTCAGCCACGTCCCGAAGCTGCCGGGGCACGAGTTCACGCCCGCGCCGCTGGTCTGGCTCCTCGCGGTCGCGGCCGTGCTGTCCGCGCTCGGCCTGGTCGGATTCCGGCGCAGGGACCTCTCCACCGGGTGACCCCGCGGGTGAGACCCCTGTCACCGGGGGAGAGGCCACCTGCGGCGGAAAATCCACGGGCCTCTTCCGGAGCCAGCCGTTAGATTGGCCCGGTGAACTCCCGAAAGCCCCTCGCCGTCTGCGTGTTCTGCTCGTCCAGCGGCAAGATCGACCGCCGTTACGTCGACCTCGCCGCCGAGGTCGGCGCAGAACTGGCCCGGCGCGGCCACAGCCTCGTCAGCGGCGGCGCCCAGGTGTCGTGCATGGGCGCCGTCGCCCGCGCCGCGCGGGCCGGCGGCGCCCGCACGGTCGGCGTGATCCCCGAGGGGCTGGTCAGCGTCGAGATCTCCGACGAGGACAACGACGAGCTGGTCGTCACCGCCGACATGCGGACCCGCAAGGGCGAGATGGACAGGCGCAGCGACGCGTTCCTCATCCTGCCCGGCGGCATCGGCACGCTGGAGGAGCTGTTCGAGGTGTGGACGGCCCGCGTCCTCGCCATGCACGACAAGCCCGTGGTCATCCTCGACCCGACCGGCGTGTACGAGCCGCTGCGCGAGCTCATGGTGGGCCTCACCGACCAGGGCTTCGCCCGCCCCAAGATCTGGGACGCCATCGGCTGGACGAGCACCGTCCCCGAGGCGTTCGACCTCCTGGAGCGGGCGCAGCCCCGCATCGAGTTCTCCCCCGAGGACTACGCGGAGGCCGAACTCTGACCCGCGGCCGGCCGGCCTCGGCGGCTCGCGGCACCGTCAGTCGTGCTTGCGGCCCGGCATGTTCTCGTACATCTCGGTGAGCTTCTGGCGGAATCCGCGGGCCGCGATGCCGACCTTCTGCGGGTCCTTGATGCCGGCCTTGACGGCCTTCTTCGCCTGGTCCTTCATGATGTGCGGCGGGATCGGGGCGATCTCGTTGTCCACCACGAACTCCAGGACCACCGGGCCGTCGCTCGCGAGAGCCTCCTGCCAGGCCTCGGTGACCTTCTTCGGATCGTCGCAGTAGATGCCCTTGAGCCCCGCCAGCTCGGCGAACTTGGCGTAGGGGAAGTCGGGGATGCTCTGCGAGCCCTCGTACTTCGGGTCGCCGCCCATCGCGCGCTGCTCCCAGGTCACCTGGTTGAGGTCCTGGTTGTTGAAGATCGCGAAGATCAGCGGCGCCGCGCCGGCCATCCGGTCGGCGTACCGCTTCACGGTGATCATCTCGTTCATGCCGTTCATCTGGAACGCCCCGTCCCCGACGAACGCGATCACCGGGCGGTCGGGGTAGGCGAACCGCGCCGCGATCGCGTACGGGACGCCGGGCCCCATCGTGGCCAGGGTCCCCGACAGGGAGGCCTTCATGCCGTCCCGGAGCTTGATGTGCCGGGCCCACCAGTTGGTGCCCGAGCCGGAGTCGGCGGTGAGGATGACGTCGTCGGGCAGGAGCGGGGACAGCTCGTGCGCGACGGCCTGCGGGTTGATCTTGCCGTCGAAGCTCTGGCCCGCCCGCTTCTCCATGACCGTGTTCCAGGCGCGGACGTTCTCCTCGATCTCCTCCCGCCAGGAGCGGTCCTCCTTGCGCCGCAGCAGCGGGATCAGCTCCCGGAGCGTCTCCTTGGCGTCCCCGACGACGTGCGCGTCCATCGGGTAGCGGATGCCGATCATGCGGCCGTCGATGTCGATCTCCACGCCCTTGCAGCTGCCCTCGTCCGGCAGCCACTCGGCGTACGGGAAGCTCGTGCCGATCATGAACAGCGTGTCGCAGTTCATCATCATCTCGTCGCTGGCCTTGGAGCCGAGCAGGCCGATCGGGCCGGTGACGAACGGCAGGTCGTCCGGGACGACCTCGCGGCCGAGCAGCGCCTTGGCGATGCCGGCGCCGAGCAGCTCGGCCGTCTCGATCACCTCGGCCTCGGCGTTCGCGGCGCCCTGGCCGATGAGCATCGCGACCTTGGTCCCCTCGTTGAGGATGTCGGCCGCCTTGCGCAGCTCCTCCGGGTCCGGCAGCACCCGCGGCCGGCTCCACCCCACGCTGGAGTAGACCGAGCCGTGCTCCTTGGGAGGCGAGGGCACCGCGTCGGACTCCTGGACGTCCTCGGGAATGATGATCGTCGCGACGCCGCGGGTGGTCAGGGCCGTCTTGAACGCCCGGTCGATGACGTGCCGCATCTGGCCGGGGTGCATGACGATCTGGCAGTACTCCGAGACGTCGGAGAACAGGTTCTCGAGGTTGACCTCCTGCTGGTAGTGCGTGCCCTGCGCCAGGCGCTTCTGCTGCCCGACGATCGCGACGACCGGCTGGTGGTCCAGCTTCGCGTCGTACAGGCCGTTCAGCAGGTGGATGGCGCCCGGCCCGGACGTCGCCGCGCACACGCCGACCTCGCCGGTGAACTTCGCGTGGCCGCAGGCCATGAAAGCGGCCATCTCCTCGTGCCGCGTCTGGATGAACTCCGGCTTGCCCTCCGCGCGGTCGAACGCGCCGAGCATCCCGTTGATCCCGTCGCCCGGGTATCCGTAGACGCGCTCCACGCCCCACTCGGTCAGCCGCTGGAGCACGTAGTCGGCCACTTGCTGAGCCATCGCTGTCTCCTTCGTCGTCACTGGTCCGTCATCGCCGCAGCAGCCTGGCCGCGCCCGCGGCGGCCCCCGCCGCGGCCCCGGCCGTCGCGGCCCCGACCAGGTACTTGTGCCGCCCCGCCCACACCTGCGGGCTCCTGGCGTGCGCCTGCTCGTCGAACCGCCCGTGGCTGCCGTGGTCGTGGTCGCCCGCCGCGTCCGCGGGCTCCCACAGGTTCGCCGGCTGGTCCGGCCTCGTCCGCTTATCGGTCTGCTGGGACTTGAAGCCCGTCCGGGCCAGGTAGCGGTCCAGCAGCCCCGTCGCGAACTTGTCGGCCAGGATCGTGCCGACCGTGCTGCCCCCGACCCAGTACTCCCGGCGGCGCGGGTGCTCGGCGGCGTGGACGAGCGCGTCCGCCGCGATCTCCGGCTGGTAGATGGGCGGGACGGGCTGCGGGCGGCGCGGCAGCCGGTTCAGCACCCAGTCGAACTGCGGGGTGTTGACCGCCGGCATCTGCACCATCGTCACCTTCACGCCGCTGCGCTCGTGCATCAGCTCCGCCCGCAGCGAGTCGTGCAGCCCCTGCACGGCGTGCTTGGAGCCGCAGTACGCGCTCTGCAGGGGGATGCCGCGGTAGGCCAGCGCCGACCCGCACTGGACGATCACGCCGCGGTCGCGCGGCATCATCCGCCTGAGCGCGGCCCTCGTGCCGTTGACGTAGCCGAGGTAGGTGACCTCGGTGGTGCGCTTGAACTCCTCGGGCTCGATCTCCCAGAACGGCGCGAACACCGAGGAGAACGCCACGTTGACCCACACGTCGATCGGCCCGAGCTCCCTCTCGGCCGCCTCCGCCGCCGCGTCCACCGCGCCGGCGTCGGCCACGTCCACGCTGATCGGCATCGCGCGCCCGCCGGCGGACTCGACGTCCGCCGCGGCCCCGCGCAGCCCCTCCTCCCCGCGGGCCAGGAGGGCCACCCGCGCCCCGCGGCGCGCGAACGCCACCGCGGTGGCGCGTCCGATGCCGCCGGAGGCTCCCGTAACCACTACGACCGTTCCCTTATCGATCTTGTGCTTCATGTTTCATCCCCATGAGGGCGGCGCTGGATCCGGCACAGTGACCCACTGCCCGAGCCGAGGGCTCTGTAACAACGGCCCCGCCGGGGCTCGCCGGCCCTCGGATACGGTCGTGATGAGGTGCGCACTTGCGCCCCCGCCGTCGCCGAAGGAGAAGAATGAGCGCCGATGTCCCCGCCTCGCGGGAGCTCGCCGGGATCGCCGAACTCGCCGCCCGCGCCACCGGGGACCGCCTGCGGACGGCGTTCCGCTCGCGCCCCGAGGTCGACCTCAAGCGCGACATCCACGACCCGGTCACCGTCCACGACCGGGCGGCGGAGGAGACGATCCGCGAGGTGCTGGCCGAGCACACCCCCGGCAGCGTCGTCGTCGGCGAGGAGGGCGGCGTGGGCGGCGGGGACGGCGACCTGCGCTGGTTCGTCGACCCGATCGACGGGACGGCCAACTTCGCCGTCGGCCTGCCGTTCTTCTGCGTGTCCATCGGCGCCGCCATCGGCGACGAGCTGGTGGCGGGCGTGGTGTACGACCCGGTCCGCGAGGACATGTTCACCGCCTCGCTCGACGGCGCCACCTGCAACGGCGAGCCGATCCGCAGCCGCGGCGCGACCCGTGACGAGACCGCCGTCGTCGCCACGTCCTACCCGAGCGCCTACGACCTGAGCCTCGGGCGCGAGGAGGCGCTGCGTCGCTACGGCCGGATGGTGGACGCGTTCGCCACCGTCCGCCGCCCGGGCAGCGCCGCCCTCACCCTCGCGCACGTCGCCGCCGGATGGGTCGACGCGGCCTACGACTCGTCCATCAACGCCTGGGACATCGCCGCCGGGCTGCTGCTGGTCAGGCAGGCGGGCGGGACGTACGTGCCGCTCCGCGGCGAGCCCGGCGGGCACGACTGGGAGGCCCCCGGGTACCTGGCGTGCGTGGGCGGCTTCGACCTGGCCGGCTCCGTCATCGCCGAGGTCGCGGACTACAAGCCCGCCGGGTCCTGAGCAGTGGCCGCGGGGCGCGCCTGCGGGCCGCCCCGCGCCGCGTTGACAGCCGTTCGTGATCTTGAGCAGACTCGGCCTGGCCGGTGGCGCGAACCCGGCGCCGCGCGTTTCGCGGACAGGGACGGTGAACCATGATCGATGCGCTGGTGCGGCGGGTGGCGGCATGACGCCCGGCACGGGCTCCGCGCCGGGAGAACGCGCCGCGCGGATCGCGGGGCTGGCCGAGGTGCGGGCGGTGCGTCCGGAGTCGGTCGCCGAGGCGGCGGGGCGGCGGGTGAGGCGGGGGTCGCTGCTGGGGGAGTCGGGGCGGTTGATGCTGCTGGCGGCTGATCATCCGGCGCGGGGCGCCCTGGCGGCGGGTGGTGACCCGCTGGCGATGGCCGATCGGGGTGAGTTGCTGGATCGGTTGTGCACGGCGTTGGAGCGGCCGGGTGTGGACGGTGTGCTGGGCACGGCGGATGTGATCGAGGATCTGCTGCTGCTGGGCGTGCTGGAGGGCAAGGTCGTGGTCGGTTCGATGAACCGGGGCGGGCTGGCGGGGTCGTCGTTTGAGATCGACGACCGTTTCACGGCCTACAGTGCGGCTGCGATCGCGGCGTCGGGGTTGGACGGCGGGAAGATGCTGCTGCGGGTGGACGATGAGGACCCGGCGACCGTTCGCACGTTGGAGGCGTGTGCTCGGGCGGTGTCGGAGCTTGCCGGGCGCGGGTTGATGGCGATGGTGGAGCCGTTCATCTCGCGTCGGGTGGACGGCCGGGTCCGCAACGACCTGTCGCCGGAGGCGATGACGCGTGCGGTCGCGATCGCGTCGGGGCTGGGCACGACCTCGGCGTACACGTGGCTGAAGGTGCCGGTGGTGGCGGACATGGAGCGGGTGATGGCGGCGTCGACGCTTCCTGCGCTGCTGCTGGGCGGGGAGGTGGCCGCCGATCCCGTCGCGGCGCGGGAGGGGTGGCGGCGTGCGCTGCGGCTTCCCACGGTCCGGGGCCTGGTGGTCGGCCGGTCCCTGCTGTATCCGCCGGACGGCGACGTCGCCGCGGCCGTGGACGCCGCAGTGGAACTCCTCTGAGACCACGCACCGCGCGCGTTCCGGCACTCCCGATGAGATCGGACCAACGTTGGCCTGGGGTTTTCCCTCCCGGCCGGTGATCGTTCACTGCCGGTTCAGGGGCGGCGACCAGGCTCCCGCGTGATCCCCTCTCACAAAGGAGTGCCCATGTCCGTGACCCGTCGCGGAGTCGTCAAGGGCGGCGCGGCCGGCGCGCTGTCCATCGCCCTCGCCGGAAGCCTGGACGGAATCTTCCAGACCTCCGCGGGAGCCGAAACGGGAGAGGCCTACGGCTACGGCCCGCTGGTCCCCGACCCCAAGGGCGTCCTGGACCTGCCCAAGGGCTTCTCCTACAAGACGTTCTCGGTCGAAGGCGAACCCATCTCCGAGGGCGTCGTCGTCCCCGGCCACCACGACGGGATGGCCACCTTCCCCGGCGGCCGCCACGGCCGCACCCGCCTGCTGCGCAACCACGAGCAGAGCAACAACGGCACCCGCGCCGTGGGACGCCCCGAGTGGACCTACGACCCCGCGGCCAACGGCGGCACCACCACGCTGGAGGTCGACAGCAAGGGCGACCTGCTGTCGCAGTACGTCAGCCTCGCCGGGACCGCCACCAACTGCGCGGGCGGGCGGACCCCCTGGGGGACGTGGCTGACCTGCGAGGAGACCGAAGGGTTCACGGGCCAGACCAAGACCCACGGCTGGGTGTTCGAGGTCGACCCGACCGGCCGCAGGACCGAGCCCGTCCCGCTCACCGGGCTCGGCCGGTTCGCCCACGAGGCCGTCGCCGTCGACCCGCACACGCTCACCGCGTACCTGACCGAAGACGCGTCCAAGCCGTTCGGGCTCTTCTACCGGTTCAGGCCCCGCGCCCACCGCGGCGGCTACCACGCCTACATGGCGGGCGGGAAGCTGGAGGCGCTGAACGTCCCCGGCGTCCCGGACCTGTCGGCCGTCCAGGAGCCCGGGTCGCGGTTCCGGGCCGAATGGCTGGAGGTCCCGGACCCGTCGGCGAAGCAGACCTCGATCCGCAAGCAGTTCGACACGATCACGCGGAGCCAGAAGATCGAAGGCGCCTGGTGGGGCCACGGCAAGGCGTACTTCGTGTGCAGCTTCTCCCGGAAGGCCGACGGCGGCGCCGCCGACCACGCCGGGCAGGTCTGGACCTACGACCCGCACCGCGGCGAGGTCGAGCTCCAGCTCGTCTTCAAGCCGGGCGGGCGCTTCGACGGCCCCGACAACATCACCGTCTCCCCCTACGGCGGCGGCGTGATCCTGGCCGAGGACGGCGACGGCGAGCAGTACCTCATCGGGACCACCCGCCGGAACGAGCCGTTCGCGATGGCCCGCAACGCCCTCAACGACAGCGAGCTCACCGGCGTCACGTTCTCCCCGGACGGGCGGATCCTGTTCGCCAACCGCCAGTCCGGACCGGGCGCGACGTTCGCGATCACCGGGCCCTGGCACCGCCTGCGCGGCTGACGCCGGACCCGGCGGACCCTGCCCCGCCGATCAAGCGAGGCCGCGGCGGGCGACGGACGGGGGGCGGGTGCCCCGGATGGAGGCCACCATGTCGAGCACCTGGCGCGTCCCGTCCGCCTGGGACTCCGGCACGCGGAACCAGGTCGCGCCCAGCCACGCGTAGACCGACGCCGCGGCCAGCAGGCCCGCGTCGGGCTCGCGGGCGTCCGTCTCCAGCGTGACCAGCACGGCGTCCCCGGACGCGACGAGCCGCTCCACGCGGCTCGCCGGGGGCGCCGTGCCCGCGTCCACGACACCGCCCGGAACCGGCGCGTCCGGTGGAAGGACCTTGCGCTCTTGCAACCCCATGCCGCCAAGCGTGGCACGATCGGGGACGGGGAGTCGTCCTCCAGATGGGGTGCCGTCAGATCGGAGCGTGATCGTGGTCGTGGTTCTCGTCCTGGCCGGCGTGGCCGTGCTGGGCGCCGTCGTCGTCCTCGCCATGGGCCGGGGCGGCGAGCTGGCCGAGGCCCATCCCGACTATCCGCCGGTCAGCGTGGACGCCGAGGGGCGCCCCGTCATCGGATGGGACGTCTCCCACGTCCGGTTCCCCAGGACCATCTGGGGGTACCAGACGCACGTGACGGACGACGCTGTCCACCGCCTTTCCGAGGCCCTGCACGAGCGCGACGCCCGCGTGGCCGACCTGGAGCGGCAGCTCCGCGACCTCCGCAAGCGCCTCGGCGACGCGGAACCGTCCCGCCCGGTCGGCGCCCTGCACGGGATCGACGAGCCCGGCGCCCGGGTGCCGCTGCGCAAGGAGCCCGTCGAGCCGGACGGCGCCCCGAAGGAGGAGGAGCACTCGTGAGCGCGGTCGCCGTCCACGCGGAGGCGGTCTCGGCGGCCCCGCCGGACCGGGTCTTCGAGGTCCTCACCGACTGGCCGCGGCACGCCGAGTGGATGCCGTTCACCCGCGCCGAGGGCGGCGACAAGGTCGGCGACGAGCTGCGGGCCTGGACGGGCGTCGGCCCGGTCGGCTTCCTCGACACCATGGTGATCACCGACTGGCGGGCGGGTCGCCGCGTCGCCGTCCGGCACACCGGCCGCGTGGTGCGCGGCGAGGCGTACTTCAAGGTCCTCCCGGAGGGCTCCGGCAGCCGCGTCGTCTGGGCGGAGCGCGTCGACCTGCCGCTCGGCCCCCTCGGCCGCGCCGGCTGGCTGGTCGCCGGGCCGGTCGTGCGCGCGTTCATGACCCTCGGGCTGCGCCGCCTCGCCGCGCTGTCGCAGGCATGAGGTAGAACGGGGCGCGTGAGCACCGCGATTCTTGGCGAGGACGGGCTGGCGCGCTGCCCGTGGGCGCTGTCGGCGCCCGACTACGTCGCCTACCACGACGACGAATGGGGCCGTCCGGTCCGCGACGACCAGGGGCTCTACGAGCGGCTGTGCCTGGAGGCGTTCCAGTCCGGCCTGTCGTGGCTGACGATCCTGCGCAAGCGTGAGGGCTTCCGCGCCGCGTTCTGCGGCTTCGACATGGAGAAGGTCGCCGCGTTCGGCCCGGACGACGTCGAGCGGCTGATGGCCGACGCCGCCATCGTCCGCAACCGCGCCAAGATCGACGCCGCGATCGGCAACGCCCGCGCGGCGCTCGACCTGCCGGGCGGCCTCGCCGCGACCGCCTGGCGCTACGCCGACCCCGACTCCCCGTCCTATGCCGACATGGCGGATGTCCCCGCCTACACCGACGCCTCGAAGGCCCTCGCCAAGGAGCTGAAGAAGCACGGCTTCCGCTTCGTCGGCCCCACCACCGCCTACGCCCTCATGCAGGCCTGCGGCCTAGTCGACGACCACCTGAGTGCTTGCTTTGCGTCCTCGCGGTCGGAGGGCCCGGGGGCCCTCCGACCGCGAGAACGCTGCGATCGCTAGCATCGCTCCGGCTCGCCTTGCGGCTCGCTGCGCGATCAGTTTCTCGCAGGCTCGAAACTGGCTTCGCACGCGATCGCCACCTTGAGGTCGTCGCTGGCTGAGGCGGTGGCTGAGCATGTGCGCGCGTCCAATCGCGGCGGATCAGTGGGTTGGCGAGGCGATGGCCACCGCTCTTTTTGCGGGGAGGGCTGAGACTGCGTGGGTGACGGCGGCGGCGCCTGCGATGACCAGGGCGAAGAGCCACCAGGGGGCGTTCGGGGCCAGGAACGAGCTTCCCGTGGCGAGGTGCAGCAGGGACGCCGTGCCCAGGGCCGTGCCGAGGCCGAGGAGGCTGCCGAGCAGGACGACGGTCGCGGCCTCCCAGCGGACGATCGAGCGGATCTGCGCGTCCGTCGCGCCGACCGCGCCGAGCAGGCCGAACTCGCGGGTCCGTTCGCCGACGCTCATCGAGACGGTGGTCGCCATGCCGAACAGGGCGAGCACGAGCGCCATGCCGATGAAGCCGTAGATGACGCTCATCCCCTTGGTCATCGCGGCGGACGCCGTCTTCACGTAGCCGTCCCGGTCGAGCACCTTCAGGCCCGGCGCGTCCGCGAAGGCGCGGGACAGGGCCCGCTCGGTGCCGCCGCGGACGAGCACCACCTGCGTCGCCGCGGCCGGGTCGAGCCGGTCCATCGTGGCCTCCGAGACGAGGGCCTGGTCGGCGAACAGGTGGGACGGGTCGTGGTAGGCGGCGGCGACGGTGAGCTCGACCCGGCCGCGGGCGCCGCGCACGACGACCCGCTGCCCCTTCTTGATCTTCTGGCCCTTCATGACCGTGGACGTGAGGGCGACCTGGCCGTCGCCGAGCCGGGGAAGGCGGCCGCCGAGCTTCAGCACCGCCGGCACCGCCGCCTGATCGGCGCCCGTCACGGTGAGGTAGACCGGCACCGGGTCCTCTTCGGGCGACGGCTTCTTGGGCGGGGGAGACACGAGCTTGACCTCGGACGTCGTGAGCGCCGCCGCGGCGGTCACGCCGGGCACGGCCGCGGCCTTCCGCGCGGCGTCGCGGGGGAGCGGCGCCTGGCCGTCCGAGGTCATCCCGGTCGCGGTGATCGCGTGGTCGGCCCGCATCACCTCCCGGCCCGTCGTGGCGAACCGCGCGTCCACCGACAGGACGATCAGCGCGGTCGAGGCGACCAGCGCGACGCCGAGCATCAGGGACGACGCCGCCGACGACACGCGGCGCGGGCTGCGGGTGATGGTGGCGCGGGCGAGGCGCCCCGCCTCGCCGCTCACGGACGTCCCGATGCGGCCGACCAGCCCGCCGAGGGGGCCGACGAAGAACGGGGCGAGGACGGCGAGCGACGCCACGGTCGTCATGCAGCCCAGCAGGACCATCACGCTGGTGCCGGCGGTGCGCTCGGGGCCGGGCGGCTCCTCCGAGCGGATCCCGAAGACGCCCCCGAAGAAGATCCAGGCCAGGGCGAACACCCCCAGGGCGCCGAGGACGCGCGGCCAGCGGCGCCCCGCCGTCTCGGTGCTCGCGTCCCGCAGCGCCTCCATCGGGGAGATCTTCGCGGCGCGGCGCGCGGCGCGGCGCGCCGCGAGCTGGGTGACGAGGATCCCCGCCGCGGCGGGGATCGCGAGCGCGATCCAGCCGTACTGCGCGTCGGCGGCGGAGATGTCGAAGCCGTCCTCGGCGAACAGGTGGGTGAGCAGCGCCGACACCGGGTAGCCGAGCGCGGTGCCGCCCGCCGAGGCGACGACGCCGAGGGCGAGGGCCTCGAACCGGATCAGCCGCTTGATCTGCCGGGGCGTCGCGCCGATCGCGCTGAGCAGCGCCAGCCGCCGGGTCCGCTGCCGGACGAGCGTGCCGAACGTGTTGGCGACGACGAACAGCCCCACGAACACCGCGACGGACGAGATCATGCCGATGGCGCCGCCGATCGATCCTCCGGCGGCCTGCAGCTCCGCGGACTGGGCGTGCCGGACGTCCGCCGCCGTCCGGACGGTGACGTCCTTGCCGAGCTCGCGCGCCAGCGCGGTGCGCAGCTCGGACGCCGATCCGCCGGACGCCCTGACCCACACGCTCTGCCACGTCCCCGCCGGAAGGCCCGCCGCCTGCGCGACGGTACCGGGGGGCGCCAGCAGCAGGTCGCCGCTCGCCACGGCGCTGTGCCCCTGCACGGTGACGATCCCGACGATCCTCATGTCCCGGCTCTGCTTCGGCAGCAGCACCTTCAGGGTGTCGCCGACGTCGAGCCCGCCCGCGCGGGCCACGTGCCGGGTGACGGCGACCTCGCCGTCGGCAGCGGGCGCGCGTCCCGACTCCAGGTGGTAGGGGTTGAGGCGGCCGTCCGGCGTCCACGGCCGCAGCGCCGTCCCCGCCCCGGCCGGCGGCAGGATCGGCTCGCCGTCCGAGCCGCTCGCGGTCACCGGGACCATCGCGTCGCCCGCGGCCGCCGCGACGCCGGGACGTCCCGCCACGGCGCTCAGCGCGACCCGGCCGTCCGGCGGCGAGTACGGGTCGTCGGGGTCGGCCGAGCCGCCCTGGACGAGGACGTCGGCGCGGGAGTACTCGCTGGCGTCGCTGCCCGACACCGCCTCCTGCGCCCGCAGCGTGAACTGCAGGGCGCCCGCGATCAGTCCGATGGAGAACACGGCCGCCAGCAGCGTGGCGGTCAGCCGCGTCCAGCTTTCGGCGAAGGAGCGGCGCGCGATCAGCCACATGGCGCTCAGCCCTCCATCCGGCGCATCACGGCGTGGACGCCGTCGATGGTCGGCTCGAGCAGCTCGTGCACGATCATGCCGTCGGCCAGGAACAGCACCCGGTCGGCGTGCGCGGCGGCCGCCGGATCGTGCGTCACCATGATCACCGTCTGCCGGTAGGCGTCCACCGCGCCGCGCAGGAAGCCCAGCACCTCGGCGCCCGACCGGGAGTCGAGGTTGCCGGTCGGCTCGTCGGCGAACAGCACCTCCGGCCGGGTCAGCAGCGCCCGCGCCACCGCGACCCGCTGCTGCTGCCCGCCCGACAGCTCGCTCGGCCGGTGCGACAGCCGATCCCGCAGCCCGAGCGCGTCCACGATCGTGTCGAACCACTCCCGGTCGGGGCGCCGGTTCCCGAGCCGCCCGGTCAGCCGGATGTTCTCCTCCGCCGTCAGCATCGGCAGCAGGTTGAACGACTGGAACACGAACCCGAGCCGGTCGCGGCGCAGCTTCGTCAGCCGGGTCCGCGACAGCCGGGTGATGTCCACGTCCCCGATCAGGATCGAGCCGGACGTCACGGTGTCGAGCCCGGCCATGCAGTGCAGGAACGTCGACTTGCCGGAGCCGGACGGCCCCATGATCGCGGTGAACCGGCCCCGGGGGAAGGACGCCGAGACGCCGCGCAGCGCGGTCACCTCGTTCTCGCCCGTCCCGTAGGACCTGACGATGTCGCGCGCGACGGCGACGTGGTCGTCGAGCTGCCCGGCAGGGGGTGCGGCGGCTGTCTGCATCATGCCGTCCAGCAAACCGCCGGGCACCCCTCGCCCACATTGACGCGGGCTCCCCACTCCATGCGGGGGAAGGCCCTACCCCCGCCCAGGGGGAGCCCGGCGTGCGGCGGCGCTAGCGGCCTTCGAAGACGGGCTGCTGCTTCTTCAGGAACGCCTCGGTCGCGTTGTGGTGGTCGCTCGTCTTCTCGCACTCGTCCTGGAGCTCCGCCTCGCGTTCGAGGGCGGACGCCAGGTCGTGGGTCGCGGCGTGGTCGAGGGCCGCCTTGACCGCGCCGTAGGCGACCGTCGGGCCGGACGCGAGGCGGCGCGCGAGCTCCACCGACGCCGGAGCGAGCTCGTCGGCCGGGACGACGCGCGTCACCAGCCCCATCTCCAGCGCCTCCTGGGCCTTGACCGGCTCGCCCAGCAGCAGCAGTTCGGCCGCCTTGGCGCGGCCGACCAGGCGCTGGAGCGTCCACGACATGCCGCTGTCGGGGGCGAGGCCGATCCCGGTGAACGCGGTCGCGAACCGGGCCTTGTCGGACGCGACGACCAGGTCGCACGCGAACGCCAGCGACGCGCCCGCGCCCGCCGCCACGCCGTTCACCGCCGCCACGACCGGCTTGCGCATGCCCGCGATCGCCAGCACGATCGGGTTGTAGTGGTCGCGGACGGTGCCGTCCAGGCCCCGGCCGGCGGCGAGGTTGTCGCCGTGCTCGCGCAGGTCCTGGCCCGCGCAGAACGCCCGCCCCGCACCCGTCAGGATGACCGCGCGGACGGCGGGGTCGGCCGCGGCGCGCACCACGGCCGCGCGCAGGGACTCCTTCATCTCGACGGTCAGGGAGTTCATCCCGTCGGGACGGTTGAGTGTGATCGTCCCCACTCCGTCGGTCACGTCGTAAAGCACGGTCTCAGACATCGTCGTCCTCTCGGTCCTCGGTAGATCTTCCCAGGCCACCTTCGACGAACACCGGCGGGGCGGGCAAGAGCGGTCCCGCCCCCGGTGCGGCGGCCCGCGGCCGGGGGCCCGGGCCGTCCCGCCGCCGCCGATCCTGAGGCCCGCAGGGGGCCGCGACCTGCGTCCACGGGGCCCGGCTGCCGATCTGGAGGCTGATCGTTACCACTTCGCGCCCGGAAGACGAGATAATGGACCACTACTGATGACGCGGATGCGACACGCGGCCACGCGGCCAGAGGTGTGCGAGGCCGCGGCCCTACTTAGGAAGGGGATGCACGCATGGCGGCGATGAAGCCGCGGACGGGAGACGGTCCGCTCGAAGTGACCAAGGAGGGACGCGGAATCGTCATGCGGGTCCCCCTCGAAGGCGGCGGCCGCCTCGTGGTCGAGCTCTCCGCCGACGAGGCCAAGGAGCTCGGGGAGGCCCTCAAGGACGTCGTGGGCTGACGGCCCCGCCGCTCCCGGCTTGTTGGTGACGGTCCCGGCGACGCCGCCGGGGCCCTTGCCATTTCCCGTAACGATTCAGCGATCAGGGGGGACCCACCGCCATGCCCATCGAGACCCGCATCCACGGTGCCGGTGGCACCGTGTCGCAGACCGCGGTCGACCTCGGGGCCGAGGTGGTGGCGGTGCCCGTCCGGTCCGGCCCCGCCGCCCCCGCGGCGGAGGTCGCGGCCTCGCTCCCCTTCACGCTGGACGAGCTGCTCGCGCTGCACCAGGCCAAGGGCGAGCCGGGTGAGATCATCGCCACACAGGTCCGCGTCGGCGACCGGGTCCGGGAGCTGCTGCTCTACGGGGTCGGCGACGCCGCCCCGGGCGACCTGCGCAAGGCCGGCGCCGCGCTGGCCCGCCGCGGCAAGGGGCGGACGGCGCTCGTCGCCGGGGTCCCGGACGGCGACCTCGCCGCCTTCGTCGAGGGCGCGCTGCTCGCCTCCTACGAGTTCCGGATCGGCGCCGCCCCGCCGAAGAAGGCGCTCGGCACCCTCGCCGTGCTGACCGAGGCGGGGCCCGAGTCGGACGCCCCCGCGATCGAGCTCGGCACCGCACGGGCCCGGGCCACCGCCCTCGCCCGCGACCTCGCCAACACGCCGTCCCGCGAGAAGGACCCCTCCTGGCTCGCCGCGCAGGCCGAGCGCGTCGCCGCCGAGTCCGGCCTCACCGTCCGCGTGCGCGGCGAGAAGGAACTGGTGGAGGAGGGGTTCGGCGGCCTGGTGGCCGTCGGGGGCGGTTCGGCGCGCCCGCCCCGGCTGATCGAGCTCTCCTACGAGCCGGCGGACGCGGACGGGGCCTCGCCGCGCCATGTCGTCCTGGTCGGCAAGGGCATCACGTTCGACAGCGGCGGCCTGTCGCTGAAGCCCAACGAGGGCATGAAGACGATGAAGACCGACATGGCGGGCGGCGGCGTCGTCATCGCCGTGATGAGCGCGCTGCGGGACCTCGGCGTCCGCACCCGCGTCACCGGCCTGGTCGCCGCGGCGGAGAACATGCCGTCCGGCTCGTCGATGCGCCCCGGCGACGTGATCGCCCACTACGGCGGGACGACGTCGGAGGTGCTGAACACCGACGCCGAGGGGCGGCTCGTCCTCGCCGACGCGCTCGCCTACGCCGACGCGCGGCTCGACCCCGACGCGGTGGTGGACGTCGCCACGCTCACCGGCGCCGCCAAGGTCGCGCTCGGCCTGAAGCACGGGGCCCTGTTCGCGAGCGACGACGCCCTCGCCGAGGCCCTCACCCGGGCCGGGAAGGCCGCCGGCGAGCCCGTGTGGCGGCTCCCCCTGGTGGAGGAGTACCGCGCCGCGATCGACTCCGACGTGGCCGACATCAACAACATCGGGCGCGGCGGCTACGGCGGCGGCTCGATCACGGCGGCGCTGTTCCTGCGCGAGTTCGTCGGCGACCGGCCCTGGGCGCACCTCGACATCGCCGGGCCCGGCCGCTCCACCTCCGAGGACGCCGAGATCACCCGCGGCGCCACCGGTTACGGCGCCCGCCTCCTGCTGGACTGGCTGACGGCCTGACCCGTCCCGCCCGCGCGGACGGGCGGTCGCTTCACGCGGCGGTCACCGCACGCGGCGGTCGATCACCGGGACGCGGCGCCGCCGCCTGGCCTGCTTGACGATCTCCGGGAGCGTCGCGTCCCACCCGGGCTCCACCGCGAAGCACCACGGGACGGCCGCCGCCGTGGCGGGCACGTCCCGCATCGTGAGCGCCACCAGGTGCGCCCGCTCCGCCGTGCGCGCCATCTCCGCCAGCTCCGGGGTCGGCAGGAAGACCAGGTAGTCCTGCTCGCCGCGGCGGGTACCGCCGACGCCGCGCCGCAGCGCCGTGATCGCGGCCACCTCGTCCCAGGGCAGCGTCCGCCCGGACCGGCGCGGCAGCGGCCAGCCGGCGGGGCGCCGCACGCCGGCGCCGTCGAGCTCCAGGACGGGCCGGCGCGACAGCATGCCGCCGGCCGACACCAGCAGGCCCGCCCCGAACAGGCCGAGCCCCGCCACGCCCAGCACCATGACCACGACGCTGCCGACGCCCGCGCCGCGCATCGCCCCGCCCGCGACGAACCCCACCGACGCCAGGAACAGGATCGCGAACGCGGCCAGCCGCCACACCCCGCGCCAGGTGACCCGCACCCGGACCGCGAACGCCTCCCCGGCGGCCCGGTCGCGGAGGGCGTCCTCAGTCACGCCGGACGGCGCAGAGCAGGCCGTCGCCCACCGGGATCAGCAGCGGAACGAGCCGGTCGTCCTCGCGGATCATGCGGTGCACCTCGCGGATCGCCTCGGTGTCGGGGTCGCGCTGGTCGGGGTCGGCGACCCGGTCGTGCCAGAGCGCGTTGTCGAACGCGACGACGCCGCCCGGCCGCAGCAGGCGCAGCGCGTCGACCAGGTACTCGGGGTACTCGCGCTTCGCCGCGTCGCAGAACACCATGTCGTAGGCGCCGTCGGTGAGGCGCGGCAGGACCTCCAGCGCCGGCCCGATGATCATCCGGGTGCGGAATCCGGACAGGCCCGCCTCCCGGTAGGCCTGCTTCGCCAGCCGCTGGTGCTCCGGCTCGATGTCGACGCTGGTCAGCACCGCGTCCTTCGGCATGCCGCGCATCAGGTAGACGCCGGACACGCCGCAGCCCGAGCCGACCTCCACGACCGTGCGCGCGCCGATCAGCGTCGCGATGAACCGCAGCGCCGCGCCCCCGGCCGGGCCGATCGGCACCGCGCCGACCTCCTGGCCGCGGCGCCTGGCGTTCAGGAGCGGCTCGTCCTCGGGGAGGAAATCCTCCACATAGGCCCGGGTGGCCTCAATGGCGTCGATGGCTGCCTCCTCGTGGGACCCCCGCATGGCTCATGCTGGGAAGACCATATCGTTGCAGGGGAACCAACTGGCGTTTCAGCGCGTTGTAAGGGACACAGGCAAGCACCGAGTCGGTATCAGAACCGCCCCAGCCCAGGCGAGACCGTGCCGTTCCAAGGCGGGACCTTGGCTCACGAGAGAGGAACAGCCCGGCACCATGGGAGTCGCAGCACTCAGTTTCAGAAGCGCTGTGGGGGTCGGCGCCAGGCAGGGGCTTGGAAACGCCGCTCGCACCCGAGAGAACGCCCCCGAGGCCGAATGGGCGCCGCCGTCCTGGGACGAGGTCGTCCGCGAGCACTCCGCCCGCGTCTACCGGCTGGCCTACCGCCTGACCGGCAACCAGCACGACGCCGAGGACCTCACGCAGGAGGTCTTCGTGCGGGTGTTCCGCTCCCTGTCGAACTACACGCCGGGGACGTTCGAGGGCTGGCTGCACCGGATCACCACGAACCTGTTCCTCGACATGGCCCGGCGCCGCCAGCGCATCCGGTTCGAGGGACTCGCCGACGACGCCGCGGAGCGCCTCCAGGGCCGCGAGCCGACCCCGGCGCAGGCGTTCGACGACAACAACTTCGACGCCGACGTCCAGGCCGCGCTCGACGCGCTGGCCCCCGACTACCGCGCCGCCGTCGTGCTGTGCGACATCGAGGGGCTGTCCTACGAGGAGATCTCCGCGACCCTCGGCGTCAAGCTCGGCACCGTGCGCAGCCGCATCCACCGGGGGCGTGCGCAGTTGCGGGCGGCGCTGGAGCACCGCGCGCCCACCCGGCGCCGGCCCGGCACCCGCAACGACTTCCAGGCCGCCGTCGCATGCGGCGACCCGGCGGCCGACGGCGAGCCCGGGGGGCTGCACGCGGCGGGCGGTGTCCGGCCGCTGCCGGACGGCGTGTAAAGCTGTGCTCACCGCGCGCGGGGCGGGACCGCGCGCCTGACGGAACGGAATCGACGGAGGCGGCGTGAGTTGTCTGGGGGAGCGTCTGACCGCGCTGGTCGACGGTGAGCTGGGGGACGAGGAGCGCGAGCGCGCCCACGCCCATCTCGCGCGATGCGCCGACTGCCGGGACGAGGCCGACCAGCTGCGCAAGCTGAAGGGACGCCTGCGGGGGCTCTCCGAGCCGCCGGCGGCCGACGGGACCGACGACCTCCTGTCCGGCGCCTTCCTGGACCGGCTGCGCACCCTGCCCGCGTCCGCCGGGCTTCCGGACCCGGCCGACGCCCCTGACGCGACCGTTCCCGACCTCCCGATCGAGCCGGCGGCCTCGCATGCCGGGGCGCGCTCACGGCACCCCTCCCGGCCCCTCCGATCATCGGCCCGTCCCGTCCGGCCGCCGCACGCCGCCCGTCCCCGCGACAACCGGCCGCGCGACGCCCGCCCGGCCGGGCATGCCGCCGCGGTCCGCGTCCCGCCGCGGCGCCGCTACCTCGTGGTCGGGGCCGCCACCCTCTTCCTCGGCCTCGGCACCGCCTCCTACATGGCGGGCGGGCGCCAGGACGCCCCCGCCGTCACCCCCGCGTTCGACCGGTTCGCCGTCGAGCACGCGCTCACCTCCGGTGACGCGCCGATGACCGATCCGCTCACCGACCCGGTCAACCAGGTCCAGGTCTCCCCGGGGCCGTGAGGCGCGCGACCTCCAGGGGGCGCTGCCGGCGCGGCGCCGCCCTGGCCGCCGGGCTCGCGGGCGCCCTCGCGCTGGCCGTGACGCTCACCGGCGACCCCGCCCCCGCGCGCCGCGTCCGCAGCGATCCGGGCGCGCTCGCCCTGCTGCGCGGCGCCGCCGACGCCGCCCGCCGCGTCCCCTACGAGGGCCGGCGGTTCCTCACCACCCGCAGCGGCGGCAGGGCCGCCACCTCCCGCGTCGCCGTGTCGCACACGCCGGGCGCGGGCATCCGGTACCGGTCCGGGTCCGCGGGGGAGGGCTACCGGCCCGAGTCCGCCGCCGGGGACACCACCGGCTTCACGCCGGCGACCCTGGCGCTGCTGACCCGCAACTACTCGGTGGTGCGCGCCCCGGACGCCTCGGTCTGCGGCCGCCCCGCCCGCGTCGTCGAGGCGCGCCGCGCCGACGGCAGCCCCGCCGGGCGCTTCTGGATCGACCGGGACACCGGCCTGATGCTGCACCGCGAACTGATCGACGCCACCGGCCGCCCGGTGGTCGCCAGCGGCTTCACCGAGATCAGCTTCAGCGCCTCGCCGATCGAGCCCTCCCCGCTCAGCCGCCCGCTCGGCGGCCTGTCCCGGTTCCCCGGCGCGAGCGCCGGCAGCCCCGTCGAGAACACCCGCGTCCGCGAGAGCGCGAGCGCGTGGGGCCGGACTCTGGACCGGGCGGGCCTGGCCGAGCTGCGCGACCGCGGCTGGCCCGTCCCGGAGGACCTGCCGGGCCGGCTCACCCTCTACGACGCGCGGCGCGAGAAGGACGGCGGCGCCCTGCACCTCAGCTACTCCGACGGCCTCGCCGCCGTGTCGGTGTTCGTGCAGCGCGGCTCCCTCGACGAGCGCGGCATGACGGGCTGGCAGCGGACCGGCCGCCGGGGCCGGACGGTGTTCCGCCGCGAGTCGCTGCGGCGCTGGGCGGTGTCGGCCGGGAACGGCTATGTCTACACGGTCGTGACGGACGCGCCGCAGAGCACGGCGACGGCGGTGGCGCTGAGCATGCCGCGCGGCTCCGCGTCCCACTGGAAGCGCCTCTCCCGCGGCGCTCGACGCCTTGCCACAGCGGCGAATCCGTTCGATTGACCCGAGATGTGGGTATCGGCGGCAGGTCTTATGCTCGCCACATGCCATGCGGGGCAGCATGAGCACGGATAACGAGGACCATGCTCGGTAGGAGAGATGGGGATGACGGAAGACAACCGCGGCCCGGTCAGGGCGCCGTCGGAGGACGACGACGTCGTCCCCGGCCAGGAGCCTGAGCGTCAGGAGGCGGCGGCCCCTCCCGAGACGGTGACCGACCGGGAGATCCCCCTGGAGCAGCCGGTGGACGACCCCGAGGCCGACGACCCCGAGCCCGGACCGGCCCGCGCCGAGGACGGCGCCGAACCGCGCCCCGAGGACGGGCGCGAGTCCGGCGAGGAGGGCGACCGCCTGGTGGCCGGGGGGTTCGCGCCGCCCGACTCGTTCGGCGGCCCGCCCGACACCAGCGAGGACGTGCTCTCCCAGGCCGCCGCGGACATGCCGCAGGAGGTGCCGCTGCAGGACGCCCCGCCGCGCGACATGCCGCAGCCCCCGCCGCCGGTCCCGCTCGACAAGCCGCCCGTGGAGGCGGCCGACGACCGGCCGCGGCCGGGGTTCGTCCCGCACAACCAGGACCCGAGGGCCGCGCAGGGCGGCCCGTACGGGGGCTGGCCGCAGCAGTCCCACCAGGGGCCGCCGCCGCCCGCGCCCGGGCGCCCGCCGATGGGCCCGCCGCCCGCGCCGCCCGGCCCGCCGCCCCCCGGCGGCCCCGGCCCCCGCCCGATGGCGGGCTACGGGATGCCGCCCGGCGGCACCGGGCCCAACTGGGCGCCGGTGCCCGCGCCCCCGTCGTCGTCGCGCGGCGGCCCGGGCCTCGGGCTCCTCGCCGTCGTCGCGCTGATCGTCGCGCTGGTGGCCGGGGCCGTCGGCGCCGGGATCGGCGTGATCGCGACCGGTGGCGACGACGACCCCTCCTCGGTGAGCCTCGGCGGCAGCAACAGCAGCGACACCAAGGTGCAGAGCCGCCCGCCGGACTCGGTCGCGGGCGTCGCGCAGCGGGTGCTGCCGAGCGTCGTGATGATCCGGGTGCAGTCCGCGCAGGGCGAGATCGGCGGCACCGGCTTCATCGTGAACGGCGGCTACGTCATCACCAACAACCACGTCGCCTCCGGCGGTGGCGGCGGTGGCGGCCAGATCCAGATCGTCTTCAACGACAAGAAGACGCTGCCCGCCACGATCAAGGGCGCCGACCCGAGTTCGGACGTCGCCGTGCTGAAGCCGGAGGGCCAGCACTCGCTGCCCCCGCTGCCGGTCGGCGACTCCAGCGCCATCGCCGTCGGCGACCCGGTGATCGCGATCGGCTCGCCGCTCGGCCTGCAGGGCTCGGTCACCACCGGCATCGTCAGCTCGCTGAACCGGGCCGTGCCCACGCGCGGCGAGGGCGGCGGCGGTGACGCGTCCTACCTCAACGCCATCCAGACCGACGCCGCGATCAACCCGGGCAACTCGGGCGGACCGCTGGTGGACGCCAAGGGCCGCGTGATCGGCATCAACACCGCGATCGCGACGCTCGGCGGCCAGTCGATGGGCGGGGAGCAGCAGAGCGGCAGCATCGGGCTCGGCTTCGCGATCCCGATCAACCAGGGCAAGCGGATCGCCGAGGAGATCATCCGGACGGGGACCGTCAAGCAGGCCAAGCTCGGCGTGCTGCCCGACCCCCGCTACCAGGAGGGCGGCGCCCGGATCATGCAGCAGCCGGTCAACGGGCAGGACCCGGTGACCAAGGGCGGCCCGGCGGACAAGGCGGGCCTCAAGCCCGGCGACGTGATCACCAAGGTCGACGACAAGCCGATCGAGGACGCCACCGACCTGATCGCGCAGATCCGCAGCCGCGCGCCGGGTGAGCGCGTCACGCTCACGTACCAGCGGGGCGGCAAGGAGGCGACCACCCAGGTGACCCTGGGGTCCGACTAGGCGCGGATGTTCAAGTCCGGTTCATCCGGGCTGGGGATACGCTGGGGGGACCGGCCCGCCTCTGGGCCGGTCCCCTTGGGTTGTGTGGCCCGCCGCGGCGGGCCGGTGTGTGGAGGACGGGTTGTTCGACGTCGGACTCGGTGAGATGGCGGTGCTCGTCGTCCTCGCCCTGGTCATCTTCGGGGACAAGCTGCCGCAGGTCGCGGGGCAGGCCGGCCGGATGCTGCGGCAGTTCCGCCAGATGGCCGACAGCGCCAAGGCCGACCTCCAGGAGGGGCTCGGCCCCGAGTTCAAGGACTTCGACCTCAACGACCTCAACCCGAAGACGTTCGTCCGCAAGCACCTCTTCGAGGACGACGACACCTACCCGAAGAACGACTCAGGCCTCTTCGACGACGAGCCCTCGTACGCGACGACGACCACGGGCCTCGGCCCTAGCGAGAAGCCGCCGTTCGACAACGAGGCGACCTGACCTCGCGGACCTTCCGTTCCCCCGGCGGCCCACCGCGGTCTGGGGTGTGCCCGCCCGCCCCGGCCTGACTTCCTGCCCGGGGTAGAGGCCCCGGGCAGGTACCGGTCAGCGGCCCTTCGGGCTGATGCCGAGGGACATGCCGGCGAGGCCGCGGCTGCGGCCCGCGAGCTTGTCGGCGATCGTGCGCAGCTCCTTGGCGGCGCCGGCGTCGGGGTCGGCGAGCACCAGCGGGACGCCGTTGTCGCCGCCCTCGCGCAGGCGCGGGTCGATCTGCACCTGGCCGAGCATGGGGACGCGCGTCCCGAGCGTCTTCGTCAGCGCGTCCGCGACCGTCTGGCCGCCGCCCTCGCCGAAGATGTGCTGCTGCTCGCCGCAGTGCGGGCACGTCAGGTAGGACATGTTCTCGATCACGCCGACGACCTGCTGGTGGGTCTGCGCGGCGATCGCGCCCGCCCGCTCGGCCACCTCGGCGGCGGCCTGCTGCGGGGTGGTGACGACGAGGATCTCCGCGGACGGCAGCAGCTGCGCGACCGAGATCGCGATGTCGCCGGTGCCGGGCGGCAGGTCCATCAGCAGGATGTCGAGGTCGCCCCAGTACACGTCCGCGAGGAACTGCTGGAGCGCGCGGTGCAGCATCGGCCCGCGCCACACGACCGGCTGGTTCCCGGCGGTGAACATGCCGACCGAGATCACCTTCACGTCGTGCGCGGTCGGCGGCATGATCATGTCTTCGACCTTGGTGGGCGGGGTGTCCACGCCCAGCATCCGCGGCACCGAGTGGCCGTAGATGTCGGCGTCCACGACCCCGACCTTGCGGCCCTGGGCGGCCAGCGCGGCGGCGAGGTTCACCGTCACCGACGACTTGCCGACGCCGCCCTTGCCGCTCGCGACCGCGTACACCTTGGTCAGCGAGTTCGGCTGGGCGAACGGGATCTCCTTGGCGGGCTGCCCGCCGCGCAGCTTGGTCTGCAGCTCCTTGCGCTGCTCCTCGCTCATCACGTCGAGGTCGACGCGCACGGAGGAGACGCCGTCGAGTTTGGACACGGCCTCCGTGACGTTCTTGGTGATGGTGTCCTTCATCGGACACCCGGCCACGGTCAGGTAGACGCCGACGCGGACGGCGCCGTCCGCGTCGATGTCGATGCTCTTGACCATGTCGAGCTCGGTGATGGGCTTACGGATCTCGGGATCGAGCACCGTGGCAAGGGCCGCGTTCACCCGCTCGGTCGTCACAAGGGAGGCCATGTGTCCATGGTATGAACCCCGCGTGCCAACCTGCTAATCAGGGTGTCCGGCCTCACACGCCATGGTGTGCGACCTCACGCGGGGCGGCCGCCCATCGCCCGGACGGCGCGCCGGGCCTACGATCGGTCCGTGACCAGCGAAACCGCCCCGGCCGCCGCCGAGCTGATCGTGTGGCGGACCCTGCTGCGCGCGCAGGCGCGGCTCTCCCACCGGCTGCAGGCGGAGCTGCTGGCCCGCCACGACCTCGCGCCCGGCTCCTACGACGTGCTGATGCACCTCGGTGAGGCGCCGCACGGGCGGCTGCGGATGAACGACCTCGCCGACCGCGTGCTGATGTCGCGCAGCGGCCTGACGCGGCTGGTCGACCGGATGCAGCGGGACGGGCTGGTGACCAGGCAGTCCTGCGCGAGCGACGCCCGCGGCCTGTTCGCCGCCCTGACCCCCGAGGGCCGGGCCCGGCTCGCCGAGGCCGCGCCCACCTACCGGGAGGTCGTCCGCGACCACGTCCTGAGCCGGCTGGACGAGCCGGACGTGCGCACCCTCGGCCGGATCCTGGACAAGCTCGCCGACGAGGGGGACCCCGCCTAGGGGACGGGGTTCTTCGCGTCCAGCTCCTTGAGGATCTGCTGGAGCTCCGAGCGCACGAAGTCGCGGGTGGCGACCTCGCTCAGCGCGACCCTCAGCCCGGCGATCTCGCGGGTCAGGTACTCGGTGTCGGCGATGCTCCGCTCGTTGCGCGACCGGTCCTGCTCGTACTGGACGCGGTCCCGGTCGTCCTGCCGGTTCTGGGCGAGCAGGATCAGCGGGGCCGCGTAGGACGCCTGCAGCGACAGCATCAGCGTCAGGAAGATGAACGGGTACGGGTCGAACCGGAGCGACGGCGGCGCCACCACGTTCCACCCGAGCCACAGCGAGACGAACACCGTCATGTAGACGATGAAGCGGGCGGTGCCGAGGAACCGGGCGATCTGCTCCGACACCCGCCCGAACGACTCGGGGTCGTAGTAGAGGCGGCGCGGCAGCAGCGACCTGCGCAGCTCCCTCGGCTGGTCCAGGCGCGCGGTCATCTCGCGTGTCGTCGTCATGTCGTCCCCCGCAGAGCCTCTTCCTCGGGATCGGCGGCCCCCTCGGCGGTCGCCTCCATCGCGGCCTCCCGCCAGTCCTCGGGCAGCAGATGGTCGAGGACGTCGTCGATCGTCACCGAGCCCAGCAGGTGCCCGTTCTCGTCGACGACCGCCCCCGCGACCAGGTTGTAGGTGGCCAGGAACATCGCGACGGCCTCCAGCGACATGGTGGGGCGCAGCGGGTCCAGCGCGGTGTCCACGATCCCGCTGACCAGCGTCGGCGGCGGCTCGCGCAGCAGCTTCTGGAAGTGCACCGTGCCGAGGTAGCGGCCGGTCGGCGTCGCGGTCGGCGGGCGGCACACGTACACCTGCGCCGCCAGCGCCGGGTTCAGATCGGGCCGGCGGATCAGCGCGAGCGCCTCGGCGACCGTCGCGTCCGGCGGGACGACCACCGGGTCGGTCGTCATCAGCCCGCCCGCCGAGTTGTCGGGATAGGTGAGCAGCCGCCGGACCGGGGCCGCGTCGCGCGGCTCCATCAGCGTCAGCAGCTGCTCGCGCTGCTCGGTCGGCAGGTCGCCGAGCAGGTCGGCGGCGTCGTCGGGGCCCATCGCCTCCAGGACGTCGGCGGCGCGGTCCACGCCGAGCTTGCCGAGGATCTCGATCTGGTCGTCCTCGGGCAGCTCCTCCAGGACGTCGGCGAGCCGCTCGTCGTCGAGCGCGACCGCGACCTCCGTGCGCCGCTTCTCCGGCAGCTCGTGCACGATGGTGGCGAGGTCGGCGGGCTTCATCCGCTCGAACGCGGCGATCAGCCCGGCCGCGCCCTGCCCGTGCTCGACGGCGGAGAACCCCTCCACGGCGTCCCAGTCGACGACCATGCTCTCGCCGCGCTTGCGCAGGCCCCGGCCCGTCCGGCGGCGGACGGCGACCTTGGTGACGAGCCAGTCGCGGGTCCGGGTCGGCTCCATCGCCACGTCCACCACGGAGACGGCGGCGCCGGTCTCGCGGACCCGGACGGTCCGGTCGAGGATCTCGGCGATCACCAGGGTCTCCGACCCGCGCTTCTGGAAGCGGCGCACGTTCAGCCGCCCGTCGAAGACGATCGCGTCCGGCTCGATCACCGTGACCCGGGTGATCGGCAGGAACACCGCGTGGCGCGAGACGACCTCCACCACCAGGCCCAGCACCCGCGGCGGGCGGGGCGCGAGGCGCAGCGCGACCACGACGTCGCGCACCCGGCCCACCTGGTCTCCCGCCGGGTCGAACACCGCGACGCCCGCGAGCCGGGCGAGGAACACCCGCGACGGAGCTCCGCTCATGGCCTGGACACTACCCGTGATCTCGGGACTGATCCGGACGGGTACGTCACATCCGGCCGCGACCCGGCGTCCGGGGGGCGAAGGGGACGTGAAAGGGTGGAGGACCGTGAGCGACGCCTTCGCAGAGCCTTTCGAGCAGTACCGCAACCTGCTGTTCGCGGTGGCCTACCGGATGCTCGGCACGGCGGCCGACGCCGAGGACGCCGTCCAGGACGCCTGGCTCCGCTGGTCGGCGGGCGACCGCTCCGGCGTCTCCGATCCCAAGGCCTACCTCGTCCGGATCACCACCAACGTCGCGCTCGACCGGCTGCGCTCGGCGCAGGCCCGGCGCGAGACCTACATCGGCCCGTGGCTGCCCGAGCCGATGCTGACCTCGCCCGACGTCGCCGAGGACGCCGAGATGTCGGAGTCGGTGTCGATGGCGATGCTCGTCGTCCTGGAGACGCTGAGCCCCCTCGAACGCGCCGTGTTCGTCCTGAAGGAGGTCTTCGGCTACCCCTACGCCGAGATCGCCCGGGCGCTGGACCGCTCGGAGGCGTCGGTCCGGCAGCTCGGCACCCGCGCCCGCAAGCACGTGGAGGCGCGCCGCCCCCGCTTCGAGGTCGGCGGCGCCGAGCGGCGCGCCGCCACCGAGCGGTTCTTCGAGGCGGTCCTCGGCGGCGACGTCAACAAGCTCATGGAGGTCCTCGCGCCCGAGGTCGCGCTGTGGTCGGACGGCGGCGGCAAGGTCCGGGCGCCGCTCCGGGCGATCTTCGGCGCGGAGAAGGTCGCGCGCTTCCTCTCCGCCATCGGGGGGCAGCCCTACCGGGGTGTCGACCCGGCCGACATGCGGTTCAGGCGCGTCCAGCTCAACGGCGAGCCGGCGATCGTCGTGGACGGCCCGGACGGGCCGATCAGCGCCGTGTCCGCCGACATCGGCGAGGACGGCCGGATCGCGGCCCTCCACCTGATCGCCAACCCGGACAAGCTGCGCGCGGTCGCGGAGGGGCGCCACCTGCCGATGTGAGGGCCGCCGCCGCCGGCCGGCGAGGCGGCGGCTACCGGTCGGCGTGCCGCCGCTTGCCGCCGTACATGCGCGGGGGCGCGCCGGCGGTCGTCGCGGGGGTGGGGACCGGCCGCACGGCGGCGTACTCCTCGTCCGCCTCCACGGCCTCGTCGGCCGGGGTGAGCCGCACGATCCACGACTCCTCGGCCCACGTCTCGACCTGGCCCTCGTGCGTCCGGGCGTTGAGGCGCTCCTTGGCGAGGATCGGCGTCACCTCGTCCCACAGCGCCGTGCCGGGCTCGACCCGCTCGGCGTCGGCGACGAACGCGAGGAGCCGGCCGCCCTTGTCCTTGCTGCGCAGGATCACCGTCACCTGCGCGGCCTCCGGCAGCCCCGGGAGCGGCTGCTCGCCCTCCCCGCCGGTGAGCACGTACGCCGACCCGTCGTGCCACACGTGCCAGGCGGCGCGCGGCTGGACGAGGCCGGGCAGCTCCAGCCACAGCAGCCCCGACTTCTTGGCCGCCTCCTCCACCAGCGCCCTGTTCAGACCCATGCGACGAGGGTCTCATACCGCTGGATAGCATCCGGGGCCATGCGCTCTCGACGTACCACCCTCGCGGTCCCGGGCAGCAATCCCCGCTTCATCGAGAAGGCGCAGGGGCTGCCCGCCGACGAGGTCTTCCTCGACCTGGAGGACGCCGTCGCCCCGTCGGCCAAGGAGGCCGCCCGCGCGACCGTGGTCGCCGCGCTCAACGACGGCGACTGGACGGGGAAGACGCGGGTGGTGCGCGTCAACGACCTGGAGACCCACTGGGCCTACCGGGACGTGATCGAGGTCGTCGAGGGCGCCGGCGCCGACCTCGACGCGGTCATGCTGCCGAAGGTGTCGGACGCCGGCCACGTCCAGTGGCTCGACCGGCTCCTCACCCAGATCGAGCGGGCCATGGGCCTGCCCGTCGGCCGCATCGGCATCGAGGCGCAGATCGAGGACGCCAGGGGCATGGTCAACGTCGACGCCATCGCGGCGTCCTCGCCGCGGCTGGAGACGCTGGTCCTCGGGCCCGGCGACCTCATGGCGTCGATCAACATGAAGACGCTCGTCGTCGGGGAGCAGCCGCCCGGCTACACCGAGGGCGACGCCTACCACTACATCCTCATGCGGATCCTGATGGCCGCCCGCGCCCACGACCTCCAGGCGATCGACGGGCCCTACTTCAACGTCCGCGACGTGGAGGCCTTCACCCGCGTCGCCGAGCGCTCGGCCGCCCTCGGCTTCGACGGCAAGTGGGTGCTGCACCCGTCCCAGATCGAGGCGGGCAACGCGGTCTTCTCCCCCTCCCAGGACGACTACGACCACGCCGAACTGATCCTGGACGCCTACGAGCACTCGCTCGGCGAGGGACGCGGCGCCGCCCGGCTCGGGGACGAGATGATCGACGAGGCGTCCCGGAAGATGGCCCTCGTCGTCGCCGCCAAGGGCAGGGCGGCGGGAATGGCGCGGACGAAGCGCTTCGACCCGCCCGGGAACTGAAGGACCCGTACGATTCGTCCCAGGTTGTACGCAAGGGTTCGCCGAACACCAGGGTCCACAAGAAGGGGTCGCACGTGGCAGGAGCAGGGGACGGCGACGGCTGGGCACCCCTAGACCCCGAACTCGGGCGCGAGCCGCGGAGGGACCCGCAGCCGTCCGGCCCCCGGCCCGTGCCGCACGGCGAGGCGCAGCCGCCCGCCGCCGACTGGCCGTCGCCGGACCAGGCCCAGCCCCAAGACGCCGGATGGCCTCCCGCAGCCCAGCAGCCGTACGGCCCCGGACAGCCGTCCGAGGCCGGGCAGCCGTACGGAGCCCAGCAGCCCTATGGCGCTCAGGCCTATGGCGCGCAGGGCTATGGCGCCCAGCCCTACGGCACGGGCCAGCCTTACGGAACCGGCCAGTTGCCCGTGTACAAGCCCGGGATGCCGTACTGGGAGGGGGCGCCTGCGCAGCCGGACGCGTACGGGCCGGGCCCCTACGGCGCCGGGTACGGGATCCACGCGGCCAAGCGGCCCTGGACGGTGCCGACGCCGAAGGAGGTCCCGTTCCACCGGCTGGCGCGCAACGAGGCGCACCGGTGGTGGCGCCCGCTGGTCGGCACCCTCGGGATCGCCGTCGTCGGGATGGCGCTGGCCGTCGGGCTGATGATCGTGGGGGTCATCGTCCAGGCGCTGGTCACCGGCGAGGCCCCGGACACCTCCGGGACGGGCGACCAGATCTTCGGCGACCAGACGGCCGACCTGGCCTTCAACCTCGGCGCGCTGGCGCTGTTCCTGCCGGTCGCGCTGCTCGGGGCCTGGGTCGTCCAGCGGCGGCGGCCGGGAACGCTCTCCTCGGTCGCGGGACGGCTGCGCTGGCGCTGGCTGCTGGCCTGCAGCGGTCTGGCGATCCTGTTCTGCGCCGTCTCCTACGGGACGGCGATCGTCGCCGGCGCGGCCATGCACGACCAGTCGGGCGGCGACGAGCACTGGGTGGGGTGGGGGAAGTTCGTCGCCCCGGCCGTCGTCATCATCCTGCTGGTGCCGTTCCAGTCGGCGGCGGAGGAGTACGTGTTCCGCGGCTGGATGCTCCAGGCCGTCGGCGCCTGCACTCTGGAGAACGCCAGGGGACGGGCCGGACGCGCCTTCAGCGTCGTGTTCCGCACGCCGTGGCCGGGGATCGTCGTCGGGTCGGCCCTGTTCACGTCGGGGCACGGCTACACAGGCTGGGGCATCCTCGACATCTTCGCCTTCGGCGCTATCGCGGCGTGGCTCGCGGTGCGGACGGGCGGGCTGGAGTCCGGCATCGCCCTGCACGTGTTCAACAACCTGATGGCGTTCCTCGGGCCCGCCGCGGTCGGCCAACTCGACATCGAGCAGGGCAGCGTCCCGTGGCAGGTCGTCGCGGCGGACATCGTCCCGATGCTGCTGTACGCGGCCGCCGTCCTGTGGCTGGCGCGGCGGATGCGGGTCCGGACCGTCACGGCCGGCGACGGGGACGGCCAGGCGCCGGTGACGGCGGCCACCGAGCCCGTGCACGCCTCCTAGCTCGTCCGGGAGGGCCGCCCGGTCACAGGACGCCCCATTCGGCGAGGGCTCTGAGCAGGCCGGGCGTCATCGGGAGGCCGTCCATCTCCGCGGGCGGAACCCAGCGCACGTCGGACGCGTCGTCGCCCGCGCGGAGCGTCCCGCCGGTCGCGGTCGCCTCGTAGTCGTGGATCTCGTAGACGACGCCGCCGGGCCCGGCGCGCTCGACCGTCCCGGCCAGGGCGCCGACGAGGACGTCCAGGCCGGTCTCCTCCCTCAGCTCGCGGACGACCGCCGCGGGGTCGTCCTCGCCGGGCTCGACCCGCCCGCCCGGAATGGACCACAGGCCCTCGCCGGGCGGATGCCCGCGCCTCACCAGCAGGAACCGCCCCTCGGCGTCCCGGACGATCCCGCCGACGCAGCGCACTCGCATGACCCCATTTTCTCGCCACTTTTCCCTGGCGAGGCCCCCGCCCGCCTTGACGAGGCGGGATGCGGCCGCGCAAGGTGGTTACTCATGAGGGCGGAGCCCACATGCCCGCGCTGCGGGGGTCCTGTCAGCGCGCCGAACCTCTGGTCCAGCGACTGGAGTTGCGGCGTGCACGGCGCCGTACTGCCGCGCCAGCCGTCCAAGCGCCCCGGCCCCGAGGGGCTGGCCGCCGTGCTGCGGGACGCGAGGGTCCCCGTCTGGACGCCCTGGCCGCTCCCGGCGGCCTGGCTCGTCACGGGGTTCACCACGGTCGGGGACGAGCGCTCGGGCGCCCGCGCGACCGCCGTCGCGGTGTCCGGGCCGGGGCTGCTGCGCGGCCCCGCCGACATGGTCCTGATCGCCGAGGAGCCGGGGATCGGCCTCGGCGCCCACTACGCCGGGCTCGCGGGCCCCGATCCCGGGAACGGGTTCAACGGCGGACCGCCGCACGTGAAGCTGGAGGTCGCCGGCCCCGCCGCGACCTGCGGGCAGACGGTGCCGATGTGGACGGTCGGCGACCGCTCCGACCGCGCCGCCTACGTCGGCGAGGCGATGGGGAACTGGCTGTGGGCGGTGCTGTGGCCCGCCGACTCCGGGGTGCTCCTGCTGGAGCACCTGACCCTGCTCGACCTCCGCGAGCCGGGCATGGAGCTCGACCTCCCCTACGGCGCGCACAGCCCCCGCCTCGACGGCTGAGCCGCGTCCGGTTGGTAGGAAGGGTCCATGCGGATCGATCTGCACTGCCACAGTGACGCGTCCGACGGCACCCGGCGGCCGGCCGAGGTCGTCCGGCGGGCGCGCGGCAACGGCGTGGACGTCGTCGCGCTCACCGACCACGACACGGTCGCGGGCTGGGACGAGGCCGCCGCGTCCCTCCCCGACGGGCTGGCGCTCGTCCCCGGCATCGAGCTGTCGTGCAAGGAGGGCGGCCGGAGCCTGCACATGCTGGGCTACCTGTTCGATCCCGGCGAGCCGGAGCTGGCCGCCGAGCTGGCCCGGATCCGCGACGACCGGGTGATCAGGGCGCGCGCCATGGTGGAGCGGCTCCGCGAGCTGGGCGCCGGCGTCACGTGGGACATGGTCCGCGCGCTGGCGAGCGGCGAGGCGGTCGGACGCCCGCACATCGCGCGCGCCATGGTGGAGGCCGGCGTGATCGAGACGGCGGACGAGGCGTTCACGTCCCGATGGATCGCCCAGGGCGGCCGCGTCTACGTCGACCGGTACGCGCTCGACCCGGAGCGGGCGATCGAGCTGGTCCGCGCCGCCGGGGGAGTGTGCGTGCTGGCGCATCCCCGGGCGCGCCGCCGCGGCTATGTGTTCGAGGACGAGGTGATCGAGAGGCTCGCCGCCGCCGGGCTCGCCGGGGTGGAGACCGACCACCCCGACCACGCCCCCGAGGACCGCGCCCGGCTGCGCGGCCTGGCCGCCGCGCTCGGGCTCGCCGCGACCGGCTCCAGCGACGACCACGGCGCGTTCACCGGCGACCGGATCGGCGCCGAGACCACCGCGCCGGACGCCTTCGAGGCGCTCCGCGCCGCCGCCACCGGCGGTGATCTCCGTCTGCCCGACCGGGGCGGCGAATCGCGGTAGGGTGCGAAGCGTGGACGCGCGCATCGAACAGGTGGTGACGTCGGGGAAGCTCACCCTGGACGACACCGAGTACGACGTCGAGAACAACACCTACATCGTCGGCGACGACGACGAGGTCATCGTGATCGACCCGGCGCACGACGCCGAGGCCATCCTCAAGGAGGTCGGTGACCGCGAGGTCATGGCCGTCCTGCTGACCGACGGCAACGAGCACCGCCTCAGCGTGGTCCTCGAGGTCGCCGCCGCCGGCGAGGAGGACGAGGACAACTGGGCGCCGATCGCCCTGCACCGCGCCGACCGGCTGCTGTGGCGCGACTACTTCGGCCGCCTCGCCAAGGAGGAGGACGACGAGGACGACGCCAAGGCGCTGCGCTCCCTCGAACCCGACATCTGGCTGGAGGACGGCGGCGTCTTCGAGATCGGCGACGCGCAGCTCGAGATCGTGCACACCCCGGGCCACACCCCCGGCAGCGTCTGCGTGATCAGCGAGCAGCTCGGCCTGCTGTTCTCCGGCGACACGCTGCACCGCGGCCGTCCCGGCTCGGTCGGCGGCGCCTACGAGGACCTGCGCAAGCAGCTCAACTCGATCGGCGCCCTGCTGACCCCGCTGCCGAAGGACCTGCGGGTCCTGCCCGCCCAGGGCGAGGAGACCACGGTCGGCGACGAGGACGCCCGCTGGGAGAGCTGGGGCTCGCTGGCGCAGGAGACCGACGACTGACCGATGCCCGGAGCGAAGCGGAGGGCGGCGGTCAGTCCCCCGTCCCGGGGGGTCTGGGGGGTCGTCCCCCCAGAGAGGGCATAGCCTTGGAGCAGCTCGGGTTCGAGGGGATGCCCCGGCGGCTGTACACGTGCACGCCGTCGCGGCTGAACACGTGGCTTGACTGCCCGCGCCGGTACCGGATGACCTACCTCGATCGTCCGATGCCGCCGAAGGGCCCGCCGTGGGCGCACAACAGCGTCGGGGCGAGCGTGCACAACGCGCTGGCCGGCTGGTGGCGGCTGCCCGTCCAGGAGCGCAGTCCCGAGGCGGCGGGGACGCTGCTGGCCCGGGGCTGGCTGACCGACGGCTTCCGGGACGAGGCCCAGTCCGCGCAGTGGCGTGAGCGGGCCCGGGAGATGACGGAGCGGTACGTCGCGGGGCTCGACCCGTCCGACGAACCGCTCGGCGTCGAGCGCACCGTGGCGACCCGCACCGACCGGATCGCGGTGTCCGGGCGCATCGACCGGCTCGACGCGCGGGGCTCCGAGCTCGTAGTCGTCGACTACAAGACGGGGCGGCACGTCCTCACCGCCGACGACGCCCGCGGCTCGCTGGCGATGGCGATCTACGCGGTGGCGGCGTCGCGCGTCCTGCGCCGCCCGTGCCGCCGCGTCGAGCTGCACCACCTTCCGTCCGGTGAGGTCGCGGTGTGGGAGCACACCGACGAGTCGCTGGCCCGGCACATCCGGCGCGCCGAGCAGATCGCCGCCGAGGCCGCGGCCGCCGACGACGCCTACCGTGAGATCGCCGGTCCCGCCAAGGGGAACCGCACCGTGCCGAGGCCCCGTGACGGGGAGGTCGACCACGGCCCGTTCGACGAGTCGTTCCCGCCGCGTCCGGGGAACCTGTGCTCGTGGTGCGACTTCGCCCGCCACTGCCCCGAGGGCCGGGAGGCCGCCCCGCGCAAGGAGCCGTGGGCGGCGCTCCCCGTCGACGCCGTCTAGGCGGGCGTGAGGGCCCGGCGGTCGGGCCAGCGGCGCGGGTCGCGCAGGCCGTACAGGCCCTTGCTCAGGTCGTAGCCGTCGGCCGCGAGCCGCTGCCGGGCGCGGTCCAGCATGTCGCGGGTGTTCTTCGCGAACGCGTAGTCGTGGACGCGCTCGGGCACCGAGTTCATCGCGAGCCGGAACGACTTCAGCGCCGCCGTCACCGCGGGCTGCGGCACCTCGGGCAGCGCACCGTACATCTGGCGCGCCCAGTCCGGCAGGGAGTAGTAGCAGAGCGCGCCGAACGGGAAGTAGCCGGGCTTGCCGGGGGAGAGGAACTTCAGGTTGTCCGGCAGCGTCGGCCACATGAGGAACCGGACGGTCTCCGCCGCCTCTTCGGTGACCCGCAAGCGCGGCCGCATCTCGGCGAAGAACGCCTCCATCTCGGCGACGCCGCCGGGAACGTCGTCGGCGTGCAGCCCGACGAGCGTCGCCGACTTGCGCTGCTCGTACAGGTAGCGGTCGGCCATGGCGTCCGTCAGCGGCAGCCCGGCCCGCCGCGCCACCTCCAGGTAGGAGTACACCTCGGCGCAGTGCACCCACAGCAGCAGCTCGGGCTGGTCCAGCCGCTCCTTCTTCCCGGTGTCGTGGTTGAGGATGCGCAGGCTCCGGTGGATCTCCCGCACCCTGTACGCGGCCTCCTCGACCTCCTCCGGACTGCCGAACGTGCCGAGCCCGACGAAGTCGGACGTCCGCTGGAGCCGCCCGAACGGGTCCTCGCGGAAGTTGGAGTTCTGCCAGACGCCCCACATCGCCATCGGGTGCAGCGCCTGGAGCATCAGGCTGCGCACGCCCCCGACCCACATGGACCGGTCGATGTGGACGCGCCACGTGACGCTCTCGGGGGGCTGGACGGTCGCCGGCATGTACACCTCCATGAGACAAACTGAAGTAAGTGTGTCATTACTTCGACGGCCCCGCGACACCGCCCCACCCTGGACGAGATGCATAGAGACTATATATAAAGCTGCTATCTTTCAGGCATGAGCCGCCAGGGCGCCGCGCACGGCGCTTCCGAAGCCATCGGGTCAGCCCTCTACGGTCTGGCCACCAGGGCCGTGAGACGCCTTCCCCGCGACATGAGCCTGACGTCCGCCGCCACCTTGGCCACCCTGGACAAGACCGGCCCGCGGCGGATCACCGATCTGGCGGCGGCCGAGGGCGTCACCCAGCCCGCGATGACCGTCCTGGTCCGGGTGATGGAGGAATCCGGGCTGGTCGAGCGGACGGGCGATCCGTCCGACAGGCGGGTCACGCTGGTGCGCCTGACCGAGGCCGGCGAATCGTACGTCCGGACGCGGCGCCAGGCGGGCGTCGACGCGTACGCGCGGTTGATCGACGAGCTCACCGATGACGAGGTCGAGGCCTTGGCGGCTGCCCTTCCGGCGCTGCTGCGTCTGGCGGAGCTCGAAAGCCACGCCCGAGAGGAGTCGGACCGGTGACCGCGGCCGAGGCTCATGACCAGCCCATGAGCGCTGCCCCGGCTCGTTCCGAGGCACGTCTGCTGGTCCCCGCCCTGATATTCATCGCCTTGGTCGTGGCGGCGGTCGCCAGCCTCGGGACGCCGCTCATCACCAGCGTGGCGACCACGTTCCATGTCTCCCTCGACAGCGCGCAGTGGACGCTGACCATCGCCCTGCTCAGCGGCGCCGTCGCCACCCCCGTCCTCGGCCGGCTCGGCGCCGGTCCGCACCGGCGGGCCGCGATTCTCGCCACGCTTGCGATCGTCGTCGCCGGCAGCGCGCTCACGGTGCTGCCGCTGCCGTTCGCCTGGCTGCTCGTGGGCAGAGCGGCCCAAGGCGTCGGACTCGGTCTCACGGCGCTGATGATGGGCGTGGCCCGCGACCATCTTCCCAAGGGGCGCAGCGCGGCCACGATCGCCCTGATCTCAGTGGTCTCCATCATCGGAGCCGGCGTCGGCTACCCGCTGGCCGCGCTGCTCGCCGAGTTCGGCGGACTGCGGGCCGCCTACGGCCTCGGCCTGCTCGTCACCGCCATCGCGTTCCTGACCGCTTGGCGCTCCATGCCCGCGGCTCCCGAAGGCCGCTCCGCTCACGTGAACGTGGCCGGCGCGCTCTTCCTGGCGGGTGGACTGCTCCTCGTCCTGTTCCTGGCCGGCGAGAGGAGCCTGTGGAGCCGGCACCTCGCCGTGGCGGTGACCCTGGCCGTCGCCGCCGTGCTCCTGCTGTGCGTCTGGACCGCCTCCGAACTGCGCAGCACGACGCCTCTGGTCGACGTCCGGGCGGTACGGCACCCGGCGGTCGCCGGGGCGAACATCGCCATGTTCGTCGGAGGGAGCGGCATGTACCTCCTGCTCACGCTCATCACCCGCTACGCGCAGACGCCGCACGGCGCCGGCTACGGCTTCGGGCTGAGCACCTTCGTGGCGGGGCTGGTCCTCATCCCGTTCTCCGTGCTGGGGTTCGTCGCCGGCAGGCTCACGCCCCGGGTCCGCCGACGGATCGACGGCCCCCTGCTCCTGGCCGGCAGCGCCGCCATCGTCGGCGGCGGGTTCGTCCTGTTCGCGGCGGCCCGGTCCAACCTGGCCGAACTGCTCGTGGCCATGGGTGTGCTGGGCTTCGGCGTCGGCGGCTTCTCGGCCGCCATGCCCGGCGTCATCCTGGCCGTCACGCCCAAGAGCGAGACGTCGAGCGCGATGAGCTTCAACTACGTCGTCCGCAGCGTCGGGTACTCCCTGGGCAGCGCCATCGGCGGTCTGGTCCTGGCCGCCGGCACCGGCACCGGCCGCCTCTTCCCGGACGAGGGCGCCTACACCACCGCGGCGCTGGTCGGCGTCGCCGCGATGGCGATCACGACGATGACCAGCCTCGTCCTCGCCCGCCGACGCTCACCCGAGACCGATCCGGTCGCGGCCCCGGCCGGCTGACCGAAGCCGTCCGACTTCGACGCCGTCTCCGTCGGCTCGCCGACCCGCAGCGCGCCGGCCATGGATGGATTTGAGCATGCCTCCGAGCATCGTTGAAGGATCATCCATTTCCGCGAGCGCAATTCGCACATGCCCCGGTGCCGCTGCGAATTACGCCCCGTGACGGACGGCTTTTCGTCCGTCGCGCTGCGTGCGGCGCTCACCGGGAAAGCGGTCAACCGGGCACCAAGCGGGATGTGGAGCGCGGTACGCCGCAAACGCGTGATGCCGGGCATGAGTGGGCCGAGAATGGCCGCGGAAGACTCGAAAATGGTTCACTAATGCTCGGTTCGGCCCCTTGACGCCATGAGACCAGGCTGCCTACAGTTCAGTAACTTACAGATTGATCTTGGAATGGGCGGGCGCCGCGGGCGGCGTCCGCACGCTCCGAGAATGGTCAGTCACGGCTTGGCCGCATTTCCTCCCTCCCTGGGCACGGCGCTCGATTCGGCGTGCCCGAAAACGGGCTGCCCGGAAATGCGCGGGCCTTTCGCCGCCGTATTGGGGTGCACTGTGAGCTCTCGAATAGCGATCGTCGGCATGGCGTGCCGCTTCCCGGACGCCGCCACTCCCGAGGAGCTGTGGGACAACGTCCTGGCCGGGCGCCGGTCGTTCCGCCGCATCCCGTCCCAGCGGATCAGGCTGGAGGACTACTACAGCGCCGACCGCTCCGCGGCCGACCAGATCTACATCACCGAGGCCGCGCTGCTGCGCGACTGGGAGTTCGACCGGGTCCGGTTCAAGGTCGCCGGCTCCACCTACCGCAACGCCGACCTGACCCACTGGCTCGCGCTGGAGACGGCGGCCGAGGCGCTGGCCGACGCCGGGTTCCCCGAGGGGCGCGGAGCGCCGGGCGAGAGCACCGGCGTGCTGGTCGGCAACTCCCTGACCGGCGAGGGCATCCGCGCCGCGCAGATGCGGCTGCGCTGGCCGTACGTGCGGCGCGTGGTGGCCGACGCGCTGAAGGACGACGTCGGGACCGACCGCCTCGCGGCGCTGCTCGCCGACCTGGAGCACTCCTACAAGGCGCCCTTCCCCGTCCCGGACGGAGACTCCCTGGCGGGCGGCCTGTCCAACACGATCGCCGGGCGCATCTGCAACCACTTCGACTTCAACGGCGGCGGCTACGTCGTGGACGGCGCGTGCGCGTCGTCGCTGCTGTCGGTCATCACCGCGTGCAACTCGCTGCTGACCGGCGACCTGGATCTGGCGGTCGCGGGCGGCGTGGACATCAGCGTCGACGCCACCGAGCTGATCGGGTTCTCCCGCGCGGGCGCGCTCGCCGTCGAGGAGATGCGCGTCTACGACCGGCGCTCCGCCGGGTTCTGGCCCGGCGAGGGCTGCGGCATGGTCGTGCTGATGCGCGAGGAGGACGCGGTCGCGCGCGGTCACCGCGTGCGCGGCTTCATCGACGGGTGGGGCGTGTCGTCGGACGGGGCGGGCGGCATCACCCGCCCGGAGACCGACGGGCAGCGGCTGGCGCTCGACCGTGCCTACCGGCGCGCCGGGTTCGGCCCGGACGAGGTCGCCTACTTCGAGGGGCACGGCACCGGCACGGCCGTCGGCGACGCCGCCGAGCTGGAGACCCTGATCGAGGCGCGCCGCGCGGCCGGCGGGTCCGCGCCGCCCGCCGCGGTCGGCTCGATCAAGGCCAACATCGGGCACACCAAGGCCGCCGCGGGCGTCGCCGGGCTGATCAAGAGCGTGCAGGCGGTCGGCGCGGGCGTGCTGCCGCCCACCACCGGCTGCGAGCGCCCGCACCCGCTGCTGGACGACGGCCGCGACGCGCTGCGCGTCCTGCGCAAGGGCGAGGCGTGGCCGGAGGGCGCGCCGCTGCGCGCGGGCGTGAGCGCGATGGGCTTCGGCGGCATCAACACGCACATGGTGGTCGAGGCGCCGCGGCCATCGCGCCGCGCCCGCGTCGGCAACCGCACCCGCACGGTCCTCAACTCCCCGCAGGACGCCGAGCTGTTCGTCCTGGACGCCGACTCGCCCGCCGCGCTGGCCGAGCGGGCGACCGCGCTGGCGGCGGTGGCGGAGGCCGCCGCCCGGTCCGAGCTGCCCGACTTCGCCGCGCACCTGGCGGGGCGGCTGGCGCGGCGGCCGTGGCGCGCCGCCGTCGTCGCGGGCGCCCCGGCGGCGCTCGCGGCCGCCCTGCGCCGCGTCGCGGAGCTGGCCGGGGAGGCGACCGGGCAGGCCGGCGAGGGGGCCGTGCGGCACATCGACCCGGCGTCCGGCGTGTTCGTCGGCGGTCCGGGCGAGCAGCCGCGCATCGTCCTGCTGTTCCCCGGCCAGGGCTCGGGGACCCGCTCGGACGGCGGGGCGCTGCGCCGCCGCTTCGAGACGGTGGAGGAGCTGTACGAGGCGGCCGCGCTGCCCGTCGGCGCCGACCAGGTCGAGACCGCCGTGGCGCAGCCGCGCATCGCGACCGCCTCGGCCGCCGGGCTGCGGGTGCTCACCGCGCTCGGCGTGGAGGGCGGTGCCGCCGTGGGGCACAGCCTCGGCGAGATCACCGCGCTGCACTGGGCCGACGCCCTCGACGAGGACGCGCTGCTGCGGATCGCGGCGGCGCGCGGCGCGACGATGAGCGAGCTGGCCGAGGACGACGGCGCGATGGCGGGCATCACCGCGGACGCCGCCACCGTCGCCGCCCTGCTCGACGGCGCGGACGACGGCGTCGTCATCGCGGGCCACAACGGCCCCCGGCAGACCGTGGTCTCCGGCCCGGCGGACGGGCTGCTGCGGGTCATCGGCCGCGCCACGCGGGCCGGGCTGCAGGCCGTCCGTCTCCCGGTGTCGCACGCGTTCCACTCGCCGCTGGTCGCGCCCGCCGCGGAGGCGTTCGAGGGCCGGCTGCGCGGCGAGCCGCTCGCGCCGGTGCGACGCCCGGTGTTCTCCACGGTGACCGGTGCGGCGCTGCCTCCGGGGATGACGCCGGAGGAGCTGCGCGGCCTCCTGCGCGAGCAGATCACCGCACCCGTGCTGTTCGCGGAGGCCCTCAGTGCCGCCATAAGAGGCGCCGGAGGCGCCCCGGGGGCTGTGGGGGGTCGTCCCCCCTCGGACAGCGCAGAGAACTCGGACCTGCTCATCGAGGTCGGGCCCGGGCAGGTCCTGACCCACCTCGCCCGCGAGATCACCGGCGTGCCCGCCGTCGCGACCCGCACCGACGAGGACTCCCTGACCGGGCTGCTCGGCGCCCTCGGCGCGGCGTTCGCCGTCGGCGCGGGCGTGCGGGTCGGGGAGCTGTTCGCCGACCGGCTGGTCCGGCCGTTCGACCCGGACACCGAGCCGGTGTTCATCTCCAACTTCTGCGAGATCGTCCCCGAGGTGGACGCCGCGCTGCTCGCCGACGCGACCGCCCGCGCCGCCGCGCCCGGCGCCGCCTCCGAGAACGGCGTCCCGGACGAGGTCGGGACGGACGACCCGCTGCTGCTGATGCGCACGCTCGTCGCGCGCCGCGCCGAGTTCCCGCTCGACGCCGTCCAGGCCGACAGCAAGTTCCTGGACGACCTCCACCTCAGCTCCATCGTCGTGTCGGAGCTGGTCGGCGAGGCCATGCGCACCCTGGACCTGGCCGAGACCGCCGCCCCCACCGGCTACGCGACCGCCACCCTCGGCCAGGTCGCCGAGACGCTCCGGGAGCTGGTCGCGACCGGCGGCGCCGGGGAGGACGACGCCGAGGCCGCCGCCGCCAAGATCGTCCCGCCGGGGGTGGGTCCGTGGGTGCGGGCCTTCGCGGTGGACCGGCGGGAGACGGCGGCCCCCGGACGGGTCGCCCCGCGCGCCGCGGGCTCCTGGCAGGCCGTCGGGGAGCATCCCGCCGCCGGGCCGCTGCGCGAGGCGCTGGAAGCGGCGGAACTGGGCGAAGGTGTTCTGGTCGTCGTCCCCTCCGGCGCGGACCGTCTCGCCGTGCTGCGGGCGGGCGCCGACGCCGTCCTCGCCGGCAAGGACGTGACGCGCTGCGTGTTCGTCCAGGACGGGCCGGGCGCCGCCGGGTTCGCCAAGACGCTGCACCTGGAGGCGCCCTGGGTGGCGACCACCGTCGTGACCGCCGCCCTCGGCGACCCCGCGACCCCGGCGCTGGTCGCGGCGGACGCCGCCGCGACCGGCCGGTTCCGCGAGGTGATCCACGACGGCGCCCGCCGCGAGCCCTTCCTCGCGCCGGTCGAGCCGCGCGGCACCGACCTGCCCCTCGGGCCGGACGACGTGCTGCTCGTCACCGGCGGCGGCAAGGGCATCTCCGCCGAGTGCGCCCTCGCCCTCGCCCGCGAGAGCGGCGCCCGGCTCGCCCTGGTCGGACGGTCCGATCCGGCGGGCGACGCGGAGCTGGCCGCCAACCTCGAACGCATGGAGGCCGCCGGGGTCACCGCCCGCTACCTGCGCGCCGACGTCACCGACGCCGACCGGGTCGCCGAGGCCGTCGCCGAGGCGCAGGCCGCGCTCGGACCGGTCACCGCCGTCCTGCACGGCGCGGGCGGCAACGTCCCGAAGCTGCTGGAGGAGCTGACCGACGACGACTACGCCCGGACCATCGACCCCAAGGTCGCGGGTCTGGAGGCCGTCCTCGCCGCCGTCGACGCCGCGCGCCTCCGGCTCGTCATCACCTTCGGCAGCATGACCGGGCGCGCCGGGCTGCGCGGCGAGGCCCACTACGCCGTCGCCAACGAATGGCAGAGCGACCTGGTCGAGCGGCTCGCCGCCGAGCTGCCGCACTGCCGGTTCCGCGCCGTCGAATGGTCGCTGTGGTCGGGCGTCGGCATGGGGGAGCGGCTCGGCTCGGTGGAGAACCTGTCCCGCGCCGGCGTCACCACGATCACCCCCGAGCAGGGCGTGGCGATGCTGCGCGACCTGGCCGCCGACCCGGACGCCCCGGTCGTCGCCGTCGTCACCGGACGGTTCGGCGAGATGCCGACCGTGTCGTTCGGCGCTGACGAGCCGCCGCTGCTGCGCTTCCTGGAGCGGCCGCGGGTGCACTACCCCGGGATCGAGCTGGTCGCCGACTCCGACGTCGGCTGGGGCAGCGACCCCTACCTCGCCGAGCACGTGTTCGGCGGCGGGACCGAGGCCGTCCTGCCCGGCACCGTCGGCATGGAGATCATGGCGCAGGCCGCCGCCGCGCTGCTGGGCCTGGACGTCGCGTCCGGCGCGGCGCCCGTCCTCACCGGCGTGGAGTTCCTGCGGGCGATCGCGGTCGCCGAGGACGCCACCGTCACCGTCCGGGTCGCCGCGCTGCGCACCGGCACCGGCAGCGTCACGACGGTCGTGCGGTGCAGCACCACCGACTTCAAGGTGGACCACTTCCGCGCGGTCTGCGAGGCGCCCGCCGCCGCGCCGAAGGGCGCCGGGCTCGTCCGGCCGGAGAACGCCGGGCTGCCGCCCATGGCGATCGACCCGCAGACCGAGCTGTACGGGCCGATGCTGTTCCACGGGCCCCGGTTCCGCCTGATGGGCGACATCCGGCGCGCCGACGCCAAGCACGTCACCGCCCGGCTGCTGCCCGACACCCGCGTGGCCTGGTTCGGCCGCTACCTGCCGGACCGGCTGCTGCTCGGCGACCCCGCCGCCCGCGACGCCTACATGCAGCCCCTCGCCCTGTGCGCCCCGACCGTCCTCGCGATCCCGGCGGGGGTGCGGCGGCTCGTCCCCGGGCCGCGCGCCGGCGCGACCGCCGCGTTCGTCCACGCGCGCTACCGGCTGGACGAGGACTGCTGGGACATGGAGGTCACCGACGAGGACGGCGAGCTGATCGAGACCTGGGAGGGCTTCACGACCCGGATGGTGGAGAAGTTCCCGCTTCCCGCCGGCTGGGTGCCCGCCCTCCTCGGCCCGTACGTCGAGCACGCCCTCGTGGCGTTCGGCCTCGCCGGGCGCGCCGTGGTCGACACCGACCCGGAGGGCGCGTCCCCGGAGGAGGCCGCGGAACTGGCCGTCCGGCGGCTGCTCGGCGGTGACGTCACCCTGCGCCTCGGCCCGGACGGCAGGCCGGAGTCCAGCACCGGCGCCAATGTGTCGATCGCGCACAACGCCGGAGTCACGCTGGCGTCCAGCACCCGCGGCTGCGACCTCCGCCTGGTCGCCTCCCGCGACCGTGAGACGTGGGCCGGGCTGCTCGGCGCGGACGGCCTCGCGCTCGCCGACGCCCTGGACGAGGAGTTCGACACGGCCGCGACCCGTGTGCAGGCGGCGGTCGAGTCGGCGGCCAAGGCGGGGCTCCCCGCCGGGACGCCGTTCACCGTCCACTCCACCCACGAGGACGGCTGGGTCGTGCTGGCCGCCGGGGACGCCCGCGCCGCGACCATGGCGACCGGCGTCCGCGGCGTCGCCGAACCCGTCGTCCTGGCGGTGCTGACCGAGGAGGCGCCCGCGTGAAGGGCTTCGAGTACCGGCACGTCGTCACCATCGAGGACACCGACCTGCTCGGCAACGTCAACTACGTCAACTACATCTCCTGGCAGGGCCGCGCCCGCGAGCTGTGCCTGCGCGAGTACACCCCCGACGTGGTCGCCGGGTTCGGGGACGGCGTGCGGCTGCTCACGGTGAGCTGCCAGTGCGAGTACCTCCGGGAACTGACGATCTTCGACGAGGTGGCCGTCCGGATGACGCCCGGCGAGGTCGGCCAGACCCAGATGACCATGAGGTTCGAGTACTGGCGGCAGCGCCCCGACGGCGAGGAGCTGGTCGCCACGGGCGAGCAGCGCGTCGCCTGCGTCCGCCCGGGCCCCGGCGGCGACATGGTGCCCGCCCGCCTGCCCGAGTCGATGCGCCGCCTGGTCGACGCCGTTACCGCCGGCCGCCGCTGAGAGGAGAACGACCATGGAAGGCGTTTCCGCGACGGCCCGCTGGACGGCCGCCGCCCGCGCGGTGGAGACCCGCCGCGCCGACGCCCTGTTCGCCGACGGGCTCGCCGAGGCGCTCGCCGGACCGGAGGGCTTCGCCCGCTGGGAGCGCTACGACAACCCCGGCACGACCGAGTTCCTTGCCATCCGCACGCGCTGGCTGGACGAGGTGGTCGCCCGGTCCGCGCGGCCGCAGGTCGTCCTGGTCGCGGCCGGCCTGGACACCCGCTCGGTCCGGCTGCACTGGCCGGACGGGACCGTCCTGTACGAGCTGGACCACGCCGACCTCGTGGAATGGAAGGAGAAGCGGCTCGCCGAACTCGGCGCCCGCCACCGCTGCGAACGGCACGCCGTCGGCGCCGACCTGACCGGGCCCTGGGACGAGCGGCTCCGCGCCGCCGGCTGGGACCCGTCCGTCCCCACCCTGTGGATCGTCGAGGGCCTGCTGTTCTACCTCGCCGAACGGGACGCCCGGACGCTCCTGGAGCGCCTGGCGTCCCTGTCGGCCCCCGGCAGCGTGCTGGCCGGCGACCTGATCGCCCACCAGTCGATGATCAGCGAGTTCACCAAGGAGGGCCTGGCGCGCCTGCGCGCGGACGGCTGCCCTTGGCTGTGGGGCACCGACCGGCCGGAGGAGTTCCTGGACTCCTGCGGCTGGCCGGCCTCCGAGGTGCGCCTGCCGGGCGAGGACGGCGCCTCCTTCGGCCGCTGGCCCTGGCCGCCCCTGCCCCGCGACACCCTCGGCTTCCCCATGAACTACCTGTTCACAGCGACTCGTCCCACCTGACGTCCCGGCTCAACCGCCGACCGGCGCGCGCTCGTCTCGAGGCGGGTGCGGAACGTTCAGAACGAGGGGCGGCGGTGACGCCCGTCGGCGGTTGTCGCCGGCTGCCAATCACGGTGTGCGAGGTCTTGCCGGACTGCCTATCTCCGGCACCGCGCCTCGACGAGAGTGGGCGGCCCAGTCGACATGAGCGTCAGGAGTTGGGGTCATGGCCAGTTTCCGATTCGTCCGCGCGGCCGCCCAGGTGGCGGCGTTCGCGGTGGTGTCCAGTACGGTCGGCGTACTCGCCCTGAGCGCGCCCGCGCAGGCCGCCGACTGCAAGCCGGTCAGCATCGTCTCGGCCCGCGGGACGTTCGAGCCGCAGAGCGGGAGCTGGCTGCAGAAGCCGATCGGCGACAAGATCGCCGCGGCGCTGCCCGGCCGGACCAAGTACACCGAGCTCGAATACCCGGCCGCGCCGAACTTCGACACGAGCCCCGAGGCGGGGGTCACCGCCCTGGTGAAGCTGCTCAACGACGAGGCCGCGGCATGCCCCGACCAGCGCTACGTACTGATCGGCTACTCCCAGGGCGCCCAGGTGACCGGCGACTCCCTCGTTCCACCCGCCGACCGGCTCGCCGGCAAGGACGCCGGCGAGGTCTCCGCGGCCGTGCCCGGGAAGATCGCCGCGATACTCCTCTACGGCGACCCGCGCTTCGTCGCCGGCGAGCCCTACAACGCCGGCACGCCCGAACCCGGCAAGAGCGGAGACAAGCCCCGCACCAAGGGTGAACTAGCGGCCTACGCCGACCGGATGAAGGACTACTGCGCCAAGGACGACTTCGTCTGCCAGGGCAGCACCGGCAACGCCATCGCGCATCTGACCTACTTCTTCAACGGGATGAACGACCAGGGCGCCCAGTTCGCGGTCCAGCAGGTTCAGAACTCCTAGCCGTCCCCGTCGGCCGGCCGGTCCTTGCCGGCCGGCCGGTCTCCAGGCCGGGACCGTCGCGCGGTGCGGCGGCCGGCCCGGCCTCGCGAGGGCACCAGTGAAATCCACGGGGTGCCTTCACATCACAGCGAGTCGTCCCGCATGACGTCCAGGTTCAGGAACCGGGGACCGTCGCTGCACAGCGCCTCCATCTCCCCGGCGAGGCGCCGGGTCTCGGGCAGGTCGCTGTTGCGCATCGCCTCCTCGTAGGACGGGAACTCGACGATGTCGACGAAGTGCGACGGGTCCTCGCGATCGTGGGTGTGCAGCTCGTGCGTCGCGGTGCGCTTGCCCTCGCTGATGCTCGCCCACTCGTCGAACAGCCCGTCCATCTCGTCCTGGCGTTCGGTGCGGTAGTCGATGATCTGTACGAAGCTCATAGGGCTCAACCCCCCACCGTCGCGCGCTCGTTCTTGAGGTGGGTGCGGATCTCCTCGCGGAGCTCCGGGGTGTCGTCGTGCCCGTGGACCGAGGCGGCGTGCTCGGCGGCGGCGCGGACGACCTCGTCCTCCTCGCCGCTGATGGTGAGCGTGCAGCCCATCTCGCTCGGCATGTCCCTGCAGTCGGCCACCTTGCGCATGCTTCCCCCTCGCCGGCCGGGCGCCCGCGCGCGAGGGGAGTCGTGCATGGCGGCGGCGCCCCGTCCGGCCGTCGTTCCCGCCGTATCGCCACATCTTCACAATCCACCTTAATCGTCGCATTTGGCCACGTCACGGGGGAGGATGTCCGACACGCGGTGTACGTTGACGCCTCCGGCGACGAGAGGGTGTGCCTATGGACTGGGTCGAGTCCGGCGGGGGACCGCTGCTGGCCGCGCCCGCGTCGCAGCTCGCCCGCTGGGAGGGCTCCACCGACGACGAGGGTCCCGTCGAGACCTGGGGCGACTACGGTCGCGCCTGCGCGGTCGAGGGCTACATCGGGCTGGTCGGCGTCGGAGCCGGGCAGGGCCTCGTCCTCGGCGACGAGCCCGCCACCACGACGTACCTGCCCGACGAGCGCCTCTTCGTGCGCTGGGCGGCGGCCGACTCCGAGTCCGAGCTCGTCGACGCGGCCAGGCAGGCCGTCCACGACGTCGAGTGGGAGGAGGAGCTCGGCTGGGACGTCGACGGCCCCGTCGTCCTGTTCGACTCCGCCTGGCCGGGCGCGACCCCCGAGCCCGGCAACCACCTCAAGATCGACCTTGCCCCGGGCCGCTACCGCGTGCGCGCCGCCTACACGAAGGACGAGCGCACCTGGATGATCCTCGTCCACCTCCAGCCGGCGTCCTAACGGGCCATCGCCGCCAGGCGCCGGGCGAGCCGCGCGGCGGCCTCCCGCAGCTCCGCGGGCTCCAGCACCTCCACTCCGAAGCCCAGCCTGGCCACGTGCAGGGCGAGGGAGTCGAGGTCCGCCGCGCCGACGACGAGGACGCACCAGCCTTCGCGATCGTCCTCGACCCGTCCCACCTGGGGAGGGACCAGCTCCCGGACCCGGTCGGGAGGGGCGTGCACCCGGATCCGCGCGAGATGCCGGTACGGGGCCTCGGCCACGGCCCGCTGCACGTAGGCGACCGGGTCGGGATGTTCCCTCGGCCGGAACCGCCAGGTCGTCGCCGCGGCCTCGCGCATCCGGTCCAGCCGGAAGGTGCGCCAGCCGTCGCGGTCGACGTCCCACGCCATCAGGTACCAGCGGCGTCCGGTGGCGACCATCCGCACCGGCTCCACCGTGCGCTCGCTCTCCCCGCCGCCGCGCCGGGGGTAGCGGAACCGCACCCGGACCTCGTCGCGGCACGCCCGCGCGAGCGTCACCAGCAGTTCCGCGTCGATCTCGACGCCCGGCCCGACGAGAGTCTCGGTGGCGCCGTGCACCGCCCGCACCTCGGCGCGCAGCCGGGGCGGCATCACCTGGTCGAGCTTCGCCAGCGCCCGAAGCGCCGCCTCGCCCGCCCCGGCGACCGTGCCTCCCGACGCCATCCGCAGGGACACCGCCGTCGCGATCGCCTCCTCGTCGTCGAGGAGCAGCGGCGGCAGCCGGGTGCCCGCGCCCAGCCGGTACCCGCCGCCCACGCCCGCCGTCGCGTGCACCGGGTACCCGAGCGCGCGCAGACGCTCCACGTCGCGCCGCACCGAACGGTCGGTGACGCCCAACTCGGCGGCGAGAGCGTCGGCGGTCCAGGACGCCCGCCGCTGGAGCAGCGCCAGCAGCCGCAGGACCCGCTCAGTCGTCCCCTCCACGCTCACGCCTGCATCGTCCCACGAATCGCGGACCGTAGCTGTCCGCGATTGCCGCCACACTGGCCCCATGACCGACACCTGGAATCCGCTGCTCCGGGAGCAGATCACCTGGCACTGGGACAACCAGCTGCGTCCTCGGATCAGCGGCCTCACCGACGACGAGTACTTCTGGGAGCCCGCGCCCGGTTGCTGGAGCGTGCGCCCGCGCGGCACCGGCACCGCGCCCGTGCAGGCCGGTGCCGGTGCGATGACCACCGACTTCGCGATGACGAGGCCCGACCAGGCCCCGCTCACCACGATCGCCTGGCGGCTCGCGCACGTGATCGTCGGTGTGCTGGCGGTGCGCAGCGCCGCCCACTTCGGGCGCGCGCCCACCGACTACCAGGCGTTCGAGTACGCCGCGACGGCGGACGAGGCACTGGCCCAGCTCGACGCGGAGTATGAAACATGGCTGGCCGGGGTCGAATCCCTCGGCGAGACCGGCCTCGCCCGCCCGTGCGGCGAAGCTGAGGGGCCGTACGCCGAACGACCCCTGGCGGCGCTGGTCCTGCACATCCACCGGGAGCTGATCCACCACCTCTCCGAGGTGTGCCTGCTCCGCGACCTCTACCTGCACACTCACAAGGAGGCGAGCTGACATGGCCCGCGACGTCCAGATCACCTTCGACTGCGCCGACCCGGCCGCGCTGGCGGCCTTCTGGGCCGAGGCCCTCGGCTACCGGCTGCAGGACCCGCCCGGCGGTTTCGCCTCGTGGGACGACGCCCTGGAGGCGATGGGCGTCCCGCCCGAGAACCGCAACGACGCCTCGGCGGTGGTCGACCCCGAGGGTGCCGGGCCCCGGCTGTTCTTCCAGCGCGTCCCGGAGGGCAAGCAGGCCAAGAACCGCGTCCACCTCGACGTGCGAGCCGCGCCCGGCCTCGACGGCGACGCGAGGATGGCGGCCCTGGAGGCCGAGGCCGAGCGCCTCGTCGCCCGCGGCGCCACCCGTCTCCAGCGCCACGACCCGGAACCCCCGCTGGGGGCCGGCCACATCGTGATGACCGACCCCGAAGGCAACGAGTTCTGCCTCGACTGACGCCCGGTCATTCGCCGCGTCCGAGGCAGCCGTGGAGGCCGGGCGGGCGGTGCCCCGAGTCACCTCACTTCGCGGACGGCGGACTCGTCTGAGAGACCCGGAGCCGCCGCGCCCGTTCGAACCAGCGCGAGATCGGGGGAGCGTTCGAGCCGTTCAACGGCACGGCCGCCGCGAACAGGCTGACCGACCTCCTGCTCACGCACATCAAGCTGGCCGTTCCGGTGCTTGAGGCCGCGCAGGCCGGCGACCGGGCCAGACTGCGGGACGCCATGGCCGCGTGGTACGCGAACGCCAGGCAGATCGCCGACTTCCTCACCAAGCTCAACCCGCGGAACTGGCCCCGGTCGGCGACGCGGCCGATCATGAGGGAGCACATCACCCAGACGAAGGTGTACTCGGTCGATCTCCTCAAGGGCGACTACAAGCAGTCGATCATCGACTTCGAGCTCGCCCTCCGGCACATGCTGAAGCTGTCCGACATCCTCGCCGGCGGCATCATCGCGCAGTTCCCGGACAGGTTCCGCGGCTCCGCCGAAGGAGGCCGGGCCGGGTAGCCGACGTGCCGGGGCGTCCCGCATCGCCATGGCGCATCATGGTGCGATGCGGTCTTGGTGGGGTTGGGGAAATCTGCGGGACGCGGTCGCGGGTGCGGAGCGGGCGGCGCTGGTCGAGCGGGTGGCGGCGCTGCTCCCCGGCGCCGAACTGCTCGACCACGAGCCCCCGGCGATCGGCGACCTGGACCTGCGCCCCCCGCGGATCGCCGCGCCCCCGTCGCTGGCCGCCCTCTGTTCGGACGACCCGTCCGACCGGCTCGGCCACGCGCGCGGCAAGGCGTTCCGGGACGTCGTCCGCAACCTGCTGGGCGACGTGGGCGAGGTCCCCGATCTGGTGTTGAGGCCACGCACCGAACGCGACGTGGTCGACGTCCTGGACTGGTGCACCGGCGCGGGGATCGCCGTCATCCCCTACGGCGGCGGCAGCTCGGTCGTCGGGGGCGTCGAGCCGCGCTTCGCCGGGCCCGCGATCAGCCTCGACCTGGGCCGCCTCGCCGACGTCCTCGACATCGACACCACCGCCAGGGCGGCCCGGATCCAGGCGGGCGTCTACGGCCCGGCGCTGGAGGACCGGCTGCGGCCGCACGGACTGACCCTGCGGCATTTCCCCCAATCCTTCGAGTTCTCCACGCTCGGCGGTTGGCTCGCCACCCGCGCGGGCGGCCACTACGCCACCGTGCTCACCCACATCGACGACCTGGTCGAATCCCTGCGGGTGGTGACCCCCGTGGGAGTGAGCGAGTCGCTGCGGCTGCCCGGTTCGGGCGCGGGCCCGTCCCACGACCGGCTGTTCCTGGGCTCCGAGGGGACCCTGGGCGTCATCACCGAAGCGTGGATGCGCCTGCAGGAACGGCCCCGCTGGCGCGCGGGAGCGTCCGTCCTCTTCGACGACTACGACGACGCCGTGGCCGCGACCCGGGCCTTGGCGCAGTCCGGCCTGAACCCGGCGAACTGCCGCCTGCTCGATCCCATGGAAGCCCTGCTGAACGCAGGCACCGACGCACCGGGCGGGGTGCTCGTGCTGGGCTTCGAATCAGCCGACCACCCGGTCGACGCGTCACTGGAACGGGCACTGGAGTCGTGCCGCGACCACGGCGGCGACCCGCAGCCCCGCTCGAAGCGCGACGCGTCCGACACCTGGCGCACCGCGTTCCTGCGCATGCCCTACCAGCGCGACGCCCTCGCCGCCCACGGCATGATCGTCGAGACCTTCGAGACGGCCTGCACCTGGAGCGCCTTCCCCGCCCTGCGCGAGGCGGTCCTTTCGACAGCGCAGCAGGCCATGCGCGCGGTCGGCGCCGAAGGCGTGGTGACCTGCCGCTTCACCCACGTCTACCCGGACGGCCCGGCCCCCTACTTCGGTGTCTACGCGTCCGGCCGCTGGGGCTCCACGGTGTCCCAGTGGGACGAGATCAAAACCGCGGTATCCGACGTCATCTCCGCCCACCGCGCCACCATCACCCACCATCACGCCGTCGGCCGAGACCACCGCCCCTGGTACGACCGCCAGCGCCCGGCCCCCTTCGCCGCCGCCCTGCGCGCGGTCAAATCCACCCTCGACCCGGGAGCAATCCTCAACCCCGGCGTCCTGCTGGCTCCCGACGCCGCACCGCCCACGGGGACGAACGGGGGACTGTAAAGTCCGATCATGGGCTGGGACGGCGATGGCGTGCTGGCGGGCCGGTACCAGAACCTGGGGCTCATCGGGCAGGGCGGGATGGGATCGGTGTGGCGGGCCCGCGACCCCGAGCTGGGCCGAGAGGTCGCCATCAAGGAACTGCGAATCGCCGAGCAGGTCACCGAGCAGGAACGCTCCGTCTGGTACGCGCGGACGGAACGGGAGGCCCGGGCCGCCGCCCGGCTGAGGCATCCCGGCATCGTCACGGTCTACGACCGGGTGATGGGCGAGGACGGCCGCCCATGGATAGTGATGGAACTGATCCGGGGGCGGTCGCTGGGGGCCCTGCTGGCCGAGCAGGGCAGGCTCCCCGCGCGCCAGGCCGCCGCGATCGGGCTGGCGGTGCTGGACGCGCTGTCGGCCGCGCACGCACAGGGCATCGTCCACCGCGACGTCAAACCGGCCAACGTGCTGCTGGAAGGCGACCGGGTCGTCCTCACCGACTTCGGCATCGCGGCGGTGGAAGGCGACGCGACCCTCACACGCTCGGGCGCGGTACTGGGCACACCCGCCTACATGTCCCCGGAACAGGTGCACGGCGAGCCCGCCACCCCCGCCTCGGACCTGTGGGCGCTCGGCGCCACCCTCTACGCGGCTGTGGAGGGGCGCCCACCGTTCACCGCCCCCACCCACGGCGCTCTGTTCATCGCCATCGCCACCCAGGAACCCGACCCGCCCCAGTGCGGTGGACCACTCGCACAGCTCCTGAACGGCCTGCTCCGCAAGAACCCCGCCGACCGGCCGTCTCCCGCGCAGGCCCGCGAACTGCTCAATGCCGTCGCTGACGAGGGCGAACGACCTCCCGCCCTGGATCGGCCGTCCGCCCCAGGGCCCGAGACCCGCATCGACACCGCACCGGGCGGTGCTCGTGACCATCCGGTCGCGGTTCGGGGCGCTCTCACCGCCGCCTGGGTGGCCGTCGCCGCCGTCGTGCTGCTGCCACGCGACTTCGCCGACCCCATCGGCCTGATGATCCTCCTGGACGAAGGCCCGCACTGGCTGGGAGGAGTCCTGGCGTTGGCGGTCCTCCTCTCTTTCGGACTGTGGAACCTCACGCACAGGCCGGGGCTCACCCTCGCGGCCGTCGCCGTGCTCGACCTGCTGCTCTCCTTGGCCGCCCCGAGTTCCTACGACGCGGTCGTGATCAGTGAACTGGGCGTGGGGGACGCCCCCGACATCGGGGTGGGAACGATCTTGGCCTGGCTCGCGGGCGCGGTCGCGCTCATGTTCGCGTTCGCGGGGGTGAACAAGCCGCTGATCGAGCGGCCGGCCCGCGCCGGACACCGTCACGCATTGCTCAGGACCGTCGTCATCATCGAAGGCGCCGCGGCAGTGATGTGGCTGCCGTTCGCCTTCTTGGCCTGGGGAATGGAAATGGACGCGGACATGAGCAGGCACGTCGGCTCCGACGCCCGTGCCTGGGCCCTCGTAGGTTCTCTCGGCTTCGTGCTCGTCGCGTGGATCACCACTCAGACCGTTCTTCGGCAGAGCCACCGCAGGACCGATCCCGTCCGGTGACCTGGACGCTCCAGATGCCCTGGAGGCTCGTCCGACATGCCCGCGAAGGAGACTTGACGGCCTAAGTCGGATTGGTCCAGTCTCTCGGAGGTAAGTCGGCGCCAGCACCCCGCAGGCATCTGGACACCGTTCGGCACCGGCGCCGCATTCGTCCGGCAGTCGAAAGGGCTGACACGCGTGGGTGTCGACCGCACCGGCAACACCTCTGACAGCGGTACCGAGAACGTCGAGAAGCCGCCTGCCCGGGACAGGGTATGGCGTCCTGTCGACCAACCGGGCTCACCCGGACAGCCGTCCCGCCTGGCAAGCCTGGCAGCCGCCCGCGAAGCCCAAATCCAGCGGCGTAACGAGCAGTCACCGCCTCCAGGTGAGAAGCCCGGAACCGAAGCAGAGACGGAGACCCCGAAAGACGACCGGCCCCTGGCCGCCGCGCCGGGGGAGGACGCAGAACAGAAGACGGACGAGGATCCGGTCGAGACCGAGGACACCGTCACAAGCGGAGAGCGCGGGGGTGCGGAGCGACCTGAGGAACTCGCGGACGAGGACGCCGAGGACGAGTCCGACGATGCTCGCGATAAGGATGCCGCGCCGGAGCCCGAAGACGAGCCGAAGAACTCCTCGGGGAGTGACCGCTGGGAGGAGCTCGAAGACCGCGGGGCATCCGGCGAGGCGGCAAGCCGGCCCACCGAGACCGGTTCGACGGAGCCGCAGGATGAATCGGCTGGTCGGGACGAACTCTCCTCTGAGGGACAGAAGGACGCGGCCGACGCCGAGACCACCGATGCCGAGACGGCAGAGAGCGGTGACGCGTGGCGCGAACACGTCGACGATATGAGAGCCAAGTGGGCCGACCTCGGAGCGGAACGGACTCCTGACAGACCGCCGGAAGAGAACGACGAAGGTGAGGACCTCCAGGGGGAAGGCACGAGCGAAGGACCAAGCGACCTTTCAGGAGACGAGCCCGGCTCCTGGCGTGGAGACGGCGATCAGTATCTGAATTTCGAAGAGAACTATGCCGTTGATCGTTCTCTCGGCCGCTTGCGCGATCAAGAAACCGATGTTACTGATGGATTGAAGACGCAGGAAGCCGAGATGGCTGATGTGAAACTGGTTGGCCTTGAGTATCGTTTAAAGGGCGAAGAAAGGTTCAAGGAGAAGGTGGCCGAGAAACTTGCGGCCGAACTTCGCAAGAGTCCTACTGAGGCGGCGGAGTCGATATCGGACGGTCTTCGATATACCTACCAGATTCCCGTCGATTCGTACACTCAGGGATATCGGCAGATTGTCGGCGGACTAAAGGGTGATGGCCATGAGATGGTTTTTTGTAGAAATTCTTGGGGTGCCTCGGAATATAAAGGCGTAAATACCAGATGGCGAACGCCGAGCGGTCAGCTGTTCGAAGTTCAGTTCCATACACCGGAGAGCTTTGAGGCGAAGCAGTTGACTCATAAGGCATATGAGCGGCAAAGGAATCCGCTGACCGGCGGTCAGGAGAGGGTGAAGCTGAAAGCCTTCCAGCGGGAGGTTTCAGCTGGTATTCCCATCCCTGCTGACGTCGGCGATATAGCGAACTACCGGAAAGAAGGGTACTAGCGGGCATGTCTGAGGAGAAGGTTATCTACTATGCGATCACCGGCGGGGGCAAGACGGTCGATGCTCCACACGGAATAGTTCGACGGCGCACCTCGGACGAGATCGGCATCGTGGACGAAGCATTGCATCGGGATCTTCAATGGCATGGTACCGGCATCATCGTCGAGTGGGAGCATGCGAGTTTCGATGACGAATTGGAAGAGGTCAGTGAAGAGAAGGCGATGCAGATCGTTGAAGCCTTCCGTGCGGGCGGTCCCTACTGAAACACCGGTGGGCAAGGTTCCGGCCGGTGCCGGGGGCGGGGCCCTTTTGCAAGGCGGGTGTGCGTCTGGTTCTAAGTGCTGCACCGTGGGCCTGAAGCGCTGTGGGGAGGGCTCAGGCGGCGGTCACGGTTTTCAGGGTGGCGAGTGACTCGCGGAGGATCTCGGCCAGTTCCTGGTCGGTGGGCGTGGTCAGCCAGCGGTCGAAGGCGACCTTGAAGACGGCGATTCCGGTTTCGGCGGTCAGGGGGGCGGTCGGGTCGGGGACGCCCCGGCGGCGGAGGGCGTCGGCCAGGGTGGAGGCCAGGGTCGCCAGCTTGATCAGTTCGCGTTCGCGGAGTTCGGTGTTCGCGTTGATGACGGCCTGGCGGCGGCGGGCGTGGGCGCGGCGGCCCGCGAAGATCGCGCTGACGGCGTCCAGGGCGGCGGCCGTCGCGTCGAGCGGTGACGCGCCGTCGGGGGCGTCGGCCACGGCCTTCGTGAGGACGTCCTGGAGCAGGGACGAGCCCGCGAACAGGACCTCGCGCTTGTCGGCGTAGTGGCGGAAGAAGGTCCGCTCGGTGAGGCCTGCGCGGGCGGCGATCTCCGCGACCGTCGTCTTCTCGTAACCGCGTTCGCCGTAGAGGTCCAGCGCCGCTTCTTCGAGCCGGCCCCGCGCGTTCGGCTCCCATCGCCCCATGGCCTCGATCCTAGCTCGATGACAGTCACTGTCATAGGCGAGCTATGGTGATGACAGTGACTGTCGTCGCTTGGACGATGGATCGGGTCGTTGGAGGTTTCTCATGCGCGTTTTCGTCACCGGGGCGTCCGGCTGGATCGGCTCGGCGCTCCTCCCGGAACTCATCGGCGCGGGGCATCAGGTCATCGGGCTCGCGCGGTCGGACTCCGCGGCCGCCAAGCTGGCGGCGGCCGGGGTCGAGGTGCGGCGCGGCACGCTCGACGATCTCGACGCCCTGCGGGAGGGGGCCGAAGCGGCGGACGGTGTGGTCCATCTCGCGTTCAAGCACGACATCGCGTTCGCGGGCGGGTTCCAGGAGGCCGCCGAGGCCGACCGCCGGGCCGTCGAGGCGTTCGGTGGTGCGCTCGCCGGGACGGACAAGCCCTTCGTGCTCGCCTCCGGCCTGCTCGGGCTCGCGCCCGGGCGGGTGGCGACCGAGGAGGACGGGCGTGAGCCCGTCGAAGGGGAGGGGGTGCAGGCTCGGCAGGCCACCGCGCAGCTCGCGCTCTCGTTCGCGGCGCGCGGTGTCCGCTCGTCCATCGTCCGGCTTCCACCGACGGTGCACGGCGACGGCGACCCGGGCTTCGTGGCCGTGCTGGTCGGCATCGCACGCGAGAAGGGCGTCTCCGGACACATCGGGGACGGAGCCAACCGATGGCCCGCGGGGCATGTGTCGGACGCCGCGCGGCTGTTCCGGCTGGCGCTGGAGAAGGCCCCGGCGGGGTCGGCGCTGCACGCGAACGACGATGAGGGCGTGTCGCTGCGGGACGTGTCCGAAGTGATCGGACGCCGTCTCGGCCTGCCCGTGGCGTCCATCGCCCCTGAGGACGCCGCCGGGCACTTCGGGTGGCTCGCCGGAGCCGTGGGCATGGACGCTCCGGCGTCCAGCGCGCTGACCCGCGAGCTGCTGGGGTGGAGCCCGACCGGCCCGAGCCTCATCGACGATCTGGAGAAGGGGCACTACTTCCAGGCCCCGTGAACGGCGGCACGGCCCGCCGGGGTCGCCGGCGGGCCGTGGGGTCGCGGAGATCAGCCGTCGGTCTCCGGGGACGGCAGGTAGCGGCCGGGGACCTCGTCCGGGGTGAGGACCTTCTTCTCACCCGGGTAGGGCGTGGCCCAGTCGTGCGACTGGTACCAGGTGAAGTGGTCCATCATCACGGGGTTGGCGCGGTCCGGCATCGTGGTCGACCCGTTCTGGGCCTGCTTGCGCTGCCAGGCCGTCCACGCGTCGGCGATGCGCTGCTGGTCGGCGCTCAGTGCGGCCGGCTTGGCCGACGCCGCTCCGGTCGGGGTGTCGTTGCCGCAGGCCGGCGGGGTGGCCAGGCCGTCGGTGAGCGGCACCTGGTTGGGCTTGGCGGTGAACGGCGTGAAGTCGGGCTTGGTGGTGAAGGCCCGGCTCATCGGGGTCGCGGCGCTGTCCTTCTGGTTCATCGGCTGGATCCCGAGGATCTGCTCGATGGTGCGGATCATGGTGATCTGCGTGTAGTAGCGGCTGTCCACCGTGCCGTGGTTCGCCCACGGGCTGATGATCTGGACGGGCCCGCGCGCGCCGTCGACGTGGTCGACGCCGTTCTGGGTGTCGTCCTGGATCACGAAGATCGCGGAGTCCTTCCACCACTTGCTGTGCGAGATCGTCTCGACGATCCTGCCCACGGCCAGGTCGTTGTCGGCGACCTGGGCGACCGAGTTCGGCGCGCCGCCGGTGTGGTCGCTGGAGAGCCAGAACATGTTGAGGTTGGCCGGGCCGTTGGCCGCGAAGTGCCGCTTCCACATCTCGTACCGGTAGATGTCCGGGATGTTGGTGTCGTACTTCGGGTAGTCGTGCACCGTGATCTTGTTGAGCGACGGGATCGGCGACTGGGTGTCGGTCTTGAGGGCGGTGTTCTGACCGGTGTCCGCCATGGTGCGGGCGTCGCAGTAGAACTTCTGCCACGTCGCGCCCGCGGGCTTGGTCAGGAACTGGGTGAACTCGCCGAAGTTGAGGGCGCTCTTGCCGGCGGCCGCGGCACCGGTCCACAGGAAGCCGGTGCGCTGGTGGCCCAGCGCGTCGTCCTCGGTGTCGTAGCTGCGCTCGTACAGGCCGGCGCTGGACTCGGTGTACTCCGGGTTGTCGGCCTGCACCAGCCAGTTGTGGCCCTCGGCGGAGTTGGTGCCGATGGAGTAGGTGTTGTCGTAGAGGCCGAACTGGCGCGCCAGGGCGTGCTGGTTCGGGGTCACCTTCTCGCCGAACTGCGCCATCGACGGGTCGCCGTTGCCGCGCGGGTCGTCGCCGAAGAGCTGGTCGTAGGTGCGGTTCTCCTTGACGATCAGGAAGACGTGCTTGATGGTCGACGGGTCGCCGAGGCGCCGCGGGACGGGCACGGCGCGCTGCGGCCTGCCCTTGGCGGGCTTGACGTCGTTCCTGCCCCAGCCGTTCTGCGCGAAGACCGTCGCCGTGGACTTGGCGATCACCTTGTCGGACGGCAGCCGGAACCGGAGCAGCGAGCCGGTCGAGTCGTGGGTGTTGTGGCCGGTCGCCGGCTTCGTCCCGGCGCCCTTGTCGATGGTGCGCGTCGGGCCGCGCTCACCGATGCCCCGCATGTTGGTGACGACCACGTTCTCGCCGACGGTGGTCACCTCCGCCGGGTAGTAGTCCGTCGGGAGGAGGCCGACGTAGCGGACCGGCGCCTGCGGCGAGGTGTAGTGGTAGACGGCGACCGCGTTGGCGCGGCCGAGCGTGACCAGCAGGCGGCCGTCCTTGGTGAGGGTCACGCCGTTCGGGGCGTACCCGACGTCGGACTGCGGCCAGGGCCGGGTCGCGATCGTCTGGACGACCTTGTCCTTGGAGGTGTCGATGACCGAGACCTGGTCGTCGAAGGTGTCGGTGACGAAGAGCGCGCCGCGGGCCGCGTGCAGCGCGGTCGGGTGCAGGCCGACGTCGATGGAGCGGACCTCGGCGTCCGGCTCGGCGACGTTGATCACGCTCACGGTGCCGGTGGTCGTCGCCCCCGTGTCCGGGTTCGCCGGAACGTCGGTGCCGTAGGAGTTCATCGTCGTCTCGCCGGGCTTGGCCGGACGGCCGCCCTCGTTGCTGACGTAGAGCTTGCCCCCGACGAGCGCCAGGCCGCGCGGTGCGGTGCCCACGGTCCAGCTCCGCCGGATCGCGCCGGTCGCGGGGTCCATCGCCACGACGCGGTTCTGGCCGTTGACGGCTGCGTACACGGTCGCGCCGTCGGCGGCGAAGACGGCCTGGGCGGGAATGGCCTTCTTCTGGCCCTGAGCGGCGATGGTGATGAACGTGGGGGCGCCGAGGGTGCCGTCGTCCTTCACCGGGAAGCGGTTGAAGCCGGTGGCCTGCGGCAGCCACAGCGTCTTGCCGTCCGGCGAGTAGGCCGGCCCCTCCTGCCCGACGTTGTTGCTGCTGATGCGCACGCCGGCGGACTTGTCGGTCCCCGCCTGCTGAAGGATCTTGTAGGTCTTCAGGTCGACGATGGTGAGGGCGATTCCCCGGTCGTTGGTGAGCGCCGCCAGGTGGCGGCCGTCCGGGCTGACCGTCGAGGCGAGCAGCTTGCCGTTGTCGACGAGCAGGCGGTCGCCGATCGGCTTGATGATCTGGTCGCTGGCGAGTTGCAGGCCGCCGTCCTCGGTGGTGGAGCCGACCTGGTTGGAGCCGAACACCTCGGTGGAGGCGAGGGCGACTCCGCCGCCGCCCAGGGTGAGGGCCGCGGTGCCGGCCGCCACGAGGCGGGTCCGGCGGCCGGTCCGCGAACCGAAGAGCCCGGTCCGGGCCTTCGGGACGCGTTGGCGCGTGACGTGCATCTGTTACTCCTCCGGAGCACTTGCGAGCAGGTCGACGTGCCCGTCGAACTGCCACAGGGGGTTGGGTGCGTCCCCGGTCGGGGTGCGGATCTGGAAGTAGCCGTTGACCTCCTTGGGGCCGTCGCCGTCGGCGACGTACCGCCCGTTCGCGGTGACGTCGAGCTGGTAGATGGCGCTGCCCACGGCGGTCGCCCCGGGCAGGTGCCAGGACACGACGCACCGCCAGTCGTTGCCCGGCCCCTCGTCGGCGACGCGGGATCCGCCCTTGTCGCAGGACGCGGTGACCCGCAGCTCCGCCTCGGTGACGTCAGGACGGTGGAGCTGCCGCGTCTGCAACCGGTAGAGGTGGCCGTACACCGTGGCGAGGGAGTTCTGGACCTTCGTCCGCTCGATCCCGGAGCCCTCGGCCGGGGTCGTGGCGCTGACCAACGCGAAGGTGAGGACGACCAGGCCCGTCAGCGGAAGCGCTCCCGCGACGAGGACGCGCCGTCCCGACCCCTCGTAGGACGGGTCGGTGAAGTCGCGGCGCAGGAACAGGCGGTAGGCCAGCGCGGTGGCGACGACCGCCCACGCCAGGCTCACCGCGAGGCCGATGACGAGGGGGCGGGCCTGGACGGGGCTGGTGAACAGGCCGCGCCAGGCGAGGAAGCCGTGGCTCGGCAGGGCCGTCCGAACGGCCACCGGCAGCGGGAGCAGCTGCGCGAGCTGCAACGCGAAGGCGAGCAGCGCCGGCATCAGCAGCCCCATGGGGGAGCGGCCCAGGGCGACCGATCCGAGGAGGCCGACGGCCGCGAACGCCAGCGTCGGCGCCAGCACGCACGCCCACGCGAGCAGCACGGTGCCGGCCGCGTCCCCCGGGGAGAGGAGGTGGCCGTCCAGCCCGACGAGCGGATGGCCGCCGACCGCCGCCAGGCCCCCGGCGATGCCCGACCCGGCCAGCCCCGCCACCAGCAGGAGGAGCACGGTGACGCTGGCGAGGCCCTTCGCCACGAAGATCCGCCGCGGCGAGCGGACCGCCATGAGGAGATGGCGCCATGTGCCCAGCCGGTCCTCGGCGGCGAACACGTCGCCGGCCACCAGCGCCGTCAGCAGCGGCAGCGCCCAGCTGCACGAGAAGTCGAGGACGACCAGCGGCCCCGCCCAGCCGGTCGCGTGCATCCAGCGGCCGAAGACCGTGTCGGTGGGCAGCATGCTCTGCAGGCTCACCACCGCCACGTAGCCGGCTGGACCGATCCAACAGACGAGCAGCATCAGCCGTGTCCGCCACTGCGAGAGCAGCTTGACCAGCTCGAACCGGTAGCCGCGCACCAGCGGCGCGGGCTTCGCCTCGATCCGGGTGGGTGCGATGGTCACGCCGCGTCCTCCTCGTCGGCCGCGTCGGTCGCGGCGGTCCGTCCGGTTCCGGTCAGGGCCAGGAACGCGGCTTCCAGCGGCGGCACCACGGGCGCCAGTTCCCGCAGCGCGACGCCGGCCTCCACCAGCCGCACCACCAGGTCCTCGATGACCGGCACGGCCCCGCGGACCACGAGCGCGTCGGCGTCCTGCCGGCCGGCGCCGTCGCGGCGGGACGGGACGGCGAGCCCCGGCAGGTCCGCCGCCACCCGGCGGGCCGCGTCCGGATCGGAGGTGAGCAGCCGGTAGTCCAGTTCGCCGCTCTCGGCGGCGAGCTTGCCCACCGTCCCGGAGAAGACGACCCGCCCGGTGGCGAGGACGGTGACCTCGGAGCACAGCGCGGCGAGGTCGTCCATCCGGTGGCTGGACAGGACCACCGCGGTCCCGTCCGCGGCGAGCCGGGTGATGACGCGGTGGACGTGGCGCTTCCCGGCCGGGTCGAGGCCGTTGGCCGGCTCGTCGAGGACGAGCAGCCGCGGTTCGGTCAGCAGCGCGGCGGCCAGCCCCAGCCGTTGGCGCATGCCCAGCGAGAAGCCCCGGATGCGGTCATCGGCGACGTCCGTCAGCCCGACCTGCTCCAGCGCGTCGTCCACACCGGCGTCGCGGGAGCCGTGCCCGCGCAGCGAGGCCAGAGCCGCGAGGTTCTGCCGCGCGGTGAGCGACGGGTAGAGCCCGGGGCCGTCCACGAAGCCCGCGACGCCGCCGGGGACGGCGAGCGTCCGTCCCACCGGCGCGCCCAGGATCTCCAGGCTTCCGCCGTCGGCGACGGCCAGGCCCAGCAGCAGGCCCAGCAGCGTCGTCTTGCCCGCGCCGTTGGGGCCGACCAGGCCGTGGACCTGCCCCTCGGCCACGTCGAGGTCGACGCCGTCGAGCGCGACCACGTCCCCGAAGGTCTTCCTGATCCCGCGACCCCGGACTGCGGGGCTGTGCTCCATGGCGCTCTCCCTTGCTCGCCCTCCGGCAAGAGGAAGCTAAGGAGCGCGGTTGGCCTTCGGAGATCGCGTAGGCGAACGTTGGGCGAATGGGGCTCATCCGGGGCGCCATGAAGCGGCGAATCGGCTAGGGAGCCGCGCAGTGGTCCTTCCGGAGCTCCCGGGGGGCCGGCCGGGGAGAGGGCCAGCCCTCCACGCGCCGGTCGTGGCGGACCCCGCGGGCGGGAATCCCGTCAGCGGAAGTCGGAGGCGTGGTCTTCCGCCCACTGGCGGAAGGTGCGGGCCGGGCGGCCGAGGAGGCGTTCGACGGTGTCGGTCACGCGCTCCGGCTCGTCCACGAAGCCCTGCCAGGCCTTCAGCCGGGCCTGGACGAAGGCGGCGTCGCCCCAGGCGGCGGTCAGCTGCTCGCGGGCGATCTCCGGGGGCAGGTCCTCCCAGCGCACCTCGCGTCCGACGACCTCGCCGATGATGCGGACCTGCTCCCGGTGGGTGAGCGACTCGGGGCCGGTGACGACGTAGGCGGCCCCGTCGTGGCCGGGGGTGGTGAGGGCATGGACCGCGACGTCCGCGATGTCCCGTTCGTGGATCAGGGAGCGCGCGGCGTCCCCGTAGGGCCAGCGGACGACGCCCCGCCTGATCTGGTCGGCCCACGCAAGGGTGTTGGCGGCGAAGTCGATCGCGCGCACGAACGTCCAGGCGAGCCCCGACCTGCGGATCAGCCGCTCGATCTCCTGATGGAAGGACGCGGCGGGCTCGCCGTCCGCGAGATCGGCCACGTCCGTGGAGAGGTAGACGACGTGCCGGGCGCTGCGTGCGATCGCGTCGACGGCGCGCGAGTCCACCGGAAGGCCGGGCCACATCAGGTAGACGGCGTCCACGCCCCGGGCGGCGCGCTCCAGCGTCTCAGGGGAGCTGAGGTCTCCCTTGACGGCGTCGATCCCGGCGGGCGCGCCCGCGGTGTCGCGGACCAGCGCGCGGACGGCATGGCCCGCTTCGGCCAAGGACGCGGCGACGTGCCGCCCCACCCGCCCCGTCGCCCCGGTCACCAGGTAACTGCTCACGGCCCCCGACCGTAGAACCTCAACCTCACTTGAGGTCAAGAAGGCGCGATCTCCGTGCTGGGCGTCTATCGTCAATGATCATGACTGCTGGAAGCTGGACGCTGGGCGGAGATCTGAAGGTCGCGCGGATCGGTTACGGCGCGATGAAGCTGACCGGATGGCCGAAGGGAGACCCGCCCGGCAGGGAGACCGCGCTGGGCATCCTGCGCCGGGCCGTGGAGCTCGGGGTGAACCACATCGACACCTCGCACTACTACTCGCGCGGCGGAGTGGCGGCGAACGAGCTGATCCGGGAGGCCCTGCACCCCTATCCGGACGACCTTGTGATCGTCACCAAGGTGGGCGCGCTGGTCGAGGGTTCTGATCTCGCCCTTCCCGCGGAGCGGAAGAAGGGCCTCGCCCCGGACGGCCTGCGCCGCGGCGTGGAGGCGAACCTGCGCTCGCTGGGAGTCGACCGCCTGGACGTGGTGAACCTGCGGATGGGCGACCTCGACCGGAGCGAGACGCCCTTGGCCGGACCCCTGGAAACGCTGCTCGCGCTTCGGGAGGAGGGCCTCATCCGCCACCTCGGAGTCTCCAACGTCACTCCGGCCGAGTTCGCCGAGGCCCGCCGGATCGCGCCGATCGCGTGCGTCCAGAACCTCTACAACGTGTCCCAGCGGGACGACGACCCGCTCGTGGACGCCTGCGCGGAGGCGGGGATCGCCTACGTCCCCTTCTTCCCCGTCGGCGGGTTCACCCCGGTCACTGCGGAGCACCTGGAGGCCGTCGCCGCCCGGCACGGCGCGACCGTCCCGCAGGTGGCCCTGGCATGGCTCCTCGCCCGCTCCCCGAACATCCTCCTGATCCCCGGCACGGGCTCACCGGCCCACCTGGAGGAGAACATCGCGGCCGGCGCCCTCACCCTGACCGAGCAGGACCTCGCCGAACTCGGATGACGGAGCGGCCCGTCCGGGCGCGGCTACTTGAGGGCGCGCTCGGTGTCGGCCCAGTGGGACAGGAGGGCGGCGGCGGTGGTTTCGGGGGCGTCCCAGGCGGGGGAGTGGGCGGCGCCGGGGATGACGACCTTGGAGGCGTTGAGCCTTTCGGCCATCGCGGCCTGCTCGCGGGGGTCCCAGGCGTCGTCGTCCTCGCCGTAGAGGACGAGGGTGCGCAGGCCCGTGTCGGCGCAGTGCTTGGCCAGCTCGTCGACGCGGTCGGGGGCGGTGAGGATCTCGTCGGCCATGCGGGTCAGGCCCTTCTCGGAGTTGCCGAGGGTGCGGGCCTTGAGGAAGGCGACGATCTCGCGCTGGACGCCGCGGCCGAGGTAGTCGGGTTCGAGGCTGAGCTCCCAGATCTGCTCCATGCCGAGCTCGGGGATGGCGTCGCGCAGGGCGCGGGCCCTGGCGGCGGCCTGGCCGCCGACGGCGGCGGGCCCCGAGCTCATCACGGTGAAGGACGCGGGGCGGGCCCCGGAGAGCACGGCCTCGCGGCACACCAGGCCGCCGAAGGAGTGGCCGACCAGGTGCACGGGGTCCGGGCCGAGGGCCGTCAGGAGGGCCGCGACGTCGGCGCCGAGGGCCGCGCGGGTGTAGGCGCTCTCGTCGTCGGGGCCGAGCGTCTCGTACTGCCCGCGCATGTCGATCGCGACGACGCGGCGGCCGGACGCTGCGAGGGTCTCCAGGACGGCGAGGAAGTCCTCCTTGCTCCCGGTGAGGCCGGGCACGAGGAGGGCGGGGCAGCGGTCGGGCGCGCCCGATCCCGGGAGGGCCTCCAGCGCGGCGAACGGGCCGCGGGAGGTCTCGACGGTCGTCCGGCGAACACCGGGGGGCAGACTCACGAACCGGGGCGTACTCACGGTGGAAACCTTAGTCAATGGGTGGCTACGTGCTTCGGTAAGAAATCTTCGGTGGTAGCGTCACCAGCGTGGTCGCCATGCCTGCCATCTCCGCGCACCGCCGTGACGAGGCGGGCCTGACGGGTCTCGGCGAGGCCGCCGCGTCCGGCGCCGAGTACGTGGAGATCGACATCAGGCGGACCGGGGACGGCCGCCTCGTCGTCCACCACGACCCCGAGATCGGCGGGCTCCGGCTGAACCGGCTCAGCTACGCGCGGATCCAGGAGCTCGCGGTGCGCCCCGTGCCGCTGGTCGCCGACGCCATGAAGATCATCGCTGGCCGGGCCCAGGGGCACCTGGACCTCAAGGAGCGCGGCTGCGAGCACGAGACCGTGGCGCTCGCCGTGGAGGCGTTCGGCACCGAGAACTTCGTGGTGACGACCCGCGAGATCACGTCCCTCATGGAGATCAAGAAGAGCTTCCCCGGGGTGCGCACGGCCCTGTCGGTCGGGCGCAACCTGTGGGAGCGGGGCGCCGCGCACGACTTCGCGCCGCTGCGGCTGATCCGGCGGGCGGGGGCCGACATGGTCGCCCTCAACCACCGGCTCGCCCGCGTCGGCGTGCTGCGCCAGTGCGGGCGCGCCGGGATCCCCGCCATGATCTGGACGGTCAACGCCGAGCCCGTCATGCGCCGGTTCCTCGGCGATCCGCGGGTCGCCGTCCTCGTCACCGACCATCCGGGCCTCGCCCTCAGGATGCGCGAGGGGGGAGACCCGGGGAGAACGCGAGCCGCGAGACCTGGCTGAGTCTCGCGGCCGTGTGCTCCGCCGCCGGTCAGGCGGTCTGGGACGTCTCGGCGGTGCCGCTCCCGGTCGCGGCCGGCTTGCCGGCGCGGGTGCGGCGGCGGGTCCGGCTGCGCTTGCGCTCGGTGGCGACCGCGTCGACCACGTTGTCGGTGGCGGCGGCGGTCTCGGTCTCCCGCGCGGTCGCCTCGACCGGCTGGCCCGCCCGCGTCCGGGTGCGGTTGCGCTTGCGCCGGCGCGGCCGGGGACGCTCGTGCTCGTGGTCCCGGTCACGGTCGCGGCCGCGGTCGTGGCTGCGGACCTTGCCCGTCTCGCCGATGTCCTCCAGCTCCTCGGCGTCCAGCCCCGCGCGGCCGTTGCGCTTGTCGGCGGGCAGCGTCCCCTTCGTGCCCTCGGGGATGCCGAGCACCTCGAAGAAGTGCGGGGACGTCGAGTAGGTCTCCTCCGGCGCCGCGAACGGCAGGTCGAGCGTGCTGTTGATCAGCTTCCACCGGACGAGGTCGGACCAGTCGACGAGCGTGACGGCGACGCCCTCCTTGCCCGCGCGGCCGGTCCGGCCGATGCGGTGCACGTAGGTGTCGGCGCTGTCGGGGCACTCGTAGTTCACGACGTGGGTGACGTCGTCGACGTCGAGGCCGCGGGCCGCCACGTCGGTGGCCACCAGCACACCGATCTTGCCGTTGCGGAACGCGCGCAGGGCCCGCTCGCGCTGGCTCTGCCCGAGGTCGCCGTGCACGGCGGCGGCGTCGAAGCCGCGCTGCGCGAGGTCGGCGGCCACCCGGTCGCAGGCCCGCTTGGTCTGGCAGAAGACCATGGTGAGCCCGCGGCCCTCGGCCTGCAGCAGGCGGGCCAGCATCTCCGGCTTGTCCATCTGGTGGGCCTGGAAGACGTGCTGGACGACCTGCGGCGTCGCGTCGGACTCGGTGTGCGACTCGGCGCGGACGTTGGTCGGACGGGTCAGGTACCGGCGCGACAGCGCGGCGATCTCGCCCGGCATCGTCGCCGAGAACAGCATGGTCTGGCGCTGCGCCGGGATCCGGTCGATGATCCGCTCGATGTCGGGCAGGAAGCCGAGGTCGAGCATGCGGTCGGCCTCGTCCAGCACCAGGACGCCGACCTTGGACAGGTCGAGGTGCTTCTGCTTGACGAGGTCGAGGAGCCGTCCCGGGGTGCCGACGACGACGTCGACGCCCTCGCGCAGCGCCTCGATCTGCGGCTCGTAGGCGCGCCCGCCGTACACCGACAGGACGCGCGTGCCGAGCTTGCCGCCGGCGACGAGCAGGTCGTCGGTGACCTGGAGGGCCAGCTCGCGGGTCGGCGCGACGACGAGCGCGCGCGGCTCGCGGCCGCCGTGCTCGATGCGCTGCAGCAGCGCGGCGCCGAACGCGAGGGTCTTGCCGGTGCCCGTGCGGGCCTGGCCGATGATGTCGTGCCCGCCCAGTGCGATGGGCAGGGCGAGTTCCTGGATGGGGAACGCCTCCACGATGCCTTCGGCTTCGAGGGCGTCTGCTATCTCGGGTACGACCCCGAGTTCACGAAAGGTAGTCAGGGCTTTCAGCCTCCAATATGCGGGGTCTCCGCTCCCGGGTGCGGCGCGGCTCGCCGGCGTGACGCCGCCCAGTCGGCGTTGTCCGCCGTTCCTGTGGCCGCGCGCTCGCGCGGGAGGGACCAGCCGTTGATCAAAATCCTTCGGCGACCGCAGTCAGGGGTTGAAAGCAGTCACTCGCTGTGGCTGCGTGCGGTCACACTCCGCGACGCAGTGTACCGACCGTTAGTCGCTTACACCAATAGCCGGTCACCGTGCCCAACGTTTCCATGGTTTCATCTATTCCGTCCCGGGCCCGCCAGGCATTACAGGCCCGGCGGGACGGGGGTTCCGGACCGGCCGGGGGACGGCGCGGCGACGGCCACATCCGGACATCCGGAATGACGGAAGCCCCCGCCGGGGCGAGGGCTTCCACCGGGGTGGCGCGGGGTCAGAACGTCCGGTGCTTGGTCCGCCACCCGCGGCCGCGGCCGTGGCCTCGGGTGTTCATCGCGGTCAGCGCCGCCACGCCGAGCGCGGCGATCACCACGGCGAACACGAGCGCGACGATGGTGCCCGCTCCGAGGGCGTCCGCGACGACGCCGCCGAGGATGGCGCCGGCGACACCGATGAGGATCGTCAGCAGGATGCCGATCGGGTTGCGGCCGGGGACGAGAAGCCGCGCGACGGCTCCGATGACGGCACCGACCACGATGAACCAAAGGATCGTCGTGAGCATATCGATCAACCATTCCTTTCCGTGGGCCGGTGGCCCGGGTCGGTGGTCGATATGCCCCTCCTGCCAGGTTGAAACAAAACCCAGGTCAAGGAGAGTGGGAAGGGGGTAAAACCCGGGTCCGGCGGCTCAGGCGTACTGCGTGCCGAAGCCCACGCTGCGCTGCTCGTCCTCGGAGATCTCCAGGTAGCCGACGCGGGCCCCGGGGATGACGACCCGGCCGGCGCGGCGGTCCTTCAGCACCAGCACGCCTTGCGCGTCGGCGAGCGCCGCCTTGAGCGCGTCCTGCACCTCGTCGGCCGTCTGGTCGGTGTCGACCACGAGCTCCTTGGCCACGTTCTGGACCCCGATGCGAACCTGCACGCGCTGCCTCCCGTCGTCCGGCGCGTCCCGCCGACCGCCGGCGGGCTCGCCTTCCGATGGTCGCACGGAGATCGCCGGACGTGCCGACGCCCGGTTGTGCCGAGGGTGAACTTTCCCTCACCCCCGGCGGCGGTCAGCCCTGGTCGGTGGTGCGGGGGAAGCCGGAGATGCCGCGCCAGGCCAGCCGGGCGATGATCTTCTCGGCGGTGTCCTTGGGGATCGCGCGGTGCTGGGAGAGCCAGAAGCGGGCGCTGACCTCGGCCATGCCGACCAGGCCCATGCCGAGCAGGTGCGCCTCCTCGGCCGGGGCGTTGGTGTCCTCGGCGATGACCTGCGCGATCATCTCGGCGCACTGCTGGTTGGCGCGGTCGACGCGGGCCCGGACGGGCGCGACGTTGCGCAGGTCGGACTCGAAGACCAGCCGGTACGCCTCGCCGTCGCCCGCCACGAAGTCGTAGAAGGCCTGCATGCTCGCCTGCACGCGCAGCTTGTTGTCCGTGGTGGACTCCAGCGCCTCGCGGACGATCTTCACCAGGGCCTCGGCGTGCTCGTCCAGCAGCGCCAGGTACAGCTCCAGCTTGCCCGGGAAGTGCTGGTAGAGCACCGGCTTGCTGACGCCCGCACGCTCGGCGATCTCGTCCATCGCCGCCGCGTGGTACCCCTGCGCGACGAACACCTCCTGGGCCGCGCCGAGCAGCTGCTTGCGGCGTGCCAGTCGCGGCAGTCTCGTGCCACGGGGGCGGGCGTCCGGGGTCGCGGTCACCACACTCTCCGATCACCGAATCTTGGGACGGATGGGGGTCGTCCGTCGCCGGGAAACAATCTCATCATCCTACGCGCGAGTAACTCCGTTGGTCACGGGCCGCGCCCGCCGGCGTTCCTTCGCGCAGGTCAGTGTATTCCCGGCGGAGCGCGGCGCGGTCGTGCACCGAGTCTTCTGTCAGCCTTCCTTCCTGTGCCGGACGCCAACGCGGGTCAGCGGTAGTCGTCCTCGTCGAGCCGGACCTCGAGCCGCTGCTCGGCGGCGTCGGCCTCGTTCGCGTCGTCCGGTATCGGGCCCCGCTCGACTCCGCCCTCCTCGTCGAGGACGGCGCGCTGCTCGGCGGCGTCGGCCTCGTTGGCCTCGTCGGGGGCGGGCTGCTCCAGGTCGTCGGTCTCGCTCATCAGGGGTCCTCCTCCAGGGTCCGCGGTCGTCTCGGGTGGACGGCCGGCTCGCGGTTCACAGCCGTCCGGCCAGTTCCCGCAGCGGCGCCTCGACGGACTCGCCGTGCGTCGGGAACGCGTGGACGACGTCGGCGAGCAGGCTCAGCGGCGTCTCGGCTCGGATGGCCAGCGCGATCTCGCTCATCCACTCCTCGGCGTTGAGTCCTGCGGCGGCGGCGCCGACCAGCAGTCCGCGGGCGCGGTCGGCGTACAGCTCCACCCGGCCGCGCTCGTCGGCCTCGACCGCCGCCCGGGCCGTCGAGGCGAGGTCGTACCCGGCGGTGAGGAGGTCTATGCCGAGTTCCTCCGCCTGCCTGGGGGAGATCCCGACCGAGTAGACGGAGGGCGTCGTGTAGACGACGCGGGGGATGGCGCGGTAGTCGGCCTCGCGCCGGTTCCCGAGGAGGTTCGACAGCGCCACCTGCGCCTGGTAGCGGGCGGCGTGCGTGGTCCGCGCGATGCCGGTGACGTCGCCGGCCGCCCACACGCTGCCCCCGCCGGACGGGACGCGGCACGTCGCGTCGACGGGGATCCCGCGGCCGGGGACCACGTCGACGCCGAGGTTCTCCAGCCCGAGGCCCTCCACGCGGGGACGGCGCCCGGCGGCGACGAGGACGCGGTCGGCGTCGAGGGTGCCGCCGTCCGACAGCCACAGCCGCGCCCCGACGTCCTTGCGCTCCACGTCGGCGACGTCGGCGCCCAGCCGCAGGTCGACGCCCATCCGGCGCAGCGCGTCCGCCAGCACGTCCCCCGCGAACGGCGCCTCCGCGGTCAGCAGCCGCCCGGACGCCTCGACGACCGCGACCTGCGACCCGAACGCCGCGTACACCTGCGCCAGCTCGCAGCCCACCGGGCCGCCGCCGAGGATCACCAGCCGGCGCGGCAGGTCGGGGACCGACAGGGCCTCGGCGCTCGTCCACAGCGGGACGTCGGCCAGGCCCTCGACGGGCGGGATGACCGGTTCGCTGCCGGTGCACACGACGAGGTCGCCGAAGCCGTGCACGGCGCCGTCGACCTCGATGCGGCCGGGTTCGAGGATCCGGCCCCGGCCGCGCAGCACGGTCACGCCCTCCTCGGCCATCCGCGCGACGGCGGGGTCGTCGCCCCGGTGCCCGGCCAGGGCGTCCCGGCGGGCGACGGCCGCCTCCCAGGTCTCGCCGCGGCGCGCCGACAGCAGCAGCGACTTGGACGGGACGCACGCGAAGTACGGCGACTCGCCGCCGACGAGGCGGCTCTCGACGAGCGCGACGTCCCTCCCGGCGCGGGCGAGGCCGGTCGCAACCAGCTCGCCCGCGGTCCCCCCGCCCAGCACTACGGCGTCGTAGTGGTGGTTGTGCGACAACGGTCCTTCCTTCCACCGGTGGTGTCCCCGCGCACCATGGTGACGGACCGCGGTCCCGGAGCGTGCCGATTCGAACACATAGGGCACGCGGATCGCGGAAGTCGCTCAGGGCAGCGGCCGGTGGTCCTTCAGAAGGGGTTCCAGGAGGTCGCCGTGCTTGTCCACTCGGGTGAGGACGTCGTCCGGGCCGAAGACGAGCTCGGCGGCGTCCCCGCACGACTCCAGCTCGTCCCAGGTGATGGGGGTCGACACCGACGGGCGGCTTCCGGCGCGCAGCGAGTAGGGCGCCACGGTCGTCTTGGCCGGGTTGTTCTGGCTCCAGTCGACGAAGATCTTCCCCTTGCGCAGCCGCTTCTCCATCTTCGCCACGACCAGCCGGGGGTTCTCCTCGGCCAGGCGCTGCGCGGCGGCCTTGGCGTACTCGGACGTCCGCTCCGCGTCCCCGGGCTCCTCGATCGGGACGTAGAGGTGCAGGCCCTTCTTGCCGCTCGTCTTCGGGTAGGAGTCGAGGCCGTCCTCGGCGAGCACGTCGCGCAGCAGGGCGGCCACCTCGCACGCCTCCACGATCGTGGCGGGCGGGCCGGGGTCGAGGTCGAAGACCACGAGGTCGGGGGTGTGCACCTTGCCGCGCGGCCCCACCTTCCACTGCGGGACGTGCAGCTCCAGCGCGGCGAGGTTCGCGCACCACACGAGCGTGGCGAGGTCGTCGACAACGACGAAGTCGAGGGTGTCGCGGCCCTTCGAACTGCCGGGGGTGGGGACCGTCGCGGTCCGGACCCAGTCGGGGGTGTGGGAGGGGGCGTTCTTCTCGAAGAACTTGCCGCCGTCGACGCCGTCCGGCCAGCGGATGCGGGTCGCGGGGCGGTCCTTCAGGTGGGGGAGCATGACCGGGGCGATGCGGGCGTAGTAGTCGATGACCTCGCCCTTGGTGAACTCCGGGTACAGGTTCTTGTCGAGGTTGGAGAGGGAGAGCTGACGGCCGTCCACGTCGACGGCGGTCCTCTTACTGCTCACTCGTGACCTCCAGGGGGTCCTTGTCGTCACGCAGGCCCCGCCAGGACGGGAAGCGGAGGCGGCCGTCCCTGGTCCGGGCGCTGTACGCGACCTCCCCGACGAGCCGGGGCTCAACCCATTGGGCGTCGCGGGCGAACTCGCGCGGAACGGGCTCGTCGTAGGGGCTGGTCGGGCGGCGCAGCGGCCACAGCGTCTCGTACAGGTCGTCCAGCGCGCGGTCGCTGAAGCCCGTGCCGACGTGCCCGACGAAGCCCAGCAGCCCCTTCAGGTCGTACTCGCCCAGCAGCAGCGAGCCCACGCCGCCCTCGCGGCGGCCCTTCCCGGGCTTCCACCCGCAGATGACGACCTCGCGCGTCAGGAAGTTCTTCACCTTGCGCCAGAAGTCGACGCGGCGCCCCGGACGGTACGGAGAGTCGAGGCGCTTGGCGAGCAGGCCCTCCATCTGCTGCTCGCGGGTGAAGGCGAGCAGTTCCTCCACCTGCGCCTGGTCGCCGCCGTGCAGGTACGGGGGCACCTCCACGGGACCGGTGCCGGCGAGGTCCAGCTCCGACAGCACGGAGCGGCGGTCGGCGTACGGCATGTCGTACAGGAGGTGCCCGTCCAGGAAGAGGACGTCGAAGACCACGTAGCGGACGGGCACCTCGCGGATGAGTCGCGGATCGGGGCGTTCGACGTGCATGCGGCGCTGGAGGCGTTCGAAGCTGGGCCGCCCCTCCCGGAAGGCGACGACCTCGCCGTCCAGGACGACGTCGTGGTCGGGCAGCAGGTCGGCGAGGGCGGACAGCTCGGGGTAGCGGCTCGTCACCTCGCCGCCGCGCCGCCCGACGGCCCGGACGCCGTCGGCGGACACGTGCGACAGGACGCGCACCCCGTCCCATTTCAGCTCCAGGCCCCACTTCCCGCCGTCGGAGGGGAGGGCCCCGGTGGAGGCCATCATCGGCTCGACGGGCCACGGCATGGTCATACCGCCGTCTTACCCCGTCCCGCCGCACGGGGAAAGGATCACGACGCCCTTGTGGCGCAAATCGAACGGCGTTGCGACGCTAGGGGCAGGAACGTGCTGGGTAAGGACGGATCATGCGCAGTATCTGGAAGGGCGCGATCTCCTTCGGTCTGGTGACCATACCGGTGAAGCTCTACTCGGCGACCGAGCAGCGGGACGTCGCCTTCCACCAGGTGCACCGGGAGGACGGGGGGCGCATCAAGTACAAGCGGGTGTGCACGGTCGACGGCGAGGAGGTGCCGTACTCCGACATCGCCAAGGGGTACGAGCTGCCGAGCGGCGAGATGGTCATCCTCACCGACGAGGACTTCGCCGACCTGCCGCTGTCGTCCAGCCGCCGGATCGACGTCCTGCAGTTCGTGGAGCGCGAGGAGGTCGACCCGATCTACTTCGCGAAGTCCTACTACCTGGAGCCCGACGCGCAGGGCGCCAAGCCGTACGTGCTGCTGCGCGACGCGCTGGAGAGCTCCGGGCAGGTCGCGATCGTGAAGGTGGCGCTGCGGCAGCGCGAGTCGCTCGCGACGCTCCGGGTCCGCGAGGGCGTGTTCGTCCTGGAGACCATGCTGTGGCCGGACGAGGTCCGCGCGCCGGAGTTCCCCTTCCTGGAGGAGGACATCGAGGTCCGCAAGCAGGAGCTGTCGATGGCGACCTCGCTGATCGAGTCGATGGAGGGGGAGTTCGACCCGGGCGAGTACAAGGACGCCTACCGCGAGGCCCTCCAGGCGGTGATCGACGCCAAGGTCGAGGGCCGGGAGGTGGCGCGCCCGGCCGAGGAGGGCCCGGAGGAGCCCGCCGCGGACCTGCTCAGCGCGCTGCGCGCGAGCGTGGAGGCGGCCAAGAAGAGCCGCGGCGAGAAGGGCGCGAAGGCGGCGTCCGGCAAGGAGGCGGCGGAGAAGAAGCCCGCCGCGCGCAAGACGTCGCCGGCGAAGAGCGGCGCGAAGAAGGAGCCGGCGAAGAGCCGCGGCCGAAAGTCGGCCTGAACCCCTCGCCGGGTGCGTGCGCCGGGCGGGTCAGTTGTCGCGGCGGGCGGCGAGCACCCGGCCGACGGCGGCGGCCGCGCCGGACGGGTCGTCGCAGGACGCGATCCGCTCGCCCCAGCCGTAGCAGTAGGACCAGCCGTCGCCGGACCGCTCCCGCACGGCGATGACGCTCTCGTTCACCCGCGGCAGCCGCGGGTCGGCGATGAGCGCGGACGGGCGCCGGTCGGCGGGCGCGGCGACCTCGACCGCCCAGCCGGCGGAGCGCAGGACGTCGGTGAGCCGCTCCAGGTGCGCGAGCGCCGTGTCGTCGGTGATCAGCAGCGCGGACATGGTGCCTCCAAAGGAACATCCCGGCACGGGACAGGGGTTCGGGGATCCGCCGGGCAGGGGCCGTCGCGGCGCGCGTCACGCGAGGGTGGAGCCGGTGGAATGACGTTCAGTCTTCCGCCGGGCGAGGGAGTCCACAAGCGGTTCGGGTGGATTGGTGGCCGGCACTTTCGCGGTGCCGGCCACCGGTGCGGGGGTCAGCCCACGGGCTCCAGCCGCGACGGGGCCGGGGCGTCGCCCTCCCGGATCCCGTACCGGCGGTAGAGCCGGGCGAGGGGGCCGGGCGCCCACCAGTTGGCGCGGCCGAGCAGCCGCATCGTGGCGGGCACGAGCAGCGCCCGGACGACCGTCGCGTCCAGCAGGATCGCCACGGCCATCCCGACCCCGGTCATCTTGATGAACGTGATGCCGGACGTCGCGAACGCGCCGATCACCACGATGAACAGCAGCGCCGCGCTGGTGATGATGGCGCCGGTGCGCTGCACGCCGGAGGCGACGGCCGCGGTGTTGGAGCCGGTCAGGTCGTACTGCTCGCGGACCCGCGACAGCAGGAACACCTCGTAGTCCATCGAGATCCCGAACAGCATCGCCAGCATGAGGATCGGCATCGCGGGGGAGATCGCGCCGGTCGCGGTGAAGTCCAGCGGGCCGGACAGGTGGCCGTCCTGGAAGACCAGCACGACCGCGCCGAAGGTGGCCGACAGCGACAGCATGTTCATGACGATCGCCTTCAGCGGCAGCAGCACCGACCCGAACGCCAGGAACAGCAGGAGGAAGGTGGCGCCGCCGACGAGCACGGCCAGCCACGGCAGCGTCGCGCCGATGCTGGAGAGCTGGTCGACCACGTCGGCCGTCTGGCCGCCGACGTGGGCCCGCGCGCCGGGCGGCGGCGGGACGTCCCGCACCCGCTGGACGAGGTCGCGGGCGGCGCCGGAGTTCGGGTCGGCGTCGTAGCGCAGCGCGATGCGGGTCGTCGTCCCCTTGGCGCCGGTCACCGCCGCGTCCGTGACGCCGGGCAGCGCGTCCAGGCGGGCCCCGTACGCCTGGACCGCGGCCCGGTCGGACGTCCCGGTCACGACGGCCTCGATCGGGCTGGTGGCGTTGCGCGGGAACCGCGCCTCCAGCGTCTCGGCGACGACCCGCGCGTCCGCGCCGTCCGGCAGCACCTTCGCGTCCACGCCGCCCCAGTTGATGCGCAGGAAGGGAGCGCCGAGCGCGAGGAGCAGCGCCACGGTCGCGACCATGTAGACGACGGGGCGGCGCATCACGCTGCGCGCGACGCGTCCCCACCAGCCGTCGGTCCGGCCGGCGGCCGCCCGGCGCCGCCGGATCGGCAGCGCGTTCACCTTCGGGCCGAGGACGGCCATCAGCGCGGGCAGCACGGTCAGCGCCCCGGCCATGCAGACCAGCACGGTGGCGATGCCGCCGTAGCCCATGGAGACCAGGAAGTTCTGGTCGAACAGCAGCAGCCCGGACAGCGACACCGCGACCGTGACGCCGGAGACCGCGACGGTGCGCCCGGCCGTGGCCATCGTGGCGGCCAGCGCGTCCTCGGCGGTGGCGCCGTCCCGGCCGATCTCCTCGCGGAACCGGCTGACCATGAACAGCCCGTAGTCGATCGCGAGGCCGAGCCCGAGGAAGGTGGTGATGTTGACCGCGAAGATCGACACGTCGGTGACGTAGGTGAGCGCGTGCAGCGCGGTGAACGAGCCCAGGATGGCCAGTCCGCCGACCAGCAGCGGCAGGCTCGCCGAGACCAGCCCGCCGAAGATGAGCACCAGCAGCACCAGCAGGACCGGCATCGCCATGCCCTCGGCCCGGCCGATGTCGGACGAGACGCGCTCGTTGATCGCGACCCCGGTGCCGACCGCCCCGCCCACCTTCGCGGTGAGGCCGCCGCCGACCTCGGTCAGGTCGTCCCGGATCGCCTTGTAGGCGTCCTCGCGGGCGGCCTCGTCGGAGCCGGCCAGCTGCAGGACGGCGTAGGTCGCCTTGCGGTCCCGGCTCACGAACTGCGGCGCGTTGGTCGTCCAGAACGTGCTGGCCTTGGCGACCTTGTCCGACGGCAGCGCGGCCAGCGCGCCTTCCACCGACGTCCGGAAGGACGGGTCGTCCACGGTCGTCCGGCCCTGGTAGAGGACCACGACGTCCGCCTGGTCCCGCCCGAGGTCGCGCTCGGCGATCCGCGCGGCCTCCGCGCTCTGGCTGCCCGGGGTGTCGAAGCCGCCGGAGGAGGTCAGCGCGCCGAACACGCCCGTACCCCACACCGCGGCGAACACCAGCGCGGCGCCGGCGACGGCGAGCACCCACCGCCGGCGCCGGTGCACCCACCTGCCCCATCGATCGAACATGGCTCTTTCCCCCAGCCTTGTTACCTTGAGTAATTTCAGTGAACGCCGTAAACTGAGAACAGCGTTAACTTCGCATACAGCGTTAGCTGTCGTCAAGGGTGTTTTTGCGGAATCATGCGAGGGCGGCCGGACCCGGCCGGGCACCGGACGGTGAGAGGAGGCGTGGTGGAATCGCGTCGTGATCGCCTGCGTGCGGCGACGGTCCGGGAGATCTCCGAGACCGCCCGCCGGATCCTCGTCGAGGAGGGCCCCGACGCGGTGACGCTGCGCGCCATCGCCCGCGAGATGGGCATGACCGCCCCCGCGCTCTACCGCTACTTCGGCAGCCACGGCGAGCTGCTGCGGCACCTGGTCGGCGACCTGTTCACCGAGCTGACCACGGAGCTGCACGCCGCCATGAAGGACGTGCCGGCGGGCGACATGAGCGGCAAGTTCATGACGGTGGCCCGCCAGTTCCGGCTCTGGGCGCTGGCGCACCCCCGCGAGTACTCACTGCTCTTCGGCGCGCCCGTGCGCGGCGCCGCGCACCAGGAGGAGGTCGACTTCGCCGAGGAGTGCGCCCGCCGCTTCGGCTGGACGTTCCTGTCGCTCTTCCTGGAGCTCTGGAGGAAGAGCCCGTTCCCGGTCATGGCCGACGACGACATCGACCCCGGCCTGCGCGAGCAGCTGCGCCGCTACCGCGACGAGGTCCTCGGCGTCGAGCTCCCGCTCGGCGTGATCCAGCAGTTCCTCAAGTGCTGGACGAGGCTCCAGGGCGGGGTCAGCCTGGAGGTGTTCGGGCACCTGGAGTTCGCCCTGTCCGACGCCGCCCCCATGTTCGAGCTGATGCTCGGCGAGGTGGCCTCGGAGCTGGGCCTGACCTACGCCCCGCCCGGGAAGTGAGCCGGGCGGCTTCCGGGCTTCGACGCCTGGGAGCGGCTCGTTTCCGCCCCGGAGACGCCGAAGGCCCCCGGAGGTTCCGGGGGCCTTCGGCGCGGACGGTCAGTAGGTGGGCTGGCTCGGGTCGATCTGGTTGACCCAGGCCAGGACGCCGCCGCCGACGTGGACGGCGTCGCCGAAGCCGGCGTTCTTCACGACGGCGAGGGCCTCGGCGGAGCGGACGCCCGACTTGCAGTGCAGGACGATCTTCTTGTCCTGCGGCAGCCGCTCCAGGGCGGAGCCGTTCAGGAACTCGCCCTTCGGGATGAGCGTGGCGCCCGGGATCGAGACGATCTCGTACTCGTTGGGCTCGCGGACGTCCACGAGGAAGACGTCCTCGCCGCGGTCCTGCATGGCCTTGAGGTCGTGCACGGAGATCGTGGAGTCCTTCACGGCCTCGGCGGCCTCGTCGGACACCGCGCCGCAGAAGGCCTCGTAGTCCTCCAGCAGCTCGGTCTGCGTCGGGTTCTTGCCGCACAGCGGGCACTCGGGGTCCTTGCGGACCTTGACCGAGCGGTAGGTCATCTCCAGGGCGTCGTAGACCATCAGCCGGCCGACGAGCGGCTCGCCGATGCCGGTCAGCAGCTTGATGGCCTCGTTCACCTGGATGGAGCCGATGGACGCGCACAGGACGCCGAGCACCCCGCCCTCCGCGCACGACGGCACCATGCCGGGCGGCGGCGGCTCGGGGTAGAGGCAGCGGTAGCAGGGGCCGTGCTCGGCCCAGAACACCGACGCCTGGCCGTCGAACCGGTAGATCGAGCCCCACACGTACGGCTTGCCGAGCAGGACGGCCGCGTCGTTCACCATGTAGCGGGTGGCGAAGTTGTCGGTGCCGTCCACGATCAGGTCGTAGCCGGAGAAGATGTCCATGATGTTGTCGCGGTCGAGCGCGGTGTCGTGCACCACCACGTCGATCAGCGGGTTGATGTCGCGGACCGTGTCCGCGGCCGACTCGACCTTCGGCCTGCCGAGGGACGACTGCCGGTGGATGATCTGCCGCTGCAGGTTGGACTCGTCCACGACGTCGAAGTCGATGACGCCGAGGGTGCCCACCCCGGCGGCGGCCAGGTAGAGCAGGGCGGGGGAACCGAGGCCGCCCGCGCCGACGACCAGGACCTTGGCGTTCTTGAGGCGCTTCTGCCCGGCCATGCCGACATCGGGAATGATCAGGTGCCGCGAGTAGCGGTTGACCTCGTCGCGGGTGAGCTCCGGGGCGGGCTCGACCAGAGGTGGCAAGGACACGGTGGATGCTCCTGTGCTGACGCTCGACGTAAGGAGGGCGGGACGTCATCGTCCACTCACCGCACAACCTTGCCATGTCCTGCGGCATTCCCGGCAGCCGCCCGTGCGCCGGACGGCCCTGACCTCCCCGGTACCGGAATGGAACGCCATAAAAGGGGCACCGTACGGGCGCGAGGCCGGCGGACGGGACCGGCCGCGGGTGAGAGAGGTGACGGGCATGGGGTTCCTGAAGAAGCTCACGGGGGAACGGGCCGGGCGGCGGACGGCCGGGAAGCGGCGCAAGCCGAGCCCCCGCGAGCTGCGGGCGCGGATGCGCACGGAGCAGGCCGAGGCGAAGCTCCTGGAGACCGAGGCCCTCATCCACGAGGAGGCGGAGCGGCTGCGGCGCGGCACCCGGACGTCTGCATGATCCGTGGCCATCGAGGGCATGGCCGACTTGGACGACTCTTCGTACCAGAGGAGGAACCATGAGTTTCCTCGACAAACTGAAGAACAAGGCGCAGCAGGCCAAGGGCCGCGGCAAGGAGGAGGCCGGACGGCAGTCCGGCGACCCCGGCCTCGAGGCCGAGGGCAGGACCGACCGCGCCGCCGGCGGCGCCAAGCAGGTCGGCGAGAAGGTCAAGGACGCCGCCAAGGAGGCGAAGCGCGCCGCTGAGTGACGCGCCCGACCCGCCGGGTTGGGCGGCGGACCTCCGCCGCCCGGAGCGGAAGCGCGTGACGCGGAACACGGTGACGGAGCCCCTGCGGAAAGGGGCTCCGTCCGTTTCCGGCCCCGGACGGAGCGTGGCCTTCGCCGGATGACAGGCGGAATGTCGTGAAGCGCAGTTAATCTTGACTGTTGTGGCATTCCTGCCTCCCTCCCAGCAACCGCCCCCGCCGCGGTCCCCGCACCAGCCCGGCATGCCCGGCGGCCTCCGCCGCCCCGGCCCGCCCGGCGCGCCCGCGACCCCCTACGCAGGGCCTTCGCGCCCGCCCGGCCCGCCGCTGCCGCCGGGGATGGGCGCTCCGCCCACGGTGCTGGGCCTGACCGGCCGGCAGTGGAGCCTCATGGCGCTGGTGGTCGGCTGCTGCTACCTCCTCACCACGGCGATCTCGTTCTTCGGCGCTTGGACGACCCTCAGGCGCGAGCCCACGAACGCCGAGCTGCAGATCGCCGCCAACAAGGAGGTCGCGCGCCGCTGGGAGGCGTGGCCCGCGCGGCGCGTCTTCCCCGACCGGATCAGCTACCGGCCCACGGGCAACCACACCGAGTACGCGTCGCGGACGGGGATCGTCCCGGACACCGGCTGCGTCGAGGGCGTGGACGAGGAGATCGCGACGACGATCGGCAGGCACGGCTGCCGGGCCGTCCTGCGCGCGACCTACGTCGACCAGCTGCAGGGCGTCGTCGTCACCGTCGGCGTGGTTGCGTTCCCCGACCCGTGGAAGGCCGACCGGGCCTACAAGGAGCTGCCCGGCTCGCAGGGCCCGGACGGCTCGGGCTCCGTGCGCCCCGCCCTGCGCGCCGCCGCGTTCCCCGGGACGGCGTCCGCCCGCTTCACCGACGACGCCCGTCAGGACCGGACGATCGACCGCGGCGGCCCGTACGTCGTGCTGACGACATCCGGGCAGGCCGACGGCCGCCCCGCCTCCGTGATCAAGAAGGAGCGGCCGGGCGAGCCGTTCGCGCTCGCCCCGCAGATCGGACACGCGATCGCGCGGACGCTGTCGGCCAAGGCGCTGCCCGACTGCGACCAGCCCGAGTGGCAATGCTGACCCGGGCGCGGCGGCGCGGCACGGCCGCGGCCGCGGCCGCGGCCGCGGCCGCGGCGGCACTGGCGGCGGGCTGGCTGATGCCCGTCCACGCGCACGCGGACGTGGTCCGCGACCGGCAGCGCCCGATCCTCGACCTCCTCGGCATGAAGGCCGCCTGGAAGGTCACCAAGGGCGCCGGGGTGACGGTCGGGGTCGTGGACTCCGGCGTCGACCCCGCCCAGCCGGACCTGCGCGGCAAGGTCACCGTCGGCCCCAACATGCTCGCCCGGATCGACGCCGGGACGACGCCGGCGCGGCTGCACGGCACCGGCATGGCGTCGCTGATCGCCGGGCACGGGCACGGCCCCGGCGGCGGCTCCGGGGTCATCGGGATGGCCCCGCAGGCGCGCATCCTCGCCGTCCGGGCGATCGGCGAGCCGGAGGACGCCAGCTACGCCCGCTTCCGGACCTCGGGCAGTTCCGACGCGGCGGTCGCGCGCGGCATCCGCTACGCCGCCGACCACGGCGCCGACGTCATCAACCTGTCGCTCGGCAGCCGCGAGGAGCAGCCCGCCGAGCGCGAGGCGGTCGGCTACGCGGTCGGCAAGGGCGTCGTGGTGGTCTCGGCCGTCGGCAACGACGGCGACGAGGACCGGCTGCTGGACGGCGACGGGTTCGCGCCGTACTCCTACCCGGCGTCCTACCCCGGTGTGATCGCGGTCGCGGCGACGCAGCCCGGCCACGTCCGCGCGCCGTTCTCCAACCGCAACTACTCGGTGCTGCTGTCGGCGCCGGGCGCGGGCCTGCCCGTCGCGGGGCCGGGCGGCCGGTACTTCACCAGCGCCGGCACCAGCGACGCCAGCGCGGTCGTGTCCGGGATCGCCGCGCTGATCCGCGCCAGGCATCCCCGGATGGCGCCCGCGCTGGTCTCGCAGGCGCTGATCCAGAGCACCCGGCACGGCCCGCCGGGCAAGTACGACCCGGAGATCGGGTTCGGGGAGGTGCACGCCGCCCGCGCCCTGTCGGCGGCGGACTCGCTGGCCTCGGCGCAGCCGGGCCCGGCGCGGGCCAAGCCCGCCGGGCAGCGGTTCGGGGAGAAGGACCCCGGCCCGGTGGAGGTCATCGAACGGCCGTTCTGGGTCCGCCCGCTGATCATCGTGATCGTGCTGCTCGGGATCGGCGGGACGGCCGGGGCGGGCGCGCTCGCGATCACGTTCCGGCGGCGGCACCCCAGGCCGGCGGGCGGCCCCGCCCCCGACGGCCCCCACCGCGGCGGCCCCGCTCCTGGTGCGCCTCCCCGCAGCGCGGCCCCTCGCATGCCCCCTCCTCGCGGCGTGCCCCCTCAGGCCGGGCCGCCTTCGGGACGGCCTCCTGCCGCCCCGTCCTGACCCGGCTTCGGCTACGCTCCGCTGCGTGTGGCGCGCCCAGATCTCCGTCCCGGACAGCGATCCGGAACCGGAGCCGGGCGGCGGACGGCGGGTCTCCCGCCGGACGGCCGCCCTGGTGGCCGCGCCGGTCTGCGCGACCGTCCTCGCCGTCGCCGGCGTGCGGCTGGCCGCCGAGCTGACCCGCGCCCCGACGCCGGCCGAGCGCGCGGCGGCCGCGGCGGCGGAGCTGTCCGGCCGCTACCGGGCCTGGCCCGCCGGGCGGATCTTCCCCGCGGGCCTTCGCTACCGGCTCGGCCAGGCCTCCACCGAGACGGCCCGCCGGGTGGGGATCGGTCCCGACACCCGCTGCGAGACGGCCGTGGACGACGCGTTCGCCAACAGCCTCACGTCGCGCGGCTGCCGCGCCGCGCTCCGCGCCACCTACCTCGACCAGGCGCAGGGACTCGCGGTCACGGTCGGCGTGGTCGTGTTCCCGGACGAGCGGACGGCGCGGGAGGCCGTCGCCTGGTTCCCGTCCCACGCCGCCGGCCCGGGGCTGCGCGCGCTGCCGTTCGCGGGCTCGGTGGCCGCCCGCTTCGGGGACTCCGCGCGGCAGGCGTCCACCGCCGCGCAGGCAGGCCCCTACGTGGTCGCGGCGACGGCCGGGTACGCCGACGGGCGCCCCGCGCTGCGCGGCTCCCTGGCCGACGCGGCCGAACTGGCGCCGCAGCTCGTCCAGGGCGTCCTGCGGCCGCTGACCGCGCCCGCGACGGTCCGCTGCGGCGGCCGGGAGTGGCGGTGCTGAGCCGCGTCGCCGCCGGGACGGCCGCGCTGGCCCTCGTCCTCGCCCCCGCGGCGGCACCGGCCCGCGCCGCCGCGGCGCTCCCGCAGCGCGCCCTTCCCGCCGACGCGGTGCGGGACGCGGTCATGCCCGTCCTCGCATCGCTGAACGTGCCGCGCGCCTGGACGATGACGAAGGGCGGCGGCGTGACGGTCGCCGTCCTCGACTCGGGCGTGGACCCCGGCCAGGCCGACCTCGCCGGCTCCGTCACCGCCGGGCCCGACTACACGCGCGGCGCGAACCCGGACGGCGTCGCGCCGAAGCGGCTGCACGGCACCAACATGGCGTCGATCATCGCCGGGCACGGGCACGGACCCGGAGGGTCGGAGGGGGTCGTCGGCGTCGCGCCCGAGGCGCGGCTGCTGTCCCTGCGGGTGATCCTGGAACGCGACGAGCCGGGCTTCGCGCGGTTCACCGGCGGGCAGCGCTACACGGGGACGATCGCCCAGGGCATCCGGTACGCGGTCGACCACGGCGCCGACGTGATCAACCTGTCGCTCGGCCGCTCCTATCCCACGCCCCGCGAGCGCGACGCCGTCGCCTACGCGATCGGCCGGAACGTCGTGGTGGTCGCGGCGGCGGGCAACAGCGGAGCCGAGGGCGACCCGCGCGGAGTGGGAGACGGGTCCGCCCCGCCGCGCGGCGCCCGCGGACCCGGGGGATCCGCCAGGTACTTCTACCCGGCGTCGTTCCCCGGCGTGATCTCCGTCGCAGCCGTGGACGCGCAGGGCCGGCACGCCGGGTTCTCCAACCGCAACTCCGGCGTCGTGGTGTCGGCGCCCGGCGTCCAGATCATCGGCGCGGGCCCGGACGGGCGGTACTGGGTCGGGGACGGCACGAGCCCGGCGACCGCGTTCGTCTCCGGCGTCGCCGCGCTCATCAGGTCCCGCCACCGCGGCCTCGCCCCCGCGCTGGTCACGCAGGCCATCGTGGCGGGCACCGGCGACCGCCCGGCACGCGGCTACGACCGGGGCGTCGGCTTCGGGCGGGTCGACGCCGCCGCCGCGCTCGCCGCGTCCGACACGCTGGCGGGCGCGCGGACGGGCGGCGCGGGCCTGCCGGCCGGGAAGCGGTTCGCGGCGGGGCCCGCCCGCCCCGTCCAGGTCGTGCACCGCTCGGGCGGGCTCGTCCTCACGTACCTGCTGATCTGCGCGCTGTCCCTGCTGGGCCTCGCGGGCGCCGCCGTCCTCCTGCGCGGCGAGCGGGACCCGTCGGATTGAGCGGATAATGAGCGGGTGTGGTCCGAACCTGACGAGTACGCCGAGGCGGTGCTGGACGCGGTGGAACGGATCCCGCCGGGCCGCGTCCTGTCCTACGGCGACGTCGCCGAGCTGGTCGGACGCGGCGGGCCGCGCCAGGTCGGACGCGTGATGTCGCTCTACGGCGGCGCCGTCCCCTGGTGGCGGGTCATCCGCGCCGACGGCAACCCGCCGAGCGGCCACGAGATCCAGGCCCACGAGAACTACCGCGCCGAAGGCACCCCCCTCCACCCGGACGGCCGCCGCGTCGACATGAAGCGAGCCCGCTGGGTTCCTTAGCATTTCTCTCCTCCTTCGGGCCTGGCGGCCCTCCATCGTCGAGAAACGCGATGCGATCGCTGGCATCGCTCCGGCTCGCCTTGGCGGCTCGCTGCGCGATCAGGTTCTCGCTTCGCTCGCACCTGCCTTCGGACGCGATCGCGACCATTGAGGTCGTCGCGGGGTTGCGGTGCGGGCCGAGGTCGTCGCGGGAAGGCGGCGCGCGCTCAGGGCACCCTTGCCCGAGATGATGTGTTCGGGCGGTGGTTTTTCTCTCCTGCGACATGCGTGCGTCTTGGTCAGATCAGGCTCGGGGATCTGTTCCAATGAACTGTTGTGCCTGCAGCTTCCTACCGTCTCGTGCGCCGCGCGGGTCCCGCGCGGAGCGTCCCGCCTGTGCTCGACGAGCAGCAGCGGCGGGTGGTCGAGCATGCCGGTGGGCCGATGCTGGTGCTGGCGGGGCCGGGTACCGGGAAGACCACCACGATCGTGGAAGCGGTCGTCGACCGCATCGAGAACCGGGGAGTCGACCCCGAGCGGGTGCTCGTCCTGACGTTCAGCCGCAAGGCGGCGGGGGAGTTGCGGGAGCGCATCACCGGCCGCTTGCACCGGACGACGCGAACGCCCCTGGCGCTGACCTTCCACAGCTACGCGTACGCGCTGATCCGGCGGGACGCCGTCCTGAACGAGGAGCCGGCGCCCCGGCTGCTGTCCGGTCCCGAGCAGCTGCTCGAAGTGCGGCGGCTGCTGGAGGGCGAGCTCGCGGACGGCGCCCGCGACTGGCCGGAGCGGCTGCGGGCCGCGCTGGCGACGCGCGGGTTCGCCGAGGAGCTGCGTGACTTCGCCCTGCGCGCGGTCGAGCGGCAGTACGTTGCGGAGGACCTCGCCGCCCTCGGGCGCATGCGGGGCCGCGACGACTGGGCCGCCATCGGCGGGTTCATGGAGCGGTACGTCGACCGGTTCCTGCTCGATCCCGTCCCCACCTACGACTACGGCGAGCTGATCCACCTGGCCGCGGGCATGCTCGCCGACGAGGAGGTGCGCATTCGGGAGCAGGACGCCTACGACGCCGTGTTCGTGGACGAGTACCAGGACACCGACCCCGCGCAGGAGGCCCTCCTGCACCACCTCGCGGGCGACGGGCGCGACCTGGTCGTGGTGGGCGACCCCGACCAGTCCATCTACGGGTTCCGAGGCGCCGACGTGCGCGGCATCCAGGAGTTCCCGAACCGCTTCCTCACCCTGGACGGCGACCCGGCGCCCGTGGTGGCGCTGCGGACGTGCCGCCGGATGGGACCCGAGATCCTCGCCGCCTCGCGGCGCATCGCGCGGCGGCTGCCCGCCGGGTCGGCGGGCGCCGCCGAGCACCGCGCGCTCCGTCCCGTGGACGAGCTCGACGAGGGCGAGGTGCGCGCGGTCATCGCCGACTCCGAGAGCCAGGAGTCCGCGCTGGTCGCCGACGAGCTGCGGCGCGCCCACCTGCTCGACGGCGTCCCGTGGTCGCGTATGGCGGTCCTGGTGCGCAGCGCGGTGCGGCAGGTTCCCGTGCTGCGGCGGGCGCTCGCCCAGGCCGGCGTGCCGGTGGTCGTCGCCGGCGACGAAGTGCCGCTGGTGGGGGAGCCCGCCGTCCGGCCGTTCCTCGTCCTGCTGAGGGCGGCGCTCAAGAAGGGCTTCCTGGACGAGGTCGTGGCGGAGGACCTCCTGACCGGTCCGCTGGGCGGCGCCGACGCGCTCGCCATGCGCCGCCTCAAGCGCGCTCTGCGCGACCTGGAGGAGCTGTCGGGCGGGCAGCGTCCGCTGGGCGAGCTTCTGGTCGCGGCGGTGAACGACCCCCGCGAACTGGTCCTCGTCCATGAGCGGGTCCGCGCGCCCGCCGAGCGGATCGCGAACCTGATCGAGACGGCGCGGCGCAGCGCGCACGACGGCGGGACCGCCGAGGACGTCCTGTGGGCGGTGTGGCAGGAGAGCGGCCAGGCCGACGTGCTGCTGGAGCAGAGCGTCAAGGGCGGGACGCGCGGTGCGGCGGCCGACCGCGACCTCGACGCCGTGGTGGCGCTGTTCGACCACGCCGCGCGGTTCGTCGACCGGCTTCCCCAGGCGGGGCCCGAGCTGTTCGTCGACAACATCGCGTCCCAGGAGATCGCCGGTGACACGCTCGCCGAGCAGGCGCCGGAGGGGGAGGCGGTCCGGATCCTCACCGCGCACCGCTCCAAGGGCCTGGAGTGGGACGTCGTCGTCGTCGCCGGCGTCCAGGAGGGCGTCTGGCCCGACGTGCGGCTGCGCGGGTCGCTGCTCGGCGTCGAGGAGCTGGTCGAGCACGCCGCAGGGGCCGAACCGGACGGCGAGGCCGCCGCCGGCGCCTCCATGGCCGCCAAGATGCTCGACGAGGAGCGGCGCCTGTTCTACGTGGCGGTCACGCGCGCTCGCAAGCGCCTCGTGGTCACGGCCGTCGGCGGCGACGACACCGAGGAGCGGCCGTCCCGCTTCCTGAACGAGCTCCTCCCCGGCGCGATCGAGCAGTCGCAGCTGGACGAGAAGACCCGCTGGCTCTCGCTGTCGGCGCTCGTGGCCGACCTGCGGTCCGTCGTCGCCGACCCGTCGCGTCCCGAACCGCTGCGGCGCGCCGCCGCCGGGCACCTGGCCCGCCTGGCGCGCGCGGGCGTGCGCGGCGCCAGACCGGAGAACTGGTACGCCATCACCGCGCTGTCGGACTCCGGCCCCGCGTTCGCCGAGGACGAGCCCATCACGATCTCGCCGTCCCAGGTCGAGGCGTTCACCACGTGCGGGCTGCGCTGGCTGCTCGCCTCCGCGGTCGGCGCCCAGGAGGGCGGGCCCAACGAGTACAGCACCATGGGCAAGGTCGTCCACGCCGTCGCCGAGATGGCGGGCGCGGACGACGGCGTCGACGAGGTGCACGTCGCGCGGCGGCTCGACGAGGTCTGGAACGACCTGGAGTTCCGCAGCTCCTGGTACTCGGAGAAGCAGCGCGAGCAGGCCGCCCGGATGGTCGACAAGTTCCTCGCCTGGCACCGCGACAACCCCAACGAGGTCGTCGCGCTGGAGGAGTCGTTCAAGGTCGACCTCGGCCGCGTCGTCATCAAGGGCCGCATCGACCGCGCCGAGCGCGACGAGCAGGGCCGCGCCGTCATCATCGACATCAAGACCTCCTCCACCGCCGTCCCGAAGGACGAACTGGCCCGGCACCCGCAGCTCGGCGTCTACCAGTACGCGGTGATGCTCGGCGCGTTCGAGCGGCACGGGCTGATCGAGCCGGGCGGCGCGAAGCTGATCCAGGTCGGCAAGGCCGCGTTCACGGCGAAGGCGCGCGAGCAGGAGCAGCCCCCGCCCGCCGAGGACACCGACCCCGAGTGGCCGAAGAAGCTCGTCGAGATCGTCGCGACGGGGATGGCCGGCGACGTCTTCCAGGCCAGGGCGAACGACAAGTGTCGCACCTGTCCCGTACGCTCCTGCTGCCCCGTCCATGACGAGGGCGGGCAGGTGAGCGACTGACTGGCTCGGGGGGAGCGAGGTGATCACGCCGGGAGAACTGGCCCGGCTGCTGGAGATCCCGGCGCCGACGGAGGAGCAGGCCCGGGTGATCGAGGCGCCGATGGCGCCGATGGCGGTGATCGCCGGCGCCGGGTCGGGCAAGAGCGAGACGATGGCCGCGCGCGTGGTGTGGCTGGTCGCGAACGGCTTCGTCCGGCCGGAGCGCGTCCTCGGCCTCACCTTCACCCGCAAGGCCGCCGCCGAGCTCGGCGTGCGCGTGCGCAAGCGGCTCGACAGGCTCCGCGAGGTCCTGCCCGGCGACGAGCTGGAGCGGCTGGGCGGCGAGGCCCTGTTCGACGGCGAGCCGATGGTGTCCACGTACCACTCGTACGCGGCGCGCCTCTTCGGCGACCACGCCCTGCGCGAGGCGCTCGAACCCACGATGCGGCTGATCTCGCCTGCCGTCGCCTGGCAGATCTGCTCGCGGGTGGTCGACGCCTACCACGGCCCCATGGACCGGATCGACTGGCAGCCCGACACCGTGACGAAGGCCGTCATGGAATTGTCCGGCGACCTGGCGGAGCACCTGCGCACGGCCGAGGACGTCCGCAAGGTCGGCGCCTGGCTCGACGAGCGGCTCGCCGTGGTGAAGAAGCCGCTCAAGGCGCAGCGCGACGTCCTCGCCAAGCACGCCGTCCGCGAGCAGCTCATGCCGCTAATCGAGGCGTACGGACGCGCCAAGGCCGACCGCGAGGTCATCGACCACGGCGACCAGATGGCCCTCGCCGCGCGCATCGCCTACAAGCACCCCGAGGTCGGGATGATCGAGCGGTCCCGGTTCTCGGTCGTTCTGCTCGACGAGTACCAGGACACCAGCCAGGCGCAGCTCGTCCTGCTGAAGTCGCTGTTCGCGGGCGGGCATCCGGTGACGGCCGTCGGCGACCCCTGCCAGTCCATCTACGGGTGGCGCGGCGCGAGCGCCGGGAACCTGCTGCGGTTCGCCTACGACTTCCCCGCGCAGCCGGCGGCCGCCCCCGGCGGGCGCCCGGTGGCCGCGCCGGTCGTCCAGCTCAGCCGGTCGTTCCGCAACGGCGAGCAGATCCTGGAGGCGGCGGCCAAGGTACAGGAGGAGCTGCGCGCCGAGACGAAGGCCGTGCCCCGCCTCATCCCGGGCGCCGGGCGCGAAGGGCGCGGACGCGTCGAATGCGCCCTGTTCCCCACCGTGGAGGACGAAGCCGACCGCATCGCCGACCGCATCGCCGGGGTCATGGCCGCCGACCCCGAGACCGCCCCCGACGGCGGCCCCCAGACCGAGCCGCTCCGGTACTCCGACATCGCCGTCCTGGCCCGGAAGCGGTCGCAGTTCCCGCTGATCAGGCGCGCCCTGGAGGCGCGCGGCATCCCGGTCGAGGTGGTCGGGCTCGGCGGGCTCCTCACCGTCCCCGAGGTGCAGGACGTCGTCGCCACGCTGCGCGTCATGCACGACCCGACCGCGGGCGCGTCCCTCGCCCGCCTCCTCACCGGCCCGCGCTGGCGCCTCGGCCCCCGCGACCTCGTCGCCCTGGGACGCCGTGCCCGCGCCCTGGCCCAGGAGGCGGCCCGCGACATCACCCGCCCGGACGACCGCCCCGTCCCGGCGCACGACGAGCCGCCCCCCGCCGCACCCGCAGAGGGAGCCGGGGAGGGGCCCAATGAGGGGGCCGGGGAGGGGGCCGGGGAGGGGGCCAGTGAGGGGCCCGCGGGGGACGATCCGCTTCGGCAGCTCGTCAGCGAGTTGAACCAGGAGACCGGCAGCCTCGTCGACGCGCTCGACGACCTCGGCCCGCCCGACGCGTACTCGCCCGAGGGGTACGGGCGGCTGCGGCGCCTCCGCGACGAGCTGCGCGGCCTGCGGAGCCAGGTCGGGCTGCCGCTGCCGGACCTGGTCAACGAGGTCGAGCGGGCGCTCGGCCTCGACATCGAGGTCGCCGCGCGGTCCGGGCTCGACCCGGTCACCGCCCGCGCCGACCTCGACGCCTTCATCGACGCCGCCGCCACGTTCGCCGGCGACGCCGAAGACCCGACGCTCGGCGCGTTCCTCGCCTACCTCAAGGCCGCCGAGACCGAGGAGTTCGGGCTGGAGGCCGGGCGGGTCGGGGAGACCGACAGCGTCAAGCTCCTCACCGTCCACGCCTCCAAGGGCCTCGAATGGCCGGTCGTGGTCGTCCCCGGCCTGGCGTACACGCCGCAGAAGAACGGCGGCCCCGCCAAGGGGTCGATCTTCCCGTCGCCGCCGCAGAACGCCACCCGCTGGACCGCGAACCCGCGCGTCCTGCCGTTCATGCTGCGCGGCGACCGCGCCGACCTGCCCGCGCTGACCGGGCTGGAGAAGGACGACCTCGCCGCGTTCGAGCAGGCGTGCTCCGAGCGCGACCTGCGCGAGGAGCGGCGGCTCGCCTACGTCGCGGTCACGCGCGCGTCCAGCCTGCTCATCACCACCGGCTACTGGTGGGGGTCCTCGGGGCGCCCGCTCGGACCGTCGCCGTTCCTGGAGGAGGTGCGGGCGGTCTGCCTCGCCGGGGCCGGGTCCGTCGCCGTTTGGGCCGACCCGCCGGAGGAGGGCGCCGCCAACCCGCTGCTCGCCGACCCCGACGAGGCGCAGTGGCCCATCGCGCCCGGCGAGCGCGGCCGGTCCGACCTGTCGGCGCGGGCGCGCTACGAGGCGGTCGTCGAGGGCGCCCGCATGGTCGAGGACGAGATGGCCGGGCGCACCCGCCACTGGGCCGGCGACGCCGGGCTGTCGGACGCCGACCGGGCCCGCATGACGGCGTGGGCGCGCGACGTCGAGCTGCTGCTCGCCGAGCGCGACCGGGGGCGCGGCGGCGACGGCCTGCTCGTCGAGCTGCCCGCGCACCTGTCGGTGTCGTCGCTGGTGTCGCTGGCGCGCGACCCGGCGGCGCTCGCCCGGCAGATCCGCCGCCCCATGCCGCGCCCGCCCGCCCCCTACGCGCGGCGCGGCACCGCGTTCCACGCCTGGCTGGAGGGCCGCTGGGGGCAGCAGCGCCTCCTCGACCCCGACGAGCTGCCCGGCGCCGCCGACGAGGGCGCCGCCGACGACTCGCACCTGGCGATGCTGCGCGAGCGCTTCGAGGGGTCGCAGTGGGCGGCGCGCGAGCCGCTCGACATCGAGGTGCCGTTCGAGACCATCATCGGCGACCGGCTGGTCCGGGGCCGGATGGACGCCGTGTTCCGGACCCGGGACGGCGGATACGAGGTCGTCGACTGGAAGACCGGCTCCCCGCCGTCGGGGGAGGAGGCGCGGTTCGCCGCCGTGCAGCTCGCCGCGTACCGGCTGGCGTGGGCCGAGCTCGCCGGAGTGGACGTCGCGCAGGTCAGCGCGGCGTTCCACTACGTCGCCGCCGACGTGACCGTCCGTCCGGCCGACCTGCTCGACGCCGCGGGCCTCGCCGCGCTGCTGGAGGGCGTCCCGGCCGCCTGAGGGTTTCGTCACTCCCCTCTGTTCACCGTGCGTGGTTTCGGGGATGATCCGGGCAACCAGTCGAGGAGGCGACGTGACGGTGACCCATGACGAGAAGGTGGTACGGGAGTTCTCCAAGCAGGCGGCCGGTTTCGCCGACCCCAGGCTGAACACGGCGTTCACCCGCCATCTGGACCGGCTCGTCCGGTTCATGGACCCCGAGCTCGACCTTGAGGACGTCGTGCTGGAGGTCGCCGCAGGGACGGGCATCGTGTCCCGCGCGATCGCCCGCCGCGTCCGGCACGTGACGGCGCTCGACCTCACGCCCGCGATGCTCGCCGAAGGCAAGCGCGACGCCGACCACGCCGGCCTCACCAACGTCACCTTCGCGCACGGCGACGCCACCGCCCTGCCCTACCTCGACCGGTCGTTCACCCTCGTCGTCACCCGCTTCTCGCTGCACCAGGTGGCCGACCCCGGGGCCGTGGTGAAGGAGATGGCCCGGGTCAGCCGCCCCGGCGCCGCGCTGATCATCGTCGACCTCGTCCGCCCCGAGGGCCTGGACGGCGACCCGGACCGCATCGAGCGCCTCCGCGACCCCTCGCACGGGGAGGCCCTGACCGAGGCGCGGATCGCGGACCTCGTCACCTCGGCGGGCGCGCAGGTGAAGCGCGCCGACCAGTTCGACTACGTCCGCCCGCTGGACCCGTGGCTGGAGTTCTCGAAGACCCCCTCGGACGTCGCGGCGCAGATCAGGCGCGAGCTGGAGGACGAGCTGGCGGGCGGACCCGCCACCGGCATGCGCCCGAGCATGGTCGACGGCGCCCTGCACTTCACGCACTCCTACCTCTTCCAGCAGGCCATCGTCGGGTAACGTTTTCGAGCAAACGTTCGACGTGTGTGACGCGTGTGGTCTATGTTGTCGAACATGGGTTCTAGCACCGTGCGCTCCCTCGATCGCGAGCCTGCCGCGCTGGCGATGCGCATCGGCGTGGTCGCGGCCGAGGCCGCCCTCGCCACCTTCGCCCGCAACCTCGACCTCGACGACCTCGAGGACGGCGTCGACTTCCAGGGCGCCATCGGGCCCGCCGAATGGCCGGTGTTCTCCCTGGTCATCGACACCCTCGCCGAGGCCGGGCCGGGCGACCGCCGCACGCTGGACGAGCGCCGCGCCGACGCCCTCAACGACCTCGCCCGCATCTGCATGGCCGCCAAGGAGCGCGCCGGAGCCGCCTGACCCCCGGGACGGGGCACGCCCGGGACCTCGCGGCCCTGGGCCCGGGCGTATCCCTCATCAGCCGTCGGGCGCCGTCCGCTTCACCTTGCCGGTGCTGGTCCGGGGGAGTTCCCGGACGAACCGGATGTCCCGCGGCACCTTGTAACGGGCCAGGTGCGCCCGCACGTACTCCTTGAGGTCGTCCTCGGTGACCTCCGCCCCCTTGGCCCTGACGACGTGCGCGGCGAGCCGCTGCCCGAACCTCTCGTCGTCCACCCCGGCCACCGACACCTCCGCGACGTCCGGATGGCCGCCGAGCAGGTTCTCGACCTCGCCGGGGAACACGTTCTCCCCACCCGAGACGATCATGTCGTCCGCCCGCCCGTCGATGAACAGCCGTCCCGCCTCGTCGAAGTGCCCGAGGTCGCCGGTGCCGGTCAGGCCGTCCCGCACCTGCTTGCCGCCGCCCCCGGTGTAGCCGGCGAACCGCAGCCCGCCGCCGGTGTAGACCTCCCCCGTCTCGCCTGCGGGCAGCTCCCGCCCGTCCTCCCCGAGCACCTTGATCGTGAGCCGGAAGGACGGCCTGCCCACCGTGCCGGGCGCGGCCCGCAGATCCTCGGGCGTCGCGATCGTCGCCCACCCCGTCTCGGTCGCGCCGTACACGTTGACGAGGACGTCGCCGAACGCGTCCATGAACGCCTCGGACAGATGCGGATGCAGCGCCGCCCCGCCGCACACGACCGCCCGCAGCGTCGGCGCCGGCGGGCGGTCCGGCACGTCCAGGATCCGCTGGAGCATCACCGGAACCGCCACGAGCGCCTCCGCCCGGCAGTCCGCGATCGTCTCCAGCACCTGCCGCGGATCGAAACGGCGCGACAGGATGAGCGGCATCCCCATCCCGAGCCCGACCGTGGTGTAGGCGAACCCGAGCAGGTGGAAGAGCGGCGGCGCGACGACCATCGGCGCACCCGACCGAACCGGCACCCGCATCAGATGACTCAGAGCCGCGGGCAGCAGCGAGGACGCGGACAGATCATGCCGCGCCCCCTTCGGCGTCCCGGTAGTCCCGGACGTCATCAGGATCACCCGGCTGGCCCGCTCGGGCTTGAAGGGCTCGGGCGAGGTCTCCGCGATCAGCGCGTCGACCGTGTCCCCCTCCTCGCCCCAAGCGACCACCCGCTCCCCGCCGAACCCCGACTTCTCAACGGCCGCCGCGAACTCCTCGTCATGGACGAGCAGCTCGATCCCCTCCCGATCGACGACCTGCCCCAACTGCGTACCGGAGAAATCGGTGTTGAGCAGCACCACGTCATTCCCGAGCCGGGACGCCGCAAGAACCGTCTCCACAAACCCCCGGTGATTGCGGCAAAGAACCCCGACCTTCCCATCACCCACACGGTCGTGCAGGGCCGTGGCCAGCGAAGCAGCCCGCCGTTCGAGCTCCGCATACGACAGCGCCCCGCGTTCATCGATGAGGGCCGTCCGGTTTGGAAACCGCAGCGCCGCCACAGCTCCGAGCGTCGCGGGAACAGGGCCGAACCGCGCGTAGGGGAACAGCAGCCGCACCGCCCGATCAGGCCGGACGGGCCGCAACGCCCCGGAGTCCCGCACCGCCCGGGCAGCCCTCGCTCCAGCCTTCGCCGCACCCCGAACCCGCCCAAGCACCAGCACGCCACCCCTTCACCGACCCGAGCCGACATCCGCCGTCCGCCATACCCGCCCCTCGCCGAAGCAAAGGCACCGTCAAGCAACGGCCGACGACGAGTGTGCTCTGTTCCTTTATCGCCTATCGAGTGCAGCGTGGTCGACTCGGCGAGCAATGGGAGACCGGCCGTCAGGGTCCGGAGGGCATGCCTGAGCACCTGTGGTGAACGAGCTGGACAGCGTCAGCAGCCATCAGTGGCTGTCCTGTGCCGCCTGGTAGGCGCTGGCGAGGTTGTTGCGGGAGGTCAGGGTGCGGGGGTGGTCGTTGCCCAGTATCCGCTCGCGATCGGCGAGGGTGTGCTCGAGCAGGGGGATCGCTCGTTCCAGGTCTCCTGCGTCCTGGTAGCTGATGGCTAGGTTGTTGCGACAGATCAGGGTGTGAAGGTGGTCGTTGCCCAGTACCCGTTCGGAGTCGGCGAGGGTCTGTTCGAGCAGGGGGATCGCTCGTTCCAGGTCTCCTGCGTCCTGGTAGGCGAGGGCGAGGGAGCTGTGGGAGATCAGCGTGTGGGGGTGGTCGTTGCCCAGTATCCGCTCGCGATCGGCGAGGGTCTGTTCGAGCAGGGGGATCGCTCGTTCCAGGTCTCCTGCGTCCTGGTAGGCGAGGGCGAGGTTGTTGCGGAAGATCAGGGTGCGGGGGTGGTCGTTGCCCAGTATCCGCTCGCGATCGGCGAGGGTGTGCTCGAGCAGGGGGATCGCTCGTTCCAGGTCTCCTGCGTCCCGGTAGGCGAGGGCCAGATTGTTGCGGGAGCCCAGGACGCCCGGGGCCTGAGGCCCATGTAAGCGCTGGTTCGTGACCAGGGCGCGTTCGAAGTACCCGATGGCGCGGGTCAGTGAGCCTTGGAGCCGCAGGAACGTGGCTGTGCGGTCCAGCAGGTCCGCCGTAGTGTCGGTGTCGGTACTGGGTGGTGCATGGTCGGCCAGGGCGTCGATGTGGGGGAGCAGGGTCCGCCACGTCGGCCATCCGGCCGGATCTTCGACGTCCGTGGGGCAGGCTTGATGCAGCAGCCGGGTGGCGGTGTCGCGGGCAGTGGCGATGTCGTCCGGTTGACGGTGGGGGTCGGTTGGGTCGGGGGTGCGGGCGACGGCCTGCACCAGCCGGTGCACGGTGACCGCGCCATCCTCGTCCAAGGTGATCATGTTGTAGGCGGCCAGCGCCCCTAACCCGTGCCTCAGCAGCGTCAGACCCACCACAGGCGCGGGAGGGGACGAGGGGGGACGCCGCCGCAACCAGTTCGGCAGTGGTATCTGTCGATGCGATCGAAGCGGGGGCCCCGGGCCGCCGTCCACGGCGGTGGGGGTGCCGTCGACAAGAGAACGGGGGACGGCCTCGGGGGCGTACCAGGCCAGAACCCGAAGCAGAGCCCCGGCCAGCGGGGTGTCGGTGAGTTGGTCGAGGGTGAGGCGCCATATCCGGGCGATGGTGCGTTCGGCGTCGGCGCCCTGGGCGGTCTGGTCGTACATGACCGCCGGGGAGTCGGCCAGCAGTTCCAGGTAGGCGCGCGGGGACAGGCGGTGCTGGTGCAGGTAGGCGGCGGCCTGCTCGATCGCCAGCGGCAGGTGACCCAGCTCTTCGGCCAAGTCGGCAGCGCCCTCCAGATTCGCGCCGGGCCGGTCGTGGGTGGCGATCCGGGTGAGCATCTCCACCGCCTGCCCACTGGTGAGCACATCCAGCCGCAGCACTTGGGCGCCGAACCGGTGCCAGCTCTCGCCCAAGCGGCTGGTGACCAGGACCTTGCCGGTACTCGTGCGGGCCATCACCGGGGCGATGTGCTCGGGGTCGGTGACGTTGTCCAGGACGAGCAGCCAGCCGTCGTGGCTGCTCAGCCAGGACAGCGCCCACTCGGCCAAGGCTTCGAGCGGCAGCGCCTGTTTCAGTCCGGGTTGCAGTGCGACGGTGAGCGCGGCCAGTCCCGCCTGCACGGCCTCACCCGTGTCGGCGGTGATCCACCACACCGGGGAGAAGCGGTCGCGATGGCAGGTGGCGTAGCGCGCTGCCAGGGTGGACTTGCCCACCCCGCCCAGGCCGTGCACCGCGGCGACCACCACCTCACCCGACTCGGTCAAGGCCGCGTCCAACTCCTGCAGTTCAGTGCCGCGCCCGACGAAGAGGTGCGCGTGCGCCGGAACGTTGGCCAGGCCCGGTGGGGTGGTCACTTCGGCGGGCCGTATCAATCCCGCCGCCAGCACCACCTGCCGCTCGATGCGCTGCTCGATGATGTGCTGGTCCCGCCCGGCTTGGTTCACGACGCCATGCCCCAAGGCGCTGCCCTCCATATGCAAGGAGGCCTGGTCAGGCAGGGGGTCCGGTGGGCTGGTCATTGCCGTGAAGCCGGTTACAGGTCGCGGTGGATGTGCTGGTCGCGTCCGGCCTGGTAGATGCGGCCGTGCCCGGAGACGGTGCCCTTGATCTGGGTGTTGGTCGCGCCGTCTCCCGTGGAGACGATGCCGGTGTTGGCGGCGTTGTCGCCGAACTGGACCGACCGATCGCCCGCTGACCGGTCCCGCCCGGAAGTCCGGCGGGCTTGCACGGCCCCGGACACGGCCATGACCAGGCCGACGATGCCGACCACGGCGCCGATGACCCCGATGGTGTCGCCCCAGTGGAAGCCCTTCACCGCGAAGTACACGATCAACACGGTCACCGATGCGGCCGCGATGATGCCGCCGGCCCAGGTCAGTACGCGCCCCGTCATGCCGCCATCATCGGCCCGTCCACTTGGAGACAACAGGTCATCCGCCACAAACGCCGGAACCGGACGACCAACATGCACCAATTCGGACGCCCCGCACTCCGCGGCTCTCCTGCCCGAACGGAAGGGGTGCGTCCGACCTGCGGAAATGTCGTCTCAGGCAGAGCATTCGCAAACCTGCCCGGTGTAGGGGCAACTGTACGATCGGCGCGGGGAAGAACTGATCGGCCGCCCTCGATATTCGACCATTCCCCAAGGTCTCGACGGCCCACGCAGGGATGGACCTGGCACACCACGGGGCCGGAGGGACGCGCGTGGATGCTCGCCCACATCGAGCAGGCCGGACTGACTTGGACGCCGCCACCGGCACTGCCGGCTAATCGCAAGAGCCCGTCGCCGATGACGCTGCGGCAGCGGGCCGGCGTCCTGCTGGGGCGCTGGCCGGTCAGGGCTCCGGCCGGACGCGAGCCGCTGCCTGCCGAAGCGCACGTCCTCAAGGCCCTCGACACCGATGCGGTCTGCGCCGTGTTCGAGGAGGCCGGACGGCTCCGGCTCGGCCTCGGCGGCGGCGGACCATGGCTCCGAGCGCACCTGGACCCCGAAGGCGTCCACTATCTGGTGCCGGATCCGGCGAACTACTACTGGCCCGGAAATCGCGACGGTCGAGAGGGGGAGATCCGCTGGTGGCACTGCACCGCACTCGTGCGGATGCTCGATGGAGAGCAAGTCACCAGCATGGTCGCCGTGCTACCCGAGACCTTCACCGCGCTCCCGTCCACCCTTCCGAGGAGGAGGCAGCTCAGGCTGGTCCACCTCGCCCGAGCCTCCGAGCGCGACACCTACCTGTGGGGCCGCGACCACGAGACCGAATGCAGCCCCGAGCGCTGTGGCTTCACCTCGGACGCCGACGATGCGAAGGCCGTCGATGAGTAGGCGGCGGTGATCAGGAGGTGGGGAGGGCGGTGAGGAACCAGTCGATCTCTTGGCGGGGGTGGTCGGGTGGGGCCCAGCCGTTGACGGTCGACAGGAGGGTCAGGTAGCGCTCGCGGCGGGGGTCGTTGGCGGCCGTGAGGTAGGCGGCCAGGCGGGCGCGCAGGGCCGGGGTGTCGGGGAGGTCCTGGAATTCCGCGTAGGCGGCTACGACTTCGTTGACGGCCTGGGCCGCCTCCGGGGAGTCCGGGGCCACTCCTGCGGCCAGCAAGGGGCGGACGGTCTCGGTGACGCGGGCGACGGCGTGCTTGCGTGGTGGGCCCTTGGGGCGGCCGGCGGCTGCGGCGCTGTGGTCGTTGAACAGGTCCCGCATGAGGGTGCGGAAATCGGGGTCGCGGCTGAGTTCGGCCAGTTCGACCCAGGCCGCCAGTTGCTCGGAGGTCGGGTCCTCGGGCAGCTCGGGGGCCAGCGACCGGTGCAGGACGCGGGGCATCGGGCCGGTCTCGGGGGCGCCGAACGAGCTGTTGAGGAAGTCGCCGACGAGGTCCTTGCGTTCGGCCGACGAGAGGCGGGCCAACCGGTGCATCAGTTCCATCTCCTCGGGGTCGCTGCCGCGCCGGGCGGCGATGGTCAGGACCGCGTGCCGCAGCCGCAGCGTCCGCATCTGGACGGCGACGGCCTCGGCGTGGGCGGCGGCCGCCTCGGCGGCCGAAACCTCGCGGTCGACGATCTTCTGGACGGTGGCCAGGTCGATCCCCAGCTCGCGCAGCGTCCGCACCAGGCCCAGCCGGGCCACCGCGTCCGCCCCGTAGCGGCGGTGTCCCGACGCGGTCCTGCGCGCCGGGACGATCCCGCGTTCGGTGTAGAAGCGCACGGCCTTCACGGTGAGCCCGGTGGTCCGGGCGAGGTCACCGATGGAGTAGGTCGCTTCTCCGTCCATGGCCTCACCCTGGCATCTCCCCTCAGGGGAGATTCAAGTGACGGGCGGGTTGAACCGGGACGGGACGGGGGCGCTCCAGCGCAGCGGCACGGCTCCGGCGATCTCGACGACCTCGGTGGCGGTGAACTCGACGAGGCGTTCGGCGCCCGGGACGGCGGCGGCGTGCGCGGGGTCCCAGTCGGTGCGCGCGGTGCCGGTGAGGTGGAGGACGGCGCCGGTGCTCCAGTCGCAGAAGAGCAGTCCGGCCCGGGGCTGGACCTCCAGGTTGCCCAGCGTGTTGAACATGGCGTTGCCGACGTAGTCGGGCCAGCGCAGCACGGTCGGCGACACCACCTCCACGAATCCGGGGGCGCCGCCGCGGTGGGAGGCGTCGGCGTCGCCGTCGAGGTCGGCGGTGGCGATGAAGAAGGTGTCCGCGCCGGCGATCCACTTTTGCTGGTCGGGTGTGAGGGCGCTGGAGTGCTTCGGCGGGGCCGCTGTGGCCGCCGCCCATTCCGGTTGCCGCTTCTGGATGTACTTGGGGCAGTTGGAGTACACCTGGTCGAGATCCACGCGCAGGCCGCTCCCGGTGGGGGCGGCGCGGCCGTTCATCCGCATCCGGCGGTGGCGGCCCGGTTCGATGGCCAGCATGCCGACCTGGGCGGGCCCGGTGAGCCGGTCGTGCAGCGGGTCGTCCGGCGCCGGGCGGGCGTCGATCGTGAGGGTGCGGTCGTCCTCGGCGCGCAGGAAGCCGGGCCGGCCGGTGAGCACGGTGGCCCACATCCGCCCCTGGTCGTCGGCGGCGCCCAGCACGAGCATCGGCTGCGCGAGCAGGAACTTGCGCGCCACCTCGGGTATCTCGGCCCGGACGGCGCGGGAGGAGAACGCGCCCTGGTCGAGCAGACCGGCGCGCCGCTGGGCGGCTCGTTCGCCTTGGTGGTAGACGTCGGCCGCCACAGCGGCCTCCTTTCGATGGACCGGTGGGATTAGAAGAATCCGCAGGTGGGGGCCGCTCCGCTGGGTGCGGGGGCGGTGTCGGCGCCGGTCGGCGCGTAGATCTCCAGGCGGGTCCCGTCGGGGTCGGTGAAGAAGATCCCTCCGGAGGAGACGCCCTCGCCGTGCGGGACGACGCCGTCGTGGACCAGTTCGGCGTCCAGTTCGCGGAGTACCCGCTCGGCGGCCTTCACTTCGTCGATCGACTCGACCTGGAACGACAGGTGGTGCAGGCCCGCCGAGCGGGGCGCGAAGGCGGAGTCGCTCTGCTGCCACAGGGTCAGCACGAGCCGCCCGTCGCGGCCGAGGAAGGCCCAGCGGCGGTCGGCCTCCTTGCCCTCGGCCTGCACCTCGAACCCGAAGACGCGCTGGTAGAAGGGCACCGACCGGTCCAGGTCGGTCACGTTCAGCCCCACGTGCCCCGTCTGCAGGGCCTTGATGGCGACCGTCTCCATGCCACACCTCACTATCCCGGGCCGTCCTGCCCGGCGTTGATCTAACTGGCTATCTGAAGATAAGTGGTTAGAGAGAGCGCGTCAACCGGCTAAGGCGCGTTAGCCGGGTAGAATCGCGGTGTGCAGCCGGAAGAACGACCTCCGCAGCGGGACGCGGCGGACCCCCGTCCGCTGGTCGGGGAGCCGCTGTTCCTGGACCTGCTCAACACCCGGTGGATCGACGACGGCGTCCGCCACGACCTGCTCGACTCGACCGACGGCCTGGCCGTCTGGCTGCGTTCGGCGGGCCTGGACGAGCGCGCGACGGCCGACCGGGCGACGCTCGACGCCACCGTGCGGACCCGCGAGATCCTTCTGGCGCTCGTGGACGAGGAGCCGTCCGCGCAGTCGGCCGACGCGCTCAACGGGGTCCTGGAACGCGGCGCGCTGCACCTCAGGCTCGGGCTCGGCGGCCCGCAGAACCATGCGCGCACCGACGACCCCGCGTGGCTGCCGTCCTGGCTGGCCGCCGCCGACTACCTGCGCCTCATGGCCGACAGCCCCGACCGGGTCAAGCCCTGTGCGCACCCCAACTGCGTGCTGCATTTCCACGACACGACCAAGAACGGCACCCGGCGCTGGTGCTCCATGGCCGTCTGCGGCAACCGGGCCAAGGCCGCCCGGCACTACGAGCGCGCGAAGACCGGACGCTGAGCCGCGTCCCGCCGGGCCGGGACTACGAGCGCGCGGTGCCGCCGGCGATCGATCCGATCAGGGCGGTGCGGACGGCGTCGACGGCGGGGGAGCGCCAGCGGGACGCCGGCTCGGCGAGCCAGAGGCGCTGCCGGGACAGGCCGGCCGGCGGGCGCAGTTCGGTGAGCGTGCCCGCGGCGAGCTCCCCGGCGACCGTGACCGCGGGCAGCAGCGCCACGCCGAGGCCGGCGGCGACGCAGCGCTTCGCCGTCTCGATGCCGCCGAACCGGGGCGGGTTCGCCGTGGGGTCTGCGGCTGCCGCGACAGCGGCGATCTCGTCGCTGTAGGAGCAGCCTTCCTCCAGCAGGATCACCCCGGCCTCGGCGAGCTCCGCCGGGGTGAGCGGACGGTCCCGGGGGAGGGGCGCGGCCGGCGCCGCGACGAGCGACAAGGGCTGGACGCCCAGATCGACCAGCTCGACGCCGGACGGGTCGGGCGACGGTTCGAGGACGAGGGCCAGGTCGGCGCGGCGGTCGGCGAGCGCGGTCAGCGCGGTCCGCGTGTCGGCGGGGGACAGCGACACGCTCACGTCCGGGAGCGCCTCCCGCAGCCCGGGCAGGACGGGCGCGAGCCAGTACGCGCACACCGACTCCGGCGCCTGGAGCCGCACCGGGCCGGACGGCTCGGTTGCGGCGGCGGTGACCTCCGCGAGCATCCGCTCCTGGAGGTCGAGGATGCTCCGGGCGCGCTCGGCGAGCAGCGCACCGGCGAGGGTGGGGGAGACGCCGCCGGGACGGCGGTCGAGCAGCGGCGTCCCGGCGATGCGCTCCAGCGCCTGGACGTGCGCGGTGACAGTGGACTGCACGAAGCCGAGCTCCGCCGCGGCGGCGGTCATCCCGCCGGTGCGCAGGACCGCCAGGAAGGTGGTGAGGAGGCGCGTGTCCATCGTGTATCCCGATACTTATTATCAAAAACCATCGTTGGACGCGATGCTACCGGTGCGCGCAGACTGGTCCCATGAGCGACACCGCACAAGCACTCCGCTACACCGCCTTCGACGTGGACGGCGAGGGCGGCAACCCGGCCGGCGTCGTCCTGGACGCGCGGGGCCTGGACGCCGCGAGGATGCAGGACATCGCCGCCGAGATCGGGTTCTCCGAGACGGCGTTCCTCTTCGACGAGGGAGGCGCGCCCGATCGGTTCCGGATCCGCTACTTCAGTCCGCTGGCCGAGGTCGCCTTCTGCGGGCACGTGACGATCGCGACCGCCGTCGCGCTGGCCGAGCGCCGGGGCACCGGGAGCCTGCGGCTGGACACCATGGCCGGGGAGGTCGGGGTCGAGACGAGGGAGGCCGGCGGCCGCGTCCTCGCCACCCTCACGAGCGTCCCGCCCACCGTCCGGGACGTCGCTGAGGCTGACCTCGCCGCGGCGCTCGACGCGCTGGGCTGGGAGGCCGCGCAGCTCGACCCGGCGCTGCCGCCGCGCATCGCCAACGCGGGCAACGACCACCTGGTCCTCGCCGCGTCCACGCGCGCACGCCTCGCCGACCTCGACTACGACATGGACGCGCTCGGCGAACTCATGGCGCGCAACGACTGGACGACCGTCCACCTCGTCTGGCGGGAGAGCGAGACCGTCTTCCACGCCCGCGACCCGTTCCCGCCGGGCGGCGTGGTGGAGGACCCGGCGACCGGCGCCGCCGCGGCGGCCTTCGGCGGTTACCTGCGGTCGCTGGGCCTCGTCGCCCCGCCCGCCCGGTTCACGATCCGGCAGGGCGAGGACATGGGCCGTCCCAGCCGGCTGCTCGTGGACGTCCCTTCCGGCGACACCGGGATCAGCGTCAGCGGGACCGCCGCCCTGATGGGCGGCTGAACGGCGGTCGGTGATCGTCCAGTAGCGTCGGGGCCATGCCGCATCCGACCGCCCCCGTGACCGCAGACGATCTCGACCTCGCCGTCCGGCTGGCCATCGCCGCGCTGCGCGAGGCTCCCCAGGAGGCCTGGGACGCGAAGGCCGGGTCGCTCGAATGGACCTGCTGGGAGACCGTCGAGCACCTCAGCGACGACCTGTTCGCCTACGCCGCCCAGCTCGCGCCGAGGACGCCGCCGACGGACGGCGAGGTGCCGTTCGTGTGGGAGAGCAAGCGCTCCGGGGGGCCGGCGAACGCGATCCACGCGGACCGGGACGCCGGGGCCGCGGGGCTGCTCCAGGTGCTCGACGCGTGCGGCGGGATGCTCTCCGCCGTGGTCCGCTGCACGGCCCCGGACGTCCGCGCGCACCATGTCTTCGGCGCGTCGGACGCCGAAGGGTTCGCCGCCATGGGGATCGTGGAGACCCTCGTCCACATGTACGACCTGGCGGACGGGCTGGGTCTGCCGTGGGAGCCGCCCGCCGACCTGTGCGCCCGCGTGCTGGGACGCCTCTTCCCCGGCGCACCGCAGGACACCGACCCCTGGGCGACCCTCCTGTGGGCCACCGGACGCGGCGACCTCCCCGGGCGCCCGCGCGTCACGTCCTGGCGCTGGTACGGGAGCCCCCGCAGCTGACGGTCAGCGCCGGTAGTGGAAGGCCGGCTTCGGGTGCATGAGGAAGTCGTGGTGGGAGATGTTCCAGGCGTAGGCCCCGGCCATGGTGAAGGCGATGACGTCGCCCGGGGCCAGGGGCGGGACGAGGGCGTCGCGCGCGAAGACGTCCTTCGGGGTGCAGAGCTGGCCCACCAGGGTCGCCGGGCGCTCCGGGCCTTGCGCGGTCAGAACCTTGAACGGCTGGTCGTGGCCCTTTGTCACGGGCGTCCTCAGATGGTGGGTGCCGCCTCTGAGGACGACGTAGGTCTCGCCTCGCGTCGTCTTCACGTCCAGGACGTCGGTGACGTACCAGCCGTGGTAGGCGGTCATCGCCCGGCCGGGCTCTATGCGGACTTTCGCGGGGATGCCGCTTAGGCCCGTCCCGTAGGTGTGCCAGTCGAAGCGGGTCTCCGGGGACGTGTAGTCCACCGCCATTCCGCCGCCCACGTTCAGTTCGGGGTCGTCCACTCCTCGGGCACGCAGCCAAGGGATCGCCCATTCCGCTATCCGGTGGGCCAGGTCGAGCATGACCGGCGCGTCCAGGCCGGATGCCAGGTGGGCGTGGATACCCCGGAGCCTGAGGTTCGGGTATGAGGCCAGGAGGCGGGCGCAATGGTCGAGGGCGTCCTCGTCCATTCCGAAAGGGCCGCTCATGGTGAGGGCGGCGTTCGGTACGTGCAGGGGCAGATTCGCGCGGAGAAGGACGTCGGCCGGGCCGAGGGCTGCGAGGCGGGCCAATTCGTTCGGACTCTCCACGTGGATCCGTTCGGCCTTGAGCGTGCGCGACAGGGCCAGTTCGTCGTCCGTCTTCCCAGGCCCGCCGAATGCTACGGGCTTGCCGGGGAGCGTCTCCCGGACATGCGCGAGTTCGCCGCCGGACGACACCTCCACGCCGTCGATGTGGGGCGCGACAGTGCGGAGGATCTCGGCGTCCGGGTTGGCTTTGGCGGCGTAGAAGACCTCCGTGCCGGGCAGCGCGGCGCGGATGCCGCGGACGTGGGCTTCGAGGCCGGGAAGGTCGTGGACGTAGGCCGGGTACCGGTCGAGGGCCACCGCGAACTCGTTCACAGCGGTCGGGGCGCGGCGAGCGGGTTGGGGACGGGGACGTAGGCGGCGCCGCGGTCGGCCGTCCGCGACCAGCGGGTGCGGAGGTTCGCCTTGGCGGGCAGCGGGACACCGGCCAGCAGGGCCCTCACCTGCGGGTGACGGTCGTGGTCGGCGAAATGCTTGCGCGCCGTGCGCCAGAGCGTCTCGTCCAAGGACGGGTGGAGGTCGGCCACCGCGGCGGCTATCTCGGTCAGGTGGTTGACGAGGAGGCAGTAGACGACACGGTTCCAACCCTGGTCGGGGGCGTAGGTGAGGGCCTCGGCCACACGGGAGGGGAGATGCGACAGGTCCCATTGGCCGGAGGTCAGTTTGGTGCCTTCCATGTCGCGGAACACGGCATGGACGGGCATGCCGTCGTCGTCGACGCAGACGAGGACGTTCTGCAGGTGTGGCTCCAGGACGACGCCGTGGTCCAGATAGGCGCCCAGCACGGGCGGTGCCACGCAGGCTACGTATGCGTCCCACCAGGCTTGGGCGCTCTCCGGGGTCGACAGTGCGGGCAGCCCGGCGAGGAGGGCGTTGCATGGGTCGGTCAGAGCGCCCGCAAGGAGAGGCGTCCCGGGAAGGGAGCCGACGCCTTGGCGCAGGATCACGCCCAGGCCCTCGTACAGGCGGCGGTCGGGGAGAGCGACGCTGCGGTAGGCGGGCTCCCTGAGGAACGTGGCGTCCAGCTTCTCCAGGATGGGCGGCAGTAGCTCGTTCAGGGTCATCGCCCCGGTCAACTCGTACCAGGCGTTCTTCCGGACGCAGTTGGTGATGCGCACATCCAGGCTGAACTTGCAGAACACGTCGGCGTCCGGCAGATACGCGGTACGGACGGACGACGTAGGCACCGCCTCCGGCCCGGAGGGGCCGAGGTTGACCAGGGAGCCGCTCGCCAAGGCCTTCCGCAGGACGGGGTTGTCCGCCAGCAATGAGAACTGCCACGGATGGACGGGAAGCAGCCGGCGTCCGGGCGGAGCCGGGGGTCCGTGCTCCTCCAAGGCCGCGAACGCCCTCGCGTCCCCCTCCTCAGCGACGAGATGCTCCGGGACGGCGAGCCACAGCGGCCGGAACCGAGCCCTCGTCTCAGGCGCGTAAGGGAGCCACTCCTGCGGCGAGCCCTGACGGGCCTTGGGAGACGGGTGGAAACGGTGCCCCGCGACAAGGGACTGCTCCGAGTCGATGTAGGGGTCTCCAGAGGGTTCGCCCCTCGCGGCGAGGATGGCGGTGAGCGCGGAATGGCTGTCGTCCACCTGAGCGAGGAACTCCGGGTTCGGGTGCCCGGTCGCCAGTTCCAGTTCGCCCGCGACCAGGTTCGCCAACCTCTCCCAGGGGGCCGGTATCCACTCGTCCGCGCGGCGCTCCTCGTAGGGCGGCGCCAAGCGCGGGGCGGCCCCGGCCGGGGGGCGGGCCAGGCCCGCGCGCAGCACGACCCCCGCGCGGGGGAGCCGGAGCACCAGCCGGCCGCCGTCCGGCCAGACCTGCTGCTCGGGCCCGCACACCTCCCGCACCAGGCAGTTGAGCAGCGCGGTCGAGGTGGCGTCGTCGGCCGTGACGGCCGGTCCTGTCAGCAGCACGTGGTGTCCCGTAGGTAGTTCGGCCCCGGCGGGCCGTAGTGCTTGTTGATGTCGGCCGCGCCGGTCCTCGCCTTGTCGACGAGGGTCCCGGCGGTGACCATGGCCTTGCCGGGCAGCGAGTCGGCGTCGAGCGTGCGCGAGCGCAGGAACGCGTCGTCCGGCCCGAGCGCCTCGTCCAGCCGCTCGCGGATCATCCGGCGCCCGGTCCGCCACGGCAGCAGGCCCCGCTCGGCCAGGCCGAGGGCGGGCGCCGCGGCGCACAGGTGCAGCGTGATCGTGACGAAGACGCGGGCGAGGGCCTCGGGGTCGGAGGTCGTCATCCGGCGGTCGGCGAGGTCGCGGGGGTCGGTGCCGGGGGCGAGCGGCACGCGCTCACGGAGGCGGGACGGGTCGATGAGCGCGCCGTCGTTGTCCTTGACGAGGAGGCGGAGCGGGGACTCGTCCAAGACGAGCGCCACGTTCTGCTGATGCGCCTCTAGCGCGATGCCGTACCGGAACAGCGTGACGTTCCAGGAGAGCAGCGCCGACAAGTAAGCGCCGAAGAGTGCTTCGACGTCCCAGCGTTCGATGACGAAACCCTCGTCCGGTGCCTCGGCGAGCAGTGCCGCTACGGGGACGACGTGCGCGCGCGCCACCTCCGGCGGGAATCGCCGCACCAAATAGCCGAGGAGGGGGTCGTCGGCATGGCCGTAGGTCTGCTCGTCGGCGACAAGGACGGGAAGCCCCGGCTCGTGCACAAGCACTTGGCGCAGTATCCGCTCGACGAGCGCGCCGTCCGGGAGGGTGCCGGGCATGATGGTGCGCCGGTTGCGGAGGCCGAGGGTGCTCGTCGGCAGCGGCATCTTCAGATGGGCGAGCGGGGCCGCCGCGACCGTCCGCATCGAAAGGGTCGGGGCGACCTGGAGGTAAGGGTCGGGCGCGAGCAGGGCGCCGGGCCGCGAGCGCACTTGCCGCACCGCCAGCGGATGGACGGGAAAGAGCACGCCTTCCGATCCCAGGCCCACCCCGGACGGAGTGGGCCACCACTCGGGGAGCTCCCCGGCCAGCGTCGCGTTCCGCACCGCCGCCCAGCGCAGCGGGAACGACGGAGCGAACTCGGGCGCGTACCGGCTCAGCTCGGCCAGGGACAGCCCGGCGCGGCTCCGGCCGGTCGGATGCACGGGATGGTCGTTGTAGGCCGCCAGCGTCTCGTAGAACGTGCCGGGGCCCGTCCGCAGCTCGGCCGGGAGGCGTCCCAGCCGCCGGTGGACGGCCGGACGCGCGTCGTCGTGCAGCCGGACGGCCGCCAAGGCCTCACGGCACTCGCGCTCGAAGGCCGCCGTGTCGTCACGCGGGTCGGCCACCGCACGGACGGCATGGAAGATGTCGCTCAACCGCAGGCCCTGCCCAGGGTCCACGACGAGTTCCGAGAGAAAGGCGGGACGCGCTTGCACGAGACCCACGGGCCGGCCCGGAAGCTCCAGCGTGCGGCCACGCACGAAGCGCCTTAGGCCTGCGTAGTCCTCCCTCAGCAACGCGTCCAGGACACGGGCCGCGAGCGTGCCCTCGGCGTCGTCACCGGTCACGCGATCGTCCACTCGTGGGCCGCCCGGAACCGCGCCAGGGCGGCGTCCACCTCGTCCGGCCCGGGTCCGATGGCGCGGACGGTGCCCAGGTAGTCGCGGTTGGTGCGGGTGAGTTCGACGGTGTCGCCCACCGCGCGCTGCGGGCGGTACGCCAGCCGGACGGGACCGTCGTCCAGCAGCAGGGGGCCGGGAGCCGCGGTGAGCGTGCCGCAGCGGTCGGCGATGACCGGCTCGGCGACGGCATGGCGCGGACGCGGCACCCGCCGTCCCGGCAAGGACGCGCCCAGGTGGACGTCGAGGATCTGCTCGAAGAGCGGGACGCCCAGCAGGTCGGCCAGCAGGAAGTCGCAGTGGTCGCCGATCAGGCGGTAGTTGACCTCGATGATGCGGGCGCGCCCCTCGTGGACGACGAACTCGGTGTGGCACGCTCCGAAACCGACGCCCAGCGCCTCCAGTTGGCGCAGCACCTGCGCCGTCTCCGGAGGCGGGGGCGCCCACTCCAGGCGTTCCTCGACGAAGAACGGCGGCGGCGAGAGCGACGTGCGGAACGACCCGAGCACGCGCACCTCACGCCCGTCGCCCAGCGTCTCCAGCGTGTGGAGGCGTCCGGGCAGGTACTCCTCGGCCACCAGCGGATCGCCGCGCCGGGCCCTGACCTCCTCGATCCGTGCGGAGAGCTCCCCGGCGTCGCGGACGAGGAAGACGTCCTCGCTCGCCACCCCCTCGCGCGGCTTGAGGACGAGCGGGTACGGCGCGTCCGCCGGCACCCGCGCGGCGTCCGCCGAGAAGACCGGGTCGAGGGACGCCAGGTGCCGCCGCATGAGCGCCTTGTTCTTCGCCCGGGTCGCGGCCCGCCAGTCCTTGGCGGGCAGGCCGAAGTACGCGGCGGCCAGCGCGGCGGGCGCCTGCAGGAAGTCGCTGTTGGAGAAGACCGCGGCGGGTTCGGCCCCGCCGTGCGCGGCGATGCCCTCGACGCTCGCGATGATGGCGCGGAAATCGGAGACGTCGCACTCGACCACGGGAACGCCGGCGTCGTGGGCGGCGGGACGGTCGGTGAGGAGCGTGACGTCGAGGCCCAGGCGCGCGGCGGCGGGCAGGAACCCGTGGGTCACCGAGTCGGTCGCCTTGCCGGCGACCAGGTAGAGAGAGGCGGCCACGACCGGCCCTTCCAGTGAGTGAGGTAAGCCTTGCCTAACTCGCAGTGATCACCATAGTGGCCGGGGCGTCCTCCGCACGCAAGAACGATGGCATCGCGTGTCCCGGCCCGTCCCGCGATCCGCCAGGATGGCCCCCATGGAACTTGTCGACCGGTGGGTGGCGCTGGCCGGACCCCACACCCGGCACATCGGCGCCGAGCTCGACCAGCGCTACGGCGAGCCGCACCGCCGCTACCACACCCGCGCGCACCTGGCCGCGGTGCTCGACCTCGTGGACGAGCTGGCCGGGCACGCCGAGGACCCCGACGCCGTCCGGCTCGCCGCCTGGTTCCACGACGCCGTGTACGACCCCGAGCGCGCCGACAACGAGGAGCGCAGCGCCCGCCTGGCCGCGCGCATGCTCGCCGACACCGACCTCCCGGAGCCGGTCGTCGCGCAGGTCGTCCGGCTCGTCGAGCTGACCGCCGCGCACGCACCGGAGGAGGACGACCGCGACGGGCAGGTCCTCTGCGACGCCGACCTCGCGGTCCTCGGCGCGGAGCCCGAGGAGTACGCCGCCTACGCCGCCGCCGTCCGCGAGGAGTACGCGTTCGTCCCCGACGAGTTCTTCCGCGCCGGACGGGCCGAGGTCCTCAACGGACTCCTGGCGCTGCCCAGGCTGTTCCACACGCCCGCCGCACGCGAACGCTTCGAGGAGCGCGCCCGCAACAACATGCGGACCGAACTCCTGCTCCTCAACGCCTAGCCATACGACGACGCCTAGCCGGACGACGACGCCGAGCCGGCCGTCCGGGGCCGGTACGCCTTGCGGCGGCGCAGGCCCGCCTTCGTCAGCCGCAGCAGCAGCTCCTGGCAGCTCACCGCCTCGGCGCCCTGGAGCAGCGCCGCCTCGTAGAGCTCGGACGGGACGTCGTAATGGTCGCGCTCGAACGCCCGCGGCGGCATGCCCAGATCGGCGGCGAACACGTGCAGCTCGTCGTACGACACGTCGCTGACCATGTGCGACCACACGCGGCCACGCGCGGGCCACAGCGGCGGGTCGATGAGGATCAAGGCCACTCCCGCGATCGAGGCAAGGGGATCCCTTACTGTGAGTTCCCCGGATCGGGGAACCCGAGGTTCCGGACGTCCGGAGATCCCGGACGCAGGACGCTCGGCCCGACATTACGACATGCGAAGGGGCATGCAGGTGAACGACGTAGTCGCCTACATCCAGGCGGACCGCGACCGGTTCCTCGCCGACCTCAAGGAGTGGCTGGCGATCCCGTCCATCTCCGGGGACCCGGCCCACGCCGACGACGTGCGCACCTCCGCCGGATGGCTCGCCGAGTACCTGCGCGGGCAGGGCTTCCCCACCGTCGAGGTCTGGGAGACCCCAGGACTGCCCGCGGTGTTCGCCGAATGGCCCGCCGAAGACCCGGGCGCCCCTTCGGTCGTCGTCTACGGGCACCACGACGTCCAGCCGGTCGAGCCGCTGGAGGAGTGGGAGACCGAGCCGTTCAAGCCGCTGGAGAAGGGCGACCGGCTCATCGGGCGCGGCGCGTCCGACGACAAGGGCCAGGTCTTCTTCCACACCCTCGGGATCCGCGCGGGGCTCGCCGCGTCCGGGCGGCAGGCCCCGCCCGTCACGATCAAGCTGCTGGTCGAGGGCGAGGAGGAGTCCGGCTCGGCGCACTTCGCCGAGCTGCTCCGCACCCACCGCGACCGGCTCGCCTGCGACGCCGTCGTCATCAGCGACACCACGATGTGGTCGGCGGAAGTGCCGTCCATGTGCACCGGCATGCGAGGCCTCGCCGAAGCCGAGGTCACGCTGCGCGGCCCGGAGAGCGACCTGCACTCCGGCTCGTTCGGCGGCGCCGTCCCCAACCCGCTCCACGCGATGGCCTCGCTGCTCGCCGCCCTCCACGACGACGACGGCCGCGTCACCCTCCCCGGCTTCTACGACGACGTCGTCCCGCTGACCGACGAGGAGCGTGAGCTGTTCGCCCGGCTGCCGTTCGACGAGGCCGAGTGGCTGCGCACCGCCGGGAACAGCCGCGCCGCCCACGGCGAGAAGGGCTACACGACCCTCGAACGCGTCTGGGCCCGGCCGACCGCCGAGATCAACGGCATGTGGGGCGGGCACACCGGGCCGGGCGGCAAGACGATCGTCCCCCGCGAGGCGCACGCCAAGATCTCGTTCCGGCTCGCCGCCGGCCAGGACCCCCGCACGGTCCAGGAGCAGTTCAGGGAGTGGGTCGCCGAGCGGACGCCGGCCGGCGTCGAGGCCGAGGTCCGCACCCCGCACGGCGGCGTCCGGCCCTGCTTCTCCCCGATCGACTCGCCCGGCGTCAAGGCCGCCCGCCGCGCCATGGAGCGGGCCTTCGGGACCGACGTCCTGTTCACCCGGGAGGGCGGCAGCGGCCCCGAGGCCGACCTCGCCGACATCCTGGACGCGCCGCTGGTCTTCGTCGCGGTGGGTCTGGACGGCGACCGCATCCACGCCCCGAACGAGAAGGTCGAGATCCCGCTGCTGCTCAAGGGCGCCGAGGCCGCCGCGTACCTGTGGGAAGAACTCGCCACCGCGCTGCGCTGAACACGGCGGAGAGGAGCACGATGACCGACGCCCCGCTGGAGACGCCGCCTGCTCGGCAGGAGATCTCGCAGGACCCGCTGGAGTGGCTGGCGCTCGCGCGCGGCACGCTCGACCGCGTCGCGCTGAACCGGCGCGACGAGGCCTGGCTGGACGCCGCGTGGGCCGACCCGAGGACGCGCGTCCTGGTCGTCCACGAGGGGCGGGCGCTCGTGGCCTTCGAGCCCGCTCCCGCGCTCGTCCTGGTGCCGCCGGAGCAGGCGCCGGACGGCGGGCGGTGGCTCCTCGGCGTCGACGGCGACGGCGTCGCCTACTTCGGGGTGCCCGGCCCGCTGCCCGCCGTCGAGGGGGCGCAGCCGGCCGGGCTCCGGCGCGTCGGCGCCCTCCTCGGCGACCGGGACTCCGGCCTGCTCACCCACGCCGTCGCCCTGGAGCACTGGCACGACACCCACCGGTACTGCCCGCGCTGCGGCGCCGAGACCCGCACGGCCGCCGCCGGGCACGTGCGCGTCTGCCCCAGGGACGGCTCGGAGCACTTCCCGCGCGTCGACCCCGCCGTGATCATGCTGGTGACGGACGAGGCCGACCGCGTCCTGCTGGCCCGCGGCCCGCAGTGGCCGGCCGACCGCCGCTCGATCCTCGCCGGGTTCGTCGAGCCGGGGGAGTCCCTCGAACAGGCCGTCGCGCGGGAGGTGCAGGAGGAGGTCGGGCTGCCCGTCCGCGACGTGCGCTACCTCGGCAGCCAGCCGTGGCCGCTGCCGCGGAGCCTCATGATCGGGTTCACCGCGCGGGCGGACGGCGGCCTCCCGCTGCGTCCCGACCCCGAGGAGATCCTGGACGCCGCCTGGTACACCCGCGACGAACTGCGCGCCGCCATCGACGCGGGCGAGATCGTCGCGCCGGGCCCGCTGTCGATCGCCGCCCAGCTAATCATGCGCTGGTACGGCAGCGACCTCCCCAAAATGCCGCCGTTCTAGCCTGGCATTTCTCTCCTCCTTCGGGCCTGGCGGCCCTCCATCGTCGAGAAACGCGGGCGATCGCTGGCATCGCTCCGGCTCGCCTTGCGGCTCGCTGCGCGATCAGATTCTTGCTTCGCTCGAATCTGCCTTCGGACGCGATCGCGGGCCTGGGGTCGTTGCGGGGTTGCGCCGCGGGCTGGGGTGCTCTCGGCTTTCAGGCCCGAAGGAGGAGAAAAACGCTAGGCAAGCTCCGCGAGGCGGCGCTTGACTTCTTTGGCGCTGGGGTTGGTCGCGGCGGAGCCGTCGGGGAACACGATCGTCGGCACCGTCTGGTTGCCGCCGTTGACGCTCATCACGAACTCGGCGGCCGCGGGGTCGCGCTCGATGTCGATCTCCACCATCTGGATGCCGTCGCGGGCCAGCTGGCTCTTCAGCCGCCGGCAGAACCCGCACCAGGACGTCGTGTACATGGTGAGCTGGCCGGCCGCGCCCTTGGCCCGGTCGGTCGTCGGCGTCGCCATCGGTTCCGCGTCTCCTTGCGCTCGGGGGTTGATGCCTACCAAGAACATCACGTGACCGCTTCGCATTCCGCGTCGTCCACAGGCGGCGGAGATGGCTGATACAGGTGGGGCGGGCTGCGAGTATGGGGGAATGTCAGCTGAGTCGGTGCTGGAGGGGCTCGACCCCGAGCAGCGGGCGGTCGCCGAGGCGGTGAAGGGCCCGGTGTGCGTCCTCGCGGGCGCCGGGACGGGCAAGACCAGGGCGATCACCCACCGGATCGCCTACGCCACCCTCACCGGCGTCGTGACGCCGCAGCGGGTGCTCGCCGTGACGTTCACCACACGCGCGGCGGGGGAACTGCGCAGCCGGCTGCGGCAGCTCGGCGCGCCCGGCGTGCAGGCCCGCACGTTCCACGCGGCGGCGCTGCGGCAGCTCGGCTACTTCTGGCCGCGCGTCGTCGGCGGCGAGGCACCCAAGATCGTCGACTCGAAGATCGGGCTGGTCGCGGACGCGGCGCGGGCGTGCCGGCTCTCCCTCGGCCGCACGGAGCTGCGCGACGTGGCGAGCGAGATCGAATGGGCGAAGGTCACCCAGAACCGCCCCGAGGACTACCCGGCCGCGGTCGTGAAGGCGGGCCGCCGCCCGCCCGCCGAAGTCGTCGACGTGGCCCGCGTCTACGCGATGTACGAGCAGCTCAGGCGCGAGCGCAACCTGCTCGACTTCGAGGGCATGCTGGAGCTGACCGCCGCCGTCATCACCGAGCACCGCGAGGTCGCCAACCAGGTCCGCGAGCAGTACCGGTACTTCGTCGTCGACGAGTTCCAGGACGTCAACCCGCTGCAGAAGATGCTGCTCGACGCCTGGGTCGGCGACCGCGACGACCTGTGCGTCGTCGGCGACCCCAACCAGACGATCTACTCCTTCACCGGCGCGTCCCCGTCCCACCTGCTCGACTTCACCCGCGAGCACCCGGACGCCAAGGTCGTCAGGCTCGTGCGCGACTACCGGTCGACGCCGCAGGTCGTCCGGCTGGCGAACGGGGTGATCGGGCAGGCGCGGGGCGCGCGGCACAAGCTGGAGCTGGTCGCGCAGCGCGAGAACGGGCCCGAGCCCGTGTTCAACGAGTACGACGACGAGGTCGCCGAGGCCGACGACGCCGCGCGGCGCGCCCGCAAGCTGATCGAGGAGGGCGTCCCCGCGCGGGAGATCGCGATCCTGTACCGGATCAACGCCCAGTCCGAGACCTACGAGTCGGCGCTCGCCGCCGTGGGCGTCCCGTACGTGCTGCGCGGCGCCGAGCGGTTCTTCGAGCGGCCCGAGGTGCGCGAGGCCGTGGTGCGGCTGCGCGGCGCGGCGCGGGCGGGCGCCGACGCCGAGACCGACGGCATGGGGCTGATCCAGACCGTCCGGCACGTGCTGAGCGGGGCGGGGTTCTCCGACCGGCCCCCCGAGGGCGCGGGCGCGGCCCGCGCGCGCTGGGAGTCCCTCGCCGCGCTGGCCCAGCTCGCCGAGGACATGGCCGCCGACAATCCCCGGACCGGGCTCCCCGAATTCGTCGCCGAGCTGGAGGAGCGCGCCGCCGCGCAGCACGCGCCGCCGCTGGAGGGCGTCACGCTCGCCTCGCTGCACGCCGCCAAGGGCCTGGAGTGGGACGCGGTGTTCCTTGTCGGGCTCGCCGAGGGCACGCTGCCCATCGTCTACGCCAAGACGCCCGAGCAGATCGAGGAGGAGCGCCGCCTCCTGTACGTCGGCGTGACGCGGGCGCGCGTGCACCTGAACCTGTCGTGGGCGCTGGCGCGGTCGCCAGGCGGGACGCAGGCGCGCCGCCCGTCCCGCTTCCTGGACGGCCTGACCGGCAAGACCACCACGCACACGCCCGCCCGCGTCGAGCGGTCGAAGCGGCGCCCCGCCAAGGGGCCGCAGCCCTGCCGGGTGTGCGGCCGCCCGCTGACCGCCGCCGTCGAGCGCAAGCTCGGCCGCTGCGAGGACTGCCCCTCCGAGCTGAACGAGGAGCTCCTCCTGGCGCTCAAGGAGTGGCGCGCCCAGGTGTCCGCCGAGCAGAAGGTGCCCGCGTACGTGGTGTTCACCGACGCGACGCTCCAGGCGATCGCCGAGCACGCCCCCGAGTCGCTGGAGGACCTGGCCCGCATCCCCGGCGTCGGCAAGGTGAAGCTCGACCGGTACGGCGACGCCGTCCTCGGCCTCTGCGGGCACTGACACCACAGGGTGAGAGCCAGCTCACTCAAGGCCATAGGGAACACTGGCCACCGTGAAGGAATCGCTGAAGGAACTGCTGGACCTGCTCGACCTGGAGCAGATCGAGAACGACATCTTCCGCGGCCGCAGCCCCGAGGAGCGGCGGCAGCGCGTCTTCGGGGGGCAGGTGGCGGGGCAGGCGCTCGTCGCCGCCGGGCGCACCGTCCCCGCGAACCGGCCCGTGCATTCGCTGCACGCCTACTTCATCCGTCCCGGCGATCCGCTCGTCCCGCTCGTCTACACCGTCGACCGGGTCCGCGACGGGCGGTCCTTCACCACCCGCCGCGTCACCGCCGTCCAGCACGGCAAGGCGATCTTCACGCTGTCGGCGTCGTTCCAGATCGTCGAGGACGGCCCGACCCACCAGGCCCCGATGCCCGAGGCCCCCGCACCGGAGACGCTCCCGGACGGCCTGACCCGCCTCACGCCGCTGTTCGGCGAGGTCGGGGCGCGCGAGTTCGTCACCCGCCGCCCGTTCGACATCCGGCACGCGACGCCGCTGACGTGGGAGGCCGCCAAGGACCCCTCCCTCGCCACCCCGGAGTCGAAGGTGTGGCTGAAAGTGGACGGCGAGCTGCCGCACGACCCGCTGCTGCACGTGTGCCTCATGACCTACGCCTCGGACATGACGCTGCTCGACACCGTCCTGCTCAACCACGGGCTGGCATGGGGCGACAAGCGGACGATGGGCGCCAGCCTCGACCACGCGATGTGGTTCCACCGGCCGTTCCGCGCCGACGAGTGGCTGCTGTACTACCAGGACACCCCGTTCGCCGGCGGCGCCCGCGGGCTCGCCCGCGGCCAGGTGTTCACCCGCGAGGGCGAGCTGGTCGTGTCCGTCATGCAGGAGGGGCTGGTCCGGGTCTCCGACGCCGTGCGCGAGCGCCCGGCCGACCGTTCGTGAGATGATCGTTCCGTACGCGGCTCCCGGGAGTTTCGACGCTCGCGAGGCGTGTGGAGTTCTGCGGAACGCGGGTGAATTCCCCCACGAAACCGCAGGTCAAAAATATCTTGCTTGATTCGGCGCGATCCCCGTACGCTCGATGCGAGCAATCAACCGGCCGACCGGTGTGGATCTTGGATCCGCCGGACCCGGCCCGAGGAGCCAGAGAGGTGGTGTGCAGTCCGGTGAGCAACACGTTGATCAAATCCGCGTCGTCCTGGACCGCGGCCTGCTCCGGCGCCTCCGTGTCCCGCGCCCCGATGACCCGTCTCTCGAAGCCCGGCGAGTCCGCCGCGTATCTCGAGGCGTCCGTCGTCGAGGCGTCCGTCATGCGACAGCGTGAGCGCGGCATGCAGTGGCGCGACCTGCGCGGGCTGCGCGACCTGCGAGGGCTGCGCGGCACGAATCTGTGCGATCTGCGCTTCGAGCAGCGAATCCAGGACGACCAGGGCCGCAGTGTCTTCGAACACCTTCTCGAGGACATGAGCGCTCCGGCTCCGGCCACGGCCCACGTGGGCGTCACCTTCACGGGTGGCGTGTCGGGTCCGTACCCCTGGAGGCGACGACCGGTCTAGCACGAAGACCGGCAAGCCCCCAGGCCGCGGATCCAGACACCGGATCCGCGGCCTTCTTCTTTGTCCAGACCCACCGACACACCCGTTGAGATCCAACGAGAGGAACAAGGGTGACTGTGATGCAGGGGGCTCTCGCAGTGAGCGAGGAGGACCTCACGCTTCCGTGCCGGACCGACCCGGAGCTGTTCTTCGCCGAGGCTCCCGCCGACGTCGAGCTCGCCAAGGCGCTGTGCCTGGAGTGCCCGCTCCGCAAGGAGTGCCTCGCCGGGGCGCTCGAGCGCAAGGAGCCCTGGGGCGTCTGGGGCGGCGAGCTGTTCGTCCGCGGTGTGATCGTTCCGCGCAAGCGGCCCCGTGGCCGCCCGCGCAAGCACCCGCGGCCCGACGAAGTCGCGGTGTGAGGCACCGATGCCCGCCACGCCGCTGATCGGCCGATTCGACCCCGGAGGCGCGGCCCCCGCGAGGGGACCGCGCCCCCGGGCGGCCGGGGAGAACGAGATGACGATGCTCAGCGAAATGACGTTGCTCAGCCAGGACCTGTCCCGCGAGCGAATACCCGCGACCGTCCCCGACGAGCTCGCCGCCCGCGTGCTCGCGCTCCGGCGCGCCCGCCGCGAGGCGCGGACCAGGGCGTCGCGGGTGAGCCGCGTCCTGCTCGCGCCCACAGGGGCCGGCGGGACGTACACGCACGCGCCGCAGCCGCGGCACTGACGGACGACCCGACCGGGTCAGGACACGGCCGGACCACGACCCCGGCCAGGTCCTGACCCGAGAGGATCACGGCACGACCCAGAGGCGCGGCGCGAAGGCGCGGCGCAGACAGACGGAGGGCCCGCCGGTAGCAGGCCGACGTCCGTTCTTTCTTGGATGGTTTGGCGGACGGCACGCCTCCCGGCGGGCGCGTGGAGCGCGTCCGGTGGCCCACTCACCGGACGCGCGAAGAGCGGGGCCCCGCGCACCTCATCAGTGCGCGGGGCCCCCGAGCTTCTCCTGGAGCGGCGTCAGCCGGTGACCAGTTCGCCGTCCGCGTCGTCGGCGAAGCCGGGCACCCACTTCAGCGACTCGGCGCGGGCCGGGATCTCGCACTCCAGCTGGCACAGCACGCCGGTGCCCGCCGACAGCACCCGGTGGATGATCACGTACTCGGGCGGCAGGTTCAGCTGCCGGACGACGTTGGAGGGCCGCAGGTCGGTGACCCGGGCGGCCATGTCGCGCAGCCACTCGCGGTTGAACTTGAACGTCTCGGTGACGAACGGCTCGGTGATCGGCGCGAGGAACGCCTGCAGCGACTCGGCGTCGATCTCCACGCCCTCGCGGATGAAGTCCTCCCGGCGCAGGGCCTCCTCGACCTCGTCGATGTCGGCCATCGTGCCGATCCGCAGCAGCAGCCCGAGCCGCTTCTGGAACCCGCCGGGGATGCGGTCGACGGCGCCGAAGTCCAGGACGCCGAGCCGGCCGTCGGCCAGCAGCCGGAAGTTGCCGGGGTGCGGGTCGCCGTGCAGCATTCCCGACCGCTTCGGCCCCGACAGCAGGAACCGGCAGTACAGCAGCGCCGCGTGGTCGCGGGTCTCCTGGTCGCCCTCGCTGATGATCTTCGAGAGCGCGGTGCCGTCCATCCACTCGGTGATCAGGATGTTCCCGGACTGCGCGATGACCTCGGGGATGTAGAAGTCGGGGTCGTCCAGGTAGGCCTCGCGGAACCGCGCCTGCGACTCGGCCTCGATCGTGTAGTCGAGCTCCTCGACCACCCGCTCCTTGAGCTCGGCCAGCATCGACTTGACGTCCAGGCCCGGCATCAGGACCCCGAACAGCCGGCCGAGCCGGGCGAGCTGGTTGAAGTCGCTGATCAGCGCCTTGCCCGCGCCCGGGTACTGCACCTTGACCGCGACGGCCCGGCCGTCGTGCCAGACCGCGCGGTGCACCTGGCCGATCGACGCGGCGGCCGCCGGCCGGTCGTCGAACGACTCGAAGTAGTCCCGCCAGTCCTCGCCGAGGAACTCCTCCAGCACCTTGTGGACGGTCGACACCGGCAGCGGGGGAGCGGCCTCCTGCAGTTTCGTCAGCGTGGCCCGGTACGGGCCGGCGATCTCCGGCGGCAGCGCCGCCTCGAAGATCGACAGCATCTGGCCGAGCTTCATCGCGCCGCCCTTGAGCTCGCCGAGCACCTTGAACAGCTGCTCGGCGGTCCGGGCCTGGATCTCCAGCGCGACCGCCTCGGCCGGGCGGCCGAAGGTCCGCTTTCCCATGCCGAGGGCGGTGCGTCCCGCGAAGCCGATGGGGAGGGACGCCAGCTTTGCTGACCGCGTCACCGCGCGGCGGGGGAGATCGCTCACGCCGCCCATTGTCGGTGATCGACTGTCGTTCACGCCACAACCCCGCCGAACTCTCCCCGATGCCGGAACCGGCACACCGCGCTGACCTGCGCGAACTCCGTAAGTGTGCGCTTTCTCACGCGGAGGAGGGGGCGGTCGGACGGCCGCGCGGCGGGCGCGGTACGGTGCCGGACATGTCCGCGGAGCCTGCCGACGTGCTGCTGATCGACCGCCGTCCCGGCGGGGTCGCCGTCCTCACCCTCAACGACCCCGGCCGCCGCAACGCGATGGCGGACGGCCTCACCGCCGCGTGGAAGCGCGCGATCGAGGACCTGCGCGGCGACGCTGCGCTGCGCTGCGTCGTCGTGACCGGCGCGGGCACCGCTTTCAGCTCCGGCGGCGAGCTGTCCTGGCTGGCCGACGCCGGCGACGTGGCGGTCCCGCCGCTGCGCGACCGGATGCTGGAGTTCTACCGGACGTGGCTGTCGATCCGGGACCTGGAGGTGCCGACGATCGCCGCGGTCAACGGGCACGCGGTCGGCGCCGGCCTCTGCCTCGCGCTGGCCTGCGACCTGCGGTACGCGGCGCGGGACGCCAAGCTGCTCGCCCCGTTCACCGCGCTCGGCCTGCACCCCGGAATGGCCGCGACCTGGCTGTTCCCCGAGGTCGCCGGGCTGCCGCTGGCCCGCGAGATGCTGCTGGCCGGACGCGTCCTCACCGGTGCCGAGGCCGCCGAGAACGGCCTGGTCAACCGGGCGGTGCCGGGTCCGGACGTGCTGGAGGAGTCCCTCGCCGTCGCCGCCCGGATCGCCGCGCAGGCGCCGATCGCGACCCGGCTCACCAAGGTCGCCCTGGCGAACGGCGGCCACCCCGACATGGAGTCGGCGCTGCGCTGGGAGTCCCTCGCCCAGCCGGTGACGATGGCGTCCCGGGACATGCGGGAGGGGATCGCCGCGCAGCGCGAGAAGCGCAGCCCGCAATTCACCGGCGAGTAAAGTGCGCGGGCGCACCCCCGGGGCCCTCCGCGCGGATTGGTGAAAGCGTGGAAGAACCCTTCAAAACGTAGGGGTTGACCTGCGGTAACGTCAAACACCCCCTGTGGATTTCGCAAAAATTCGAGTACGGTTCTGACCGTGCCCCCTAACGTTGAGGTCCGCCGCAGCCCGAGGCGCAGGCGCACCGTGTCCGCCTACCGTGAAGGCGACAAGGTGGTGGTGATGGTTCCGTCAAGGCTGACCAAGGCCGAAGAGGAACAGTGGATCGCGACCATCCTGGAACGGCTCGAGGAGAGGGAGCGCCGGCGGCGGCCCTCCGACGCCGACCTCCAGTGCCGCGCCCGCGAGCTCTCGCGCCGCTACCTGTCCGGACGCGCCGACCCGGTCAGCGTCCGCTGGGTCGCCAACCAGCGCACCCGCTGGGGATCGTGCACTCCCGACGACGGCACGATCCGGCTGTCCACGCGGCTGCGCGGCATGCCCGGCTGGGTCGTCGACTACGTCCTCGTCCACGAGCTGGCGCACCTGCTCATCCCCGGGCACGGCGCCGACTTCTGGGAGCTGGTCGGCAACTACCCGAAGGCCGACCGCGCCCGCGGCTACCTGGAGGGCGTCGCGGCCGCCGCGCACCTGCCGCTCGAAGCGGACGCGCCCGACGACGTCGCGGACATTCACCACGGCGACGGCCTGCACCGCGGCGGGGAGTACCCGCACGAGGCCGCCGGGTGACCGACCGGGTGACCGACGCCCCGGAGCCGGGGCCCGAAGGCCCGGCGCGCTGCGCCGCCGTGCTCGCGTGGCCGCCCCGCTCCCCGGCCGCGCCGCCCGGCCTCGATCCGGAGGAGTTCCGGCTCGCGCTGCTCGAAGACACCTACGAGGTCGTCGCCGGACTCGAACTGGTCACGCCCGCGCTCGTCCTGGACCCGCCCGACCAGCCGGACGCCGAGGCCGTCACCTGGCCGGGCACGCCGATCGTCCGGGAACCCACCCTCGCCGGCGCGTTCGCGGCCCTGCACGCCCTCGGCGCCGGGACCGCCGCGCTGATCGCCCCGGACGCGCCCGACCTGCCGCCGCTGCTGATCGGCAAGCTCTTCCGCGCCCTCGGCACCGCCCCGGCCGCCGCCTGCCAGGCCGAAGGCGCCGCCGCCCGCGGTAACGGCCTGGTCGCCCTCGCCGCCCGCCTCCCGCTGCCCGGCTGGCTCGCCGCCGCCCTGCGCGAGACCGATCTCGACACCCCGGACGCCCTCGCCCGGCTCCGCGCCGCCGCGCCGCGCCCCGGGCTCGTGCCGCAGGGCCCCGGCTGGCACCGCCTGCGCACCCCGGACGACCTGCGGTTCCTCGACCCCGGCCTGGAAGGCTGGGAGAACACCCGCGCCCTGCTGGAAGGCCACCCGCTCGGCCGCTGACGGCTCGGGGCCGGGCAGCCCGCGGGGCGTCACACGCTCGCGTCGACCGCCCGGGCCACCAGCCGCCGGACCGCCTCGTCGGCCGACTCCGGAAGATCGTCGACCGGGAACCAGCGGAGGTCGTCCGACTCGTCCGACACCGCGTGCCGGGCGCCCTCCGGAGCGACCGCGACGTACTGCACGTCCAGGTGCCAGGTGCCCTGCGGATGGCAGCGGACCTCGTGCCGGTCGAGCTGGAGGGGCTCGGGCACCAGCCGCAGGCCCGCGATGCCCGACTCCTCCGTCGCCTCCCGGAGCGCCGCGCCCGCGAGCGTGAGATCACCCGGCTCGCAGTGCCCGCCGAGCTGGAGCCACGCCTTGACCTTCGAATGCAGCGTCAGCAGGACCCGGGTACGGGACGCGTCGAGCACGGCGGTGCTGGCGGTGATGTGCCCGTCCGCGCACTCGCGCCACATGCCGTCGGCCGGGTGCACCTCCAGATGGCGGAGGAACTCCAGGCGCAGCCCGTCCTGCCCGGGATCGGGCGCCTGCCACGCCGACAGGACGCGCACGGCGTCCCCGTACAGGAACCCGGGCGTCAGCGACCGCGTGCCCAGCGGCCGCGCCCCCGGGGGCGTCCTGTCCGGCGCCGCCGTCTCGGGCGTGAGGCGGACGGCGCCCGCGTCGGGCTCGAAGGCGTGGGTGGCCGGCTCGGCCTCAGGGCCCCGGCCCGCGGTGCCCATGTCCTGCGCTCCGCCGGGCGACCGGCCGCCCGCCCGTGGCGGCCCGTCGTCGTGCCGGGCGCCTGGGCGCCCGCGGCCCTTGCGCGGCGACCTCCTCATGCGCGGCCGACGCGGGGGTAGCGCGAGTTGTCGGGGCGGCGGCGCCGCCTCTCCTGGTCGAGCGGGCGCTGCCAGCACAGGCTCGCCCGCGCGATCCGCCTCCGGATCGCGCTCGTGGACGAGCCGGGCTCGTACATGCAGCCGTTCACCCGCGACGGGCGCGCCCGGCTCATGCGCGCGGCCCTTCGCCGCCCGGCCCCCGATCCCCGCCGGGATCGCCGCCGGGCTCCTCGCCGTCCGGGCCCTTCTCGGCCTCCCCGGCGTCCTTCGCGTCGCCGGAGTCCTTCTCGTCCGGCTTCTCGTCCGGCTTCTCGTCCTCGTCCAGCCCCTTGGCGAGCTTGGACAGGTCGATGTCGGACAGGCCCTCGATCTCGTCGCGGCCGTGGACGAAGCCGTCCGGGTCGTCGAGGTCGTCCGAGGTCGGCAGCAGGTCGGGGTGGTCCCAGACCGCGTCCCGGCCCTGGGTGCCGCGCGCCTCGGTCAGCGACCGCCACAGCGCCGCCGCCTCCCGCAGCCGGCGCGGACGCAGCTCCAGGCCGACGAGCGTCGCGAACGTCCGCTCCGCCGGGCCGCCCGTCGCGCGGCGCCGCCGCACCGCCTCCGCCAGCTTCACCGAGCCCGGCAGCCGCCCCTCGGCGGCCTCGTTCACCACGGTGTCGACCCAGCCCTCGACCAGCGCGAGCGTCGTCTCCAGCCGGGCCAGCGCCGCCTTCTGCCGCGGCGTCTCCTCGGGCTGGAGCTGGATCTCCCCGCCGAGCGCCTCCTGGAGCGCCTCCGGGTTGCTCAGGTCGAGCCCCTGCACGGCCTGCTCGATGCCCGACAGGTCGACGGTGATGCCGCGCGCGTACTCCTCGACCGCGCCCAGCAGGTGCGAGCGCAGCCACGGCACGTGCGCGAACAGCCGCTGGTGCGCGGCCTCCCGCAGCGCCAGGTAGAGCCGGACCTCGTCGGAGGAGACCTCCAGGCCCGCACCGAACGCCTCGACGCCCGCGGGCAGCAGCGCGCCGACGCCGTCCGGCGCGAGCGGCAGCCCCACGTCGGCGGAGCCGGTCACCTCGCGGGCCAGCGCGCCGAGCGCCTGCCCGGCCTGCCCGCCGACCATCGCCCCGGCCATCTGCTTGACCATCCCGATCAGCGGGCCCGCCATCGCCTGCACGTCGGCCGGGATCTCGCCGCCGCCGAGGGCGCCGCCCATCGAGTCGACCATCCGGGCCGCGATCGGGTCGCACACCTTCGCCCACACCGGGAGCGTCTGCTCGATCCACTCCGACCGGCTCCACGCCTGCGGCGTGCGGATCCCGGCGGGCAGCGTCGTCCGCTCGTCGAGCCACAGCTCCGCCAGGCGCAGCGCCTCCTCGACCTGGCGCCGCTCGGTGTCCACGACCGACGGGTCGCCCTGCTCCACCACCGTGTGCCGGGCGATGTTCTTGGCCAGGTCCCAGTTGAGCGGGCCGCCGCCCTCACCGCCCGCGCCCTGCGCACCGATCATGTCCGCGAACCGGTGCAGCATGTCGGCGAACTGGGCCATGTCGCCGCCCATGCCCTTGAACGGATCCTGGGGCCGGTCGTCGTCGTCGCCGCCCCCGGGACGGTTGAAGCCGAACGGAGTGTCACTCATCGGTTTGCCCCTGGGATGCATGATGGGCTCATATCCGCAACGTTAGCCGGTCCCGGCAAGGTCGCGTACTCAAGGAAGGGGGCACCTCCGTGGCAACGGGCAAGGTTCGCCCTCGGCGTAGCAAGGGCCCGGTCGTCGCCGTCACCGGCGCGGCCTCCGGCGCGGGGCGGCTGCTGGCCGCCCGGCTCGCCGAACGGGAAGAGATCCGCAAGATCGTCGCCATCGACGGGCACCGCGGCGACGTGCCCGGGGTCACCTGGCGTGTCGTCGACATCAGGGACCCGCTGCTCTCCGGCCGGCTCTCCGACGTCGACGTGATCGTCAACCTGGACCTCGAACGGTCCCCGGACGTGGACCCGCGCGAGCGCCGCACCCACAACGTCCGCGGCGCCCAGACCGTGGTCACCGCGGCCGCCGCGGCCCGCGTGCGGCGCGTGGTGCTCGTCACGTCCGCGATGGTGTACGGCGCCGGGCCCGGCAACGAGGTGCCGCTGAGCGAGGACGCGCCGCTGCTCGCCGAGGCCAGCACCTCCATCGCCGGCGACTTCCTGGAGATCGAGGAACTGGCCGCGACCGCGCACCTCACCCACCCCGGCGTCGAGGTCACCGTCGTCCGCCCCGCCGCGCTCGCCGGGCCGGGCGTGGACACCGTCGTCACCCGCCACTTCGAGGCGCCGCGGCTGCTGTCGGTCAAGGGCAGCACGCCCGGCTGGCAGTTCTGCCACATCGAGGACCTCGCGTCCGCCCTGGAAGTCGTCGTCACCGAGAACGTGTCCGGCCCCGTCGCGGTCGGCTGCGAGGGCTGGCTCGGCCCCGAGGAGGTGACCGAGATCACCGGCAAGCGCGCCTTCGAGCTGCCCGCCGCCCTCACCTTCGGGATGGCGCAGCGCCTGCACCGGCTCGGCATGACCCCCGCCCCGGCCACCGACCTGCACTACGTCGCCTACCCGTGGGTCGTCGACTGCGCGCGGCTGCGCGCCGCCGGCTGGAAGCCCCTCTACGACAACGCGGCCGCCCTCCGGGCCGTGATGGAGGAGACCGCGGGACGGCACGCCGTCGTCGGCCGCCGCGTCGGCGGCAAGGAGGCCACCATGGCGACCGCCGCGGGCGCCACCGTCGCCGCGATCGGCGCCGCCGCCGCCATCCGGCGCGCCCGCAAGCGCCGCCGCTGAGCCCCGGGCGCCGCCGCCCGCCCGGGTCGGACGACCCGGCCCCGGGCGCGGCGGCGACCTCGGCGTGACGGCCCCGCCGGCTCGACGGGTCCGTCAGCCGGACGGCGCCGTCAGCTCGACGGGGGCGTGGCGCTCGGCGAGGCGGACGGTGAGGCGGACGGCGACGGGCTGGGGGAGGTCTTCGGCTCCTGGCCCGCGGCCGACAGCGCCGCCTGCGCGTCCTTGATCCGCTTCCAGGCCTCGCCCATGCCCGGGTAGTCGCCCTTCTTCTGGGCGTTCTCGTAGTCGGTCACGGCGGCCTTCAGATCCTCGATCGCCTTCTTCGCCGGCGCGCTCAACTGATCGTCCGGCGTGCCCGGCGACCCCGACTGCGCCGGGGCGCCCGACCCGCCGAGCACCTGCGTCAACGCCTGATCGAGCGTGTCGGCCGCCGCGATGCCCTCCCCGAACCGCACCAGGATCTTGCCGCGGATCGGGTAGGGCTGCTGCTCCGAGCCGCCCGCCGCCTTCGTGTACATCGGCTCCACGTACAGCAGGCCGCCCCCGAACGGGATCGTCAGCAGGTTGCCCGGGACGGTCTTCGTCCCGCCCTGCCGCAGCGTGAACAGGTCATTCTTCACCTTCGTGTCGGTCTCGAAGGAGTTCTGCACCTGGCCCGGACCCGCCGGCTGCGCGTTGCGCGGCATCTGCAGGATCTGGATCTGCCCGTAGTCGCGCGAAGTGGACCCCACCGACATGAACGCGGCGAGCTGCGGGTTGCCGCGCGGGTTGAACACCGTGGTCAGCGAGAAGGACGGGGCGTCCTGGCCCGGCATCCGCAGGCTCTGGTAGTAGGGAGGCTGCCGCTTGCCCTTCGCGGACGGGTCCTCCGGCACCTCCCAGAAGCCCTCCCCGTTGTAGAACGCCGACGGGTCGGTCACGTGGTACTTCGTGAGGACCTTCCGCTGCACCTTGAACAGGTCCTGCGGGTAGCGGAAGTGGGACTCCAGCTCCGGCGGGATCGACGAGCGCGGCTGGACCGTGCCGTCGAACACCTTCATCCACGTCTTGGTGATCGGGTCCTTCTCGTCCCACTGGTACAGGTGGACGGTGCCGTCGTAGGCGTCGACGGTCGCCTTCACCGAGTTGCGCAGGTAGTTGATGTGGTCGTTCGCCTGCCGCGCCACCGCCGACCGCGTGTCGGTGATCGTGTCGCGGGTGGCCTCCCCGAGGCTCATCTGCTCCGAGTACGGGTAGCCGTTGGACGTCGTGTAGCCGTCCACCACCCACAGGATGCGCCCGTTCACCACCACCGGGTACGGGTCGCCGTCCAGCGTCAGCCACGGCGCCGCCTTCTGCACCATCTGCCGCGGAGACCGGTCGTACAGGATCTTCGCGTTCTTGTTGATCGCTCCGGACAGCAGGAGGTTCTTGTCCTGGAACTTCGCCGAGTACAGCAGCCGGTGCGCGAACGAGTCGATGGGCACGCCGCCCTGCCCGTCGTAGGTGCTGCTCTTCTGCCCCGACGGGCTGTTGTCCGGGTAGTTCAGCTCCTGCTGGCCGCGCCCGCCGGCCACCGAGTACCGCGGCGAGCGCTCCCCGAAGTAGATCTCCGGCTGCGCCACCTTGATCGCCTGGTTGGGGGCCGCGGGCATGTCGCGGGTGATGAAGTCCGGCTCCGTGGAGGCGAAGCGGTCGCCGTAGGCGGACACGAACCCGTAGCCGTGCGTGTAGACCATGTGGTCCTTCACCCAGCTGCGCTGCCCCACCGGCGCGCCGGACAGCTCGCGCAGCGCCACCACCGTGTCGACGAGCTTGCCGTCCACCTGGTAGCGGTCCACGTCCAGGGTGTCGGGGAACCGGTAGAACGGCCGGATCCGCTGCAACTGCTGGAACGTCTCGCCCACCACGTTCGGGTCGAGGACGCGCACCCCGTTCTGCTGGAGCTTGGCCGCCTCGTCCTGAAGGGCCTTCTTGTCGGTCACCGGCTGCGTTCCGTAGGGGACGACCTTCGCCCCGTCCACCCCGTAGGCCTGGCGCGTGAACTCGATGTTGCGCTGGATGTACTGCCGCTCCTTGGCCAGCTCGTCGGGCTTCACCTGGAACTGCTGGATCAGCAGCGGGTACACCCCGCCCAGCAGGATCGCCGACAGCACCAGCAGCGTGAACCCCACGCCCGGCAGCATCATGCCGCGCCGCAGCAGGTTGCCGAAGAACATGGCGGCGCACAGCAGCGCGATCACGGCCAGGATCGTCTTCGCCGGCAGCAGCGCGTTCACGTCCGTGTAGGACGCGCCCGTCGCCGCCCCCCGCTCCGAATGCACCAGCCCGTACCGGTCGAACCAGTACGCGACCGCCTTCAGCAGGATGAACAGGCCGAACAGCACCGACAGGTGCGCCCGCGCGGGCGGGCTCGCCTTGTCGCCCGGCCCCTGCAGCCGCAGCCCCCCGTACAGGTAGTGCACCATCACCGCGGCCAGGATCGACAGGATCACCGTCGCGAAGACCACCCCGATGACCAGGCGCAGGAAGGGGTAGGTGAAGACGTAGAACGAGACGTCCTTGTGGAACTGCGGGTCGCGCACGCCGAACGGCGTCCGGTTGAGGAACGCCAGCCACACGGGCCACTGGCCCGCCACCGACGACCCCGTCAGCACCCCCAGCATCCCGAGCAGCGCCCACGCGATCAGCCGCCGCCGCGGATCGATCACCGCCCGGTACCGCTCCAGGCCCTGCTGCTCCACCGACAGCGGCCGGTACGCCGGGCGCAGCCGGTACGCCACCACGACGTTCGCGCCCACCACCAGCGCCATCAGCAGCCCCGCCCCGAAGAACAGGACGACCTTCGCCTGGAGCTGCGTCGTGAAGACCGACGAGAAACCGATCGAGCGGTACCAGAGCAGATCGGTGTACACGGCCGTGAAGACCAGGAACGCGACAAGCAGCGCCGCCAGCGCCACCAGCACCGGTAGCAGCAGCCGTGTCCGTCCGGTGCCGAGCCGGCGCCCGAAACCGGGAGTCCGGAAGGTCAAGTGGCCCCTCCGATCGAGATCTCTCCCACCGGCCGCCCGCCGGTGCTGTAGATGCAACTTACCGACTGGGAGCGGGGTTCCCGCATTTCCCCGTGCCGAATGGGGGAAAGATGGGCCCGTGAGTCTTCTGGAAGAAGTCGTGCTGGACCTCGAACGTCACTCGGCCCAGGAGGGCTGGGACGGCACGCCCCGCATCTACGCCCTCGTCCGCAGCTCAGAACTGCGCCGCGCCGAACCCGAGCTCGCCGAGCAGCTCGGCCTCGACCCCGCGACCGACACCCTCGCCGCCCTCGAACAGCCCGCCCTGCCCGACCAGGCCGGCATCGAGGACGCCCTCGCCACCATCGCCTGGCCAGACGCCGTCGAAGGCTGCGCCCTCGTCATGGAGCGGATCGTCCTGCCCCCCGAGGCCGAGGACGAGATCCCCGAGGACGAGGCCGAGGCCGCCGAGTTCGCCGCCTCCCACCCCGGGCGCGAGGACGTCCGCATGATCGTCGGCGTGCTGCGCGACGGCGCCCGGCACGCCGCCCTCCGGCTGCGCCGCCACGACACCGAGGACGAGGTCCTCTCCGGGCCCGACCTCGTCCCCGCCCTTGCCGAGGCCCTCGCCGCCACCTTCGAACCCGACGAGCCCGGCACACCGGAGTGAACGTGATCGCCCGGGAGAGGTAGCCTGCGGGACGTGAGCCACAGCGTTACCGCCGAGGGCGTCATCCGGCTGATCGGCGTGCGCGACACGCCCCTGTCCGTCGACGAGGTGTACGCCGCCGTCGGCGCCCCCGGCGCCGGCGGCACCGCCGTGTTCGTCGGCACCGTCCGCGACACCGACCACGCCCGCGCCGTCACCGCCCTCTCCTACAGCGCCCACCCCACCGCCGAACGCGAACTCCGCGCCGTCATGGAGAAGGTCGCCGCCGACCTCCCCGTCCTCGGCCTCGCCGCCCTCCACCGCGTCGGAGACCTCGACATCGGCGACATCGCCGTCGTCGTCGCCGCGTCCTGCCCCCACCGCGACGAGGCCTTCACCGCCTGCCGCCGCCTCATCGACGACCTCAAGGCCACCGTCCCCATCTGGAAGCACCAGACCTTCGCCGACGGAGGCGACGAGTGGGTCGGAGCCTGCTGAGCGCCCGAACCGCATAGAGTTCCGGCATGTCTCGTCGTGCCGCCACGCTCAGCCTCGCGAGCGTGCTCGTCCTCGTGCTCGCCCTCATCGGCTCCGTCATGCGCGTCCCCTACGTCGCGCTGATGCCCGGGCCCACGAGCAACACCCTCGGCACGAACGACAAGGGCCAGCCCCTCATCAGGATCGACGGCCGGCAGACCTACCCCGACCAGGGCCACCTCAACTTCACCACCGTCACCTACCGCGGCGGCCCCGGCGGGCGCATCGACCTGTTCACCGCCCTGCGCGGCTGGATCGCCGGCGACACCGCCGTCGTCCCCGAAGAGACGATCTTCCCGAAGAACGAGTCGCCCAAGCAGGTCGACCAGGAGAACACCCGGGCGATGCAGGACTCCCAGCAGAACGCCGAGGCCGCCGCCCTCCACGAACTCGGCATCCCCGTCACCACCCGCGTCGTCGTCGACGGCGTCCAGAAGGGCCGCCCCGCCGACGGCGTCCTGCGCCCCGGCGACGAGATCACCGCCCTCGACGGCGCCGCCGTCACCAGCGTCTCCCAGGTCACCGGCACCATGGCCAAGCGCCAGATCGGCACCCCCGTCACCCTTGCCTACAAGCGCGGCGGCACCGAGGCCAAGGCCACGCTCAAGACCGTCGCCGACCCCAGCGGCAAGCGCGCCGTCGTCGGCATCGTCCTCTCCGACCAGTACAAGTTCCCCTTCAAGATCGACATCAGTATCGGCGACGTCGGCGGCCCCTCCGCCGGCCTCATGTTCTCCCTCGCCATCGTCGACAAGCTCACCCCCGGCCCCCTCACCCAGGGGAAGTTCATCGCCGGCACCGGCACCATCACCCCCGACGGCGCCGTCGGCCCCATCGGCGGCATCCAGCAGAAGATGATCGCCGCCCGCAACGCCGGCGCCACCGTCTTCATCACCCCCAAGGACAACTGCGCCGACGCCGTCGGCTCCCGCCCCGACGGCCTCCGCCTCATCCGCGCCGACACCCTCCACAGCACCGTCCAGGCGCTCAACGCCCTCACGAGCGGCAAAGGCACCGTCCCCGTCTGCACCCGCTGACCGACCCGTACGAACCACTCCCTCCGATGCCATAGACTTAAGACATCACCGCGGGGTGGAGCAGTTCGGTAGCTCGCTGGGCTCATAACCCAGAGGTCGCAGGTTCAAATCCTGCCCCCGCTACTGGTCCTTAGGGTCCTCCTGGTCGCCGCTCTGCGGCTTCCCCAGGGGGACCCTTCGCATTTCGCCCGGGGGGCGACCCCCCGGATCCCCCCGTTCCTCCGCCTCCCCCACCCGCCCGCCCCTGGGGCTCCGCCCCTATCCCCCCTCGGGCTTCGCCCTTCGCTTCTCCTCGGGGTCCGGTACTCGGTTCTCCTCAGGTGCGGTCCCCTGGGGGCAGCCTGGGGCTTCGCCTCTAGATGCCGCTCGGGCTTCGCCCTTCGCTTCTCCTCGGCGGCCTGCGGGGGTTACCAGGCGTAGGCCTCGGGGGCGGGCTTTGGGCCGTTGGGGGCGGGGGGCGGGAAGATCTTGTTCAGGGTCGTCAGAGTTTCGGGGGCCAGAGTGATCTCCAGGGCGCGGAGCGTGCCGTCTAGCTGGTCCAGGGTTCGGGGGCCGATGATCGGGCCGGTGACGCCCTCCTGGGCCAGGAGCCAGGCCAGGCCGACGTGGGCGGGGTCCTCGCCTTGGGCGGCGCACAGCTTTTCGTACGCCTCCACGGACTCCCGCTGATTCTCCAGTGCGGCGGCCCAGAGGCCCGTTCCGCTGCGGGCGGCGTTGCCCTCTCGCTCCTTGCGCAGTACGCCGCTGAGGACGCCGCCGTGCAGTGGCGACCACGGGATCACGCCCAGGCCGTACTCCCGTGCGGCGGGCAGCACCTCCAGCTCCGCCCAGCGCGACATCAGGTTGTAGATCGACTGCTCGCTCACCAGGCCTAGGAAGTGCCGGTTCCGGGCCGCCTCCTGCGCCTGCGCTATGTGCCAGCCCGCGAAGTTGGACGAGCCGAAGTACAGCACCTTGCCCTGTGCGTGCAGGACGCTGAACGCCTCCCAGATCTCGTCCCACGGCGTGGCCCGGTCGATGTGGTGCATCTGGTACAGGTCGATGTAGTCGGTCTGCAAACGCTTCAGGGACGCCTCGACCGCGCGCCGGATGTGCAGGGCGGACAGGCCCCTGTCATTGGGGCCGTCGCCCATCGGGCCGTAGACCTTCGTGGCCAGGACGGTCTTGTCGCGCCGGCCGCCGCCGGTCGCGAACCAGCGGCCGATGATCTGCTCGGTGCGGCCCGCGCCGTCCTCGCCGCCGTAGATGTCGGCGGTGTCGAAGAAGTTGATGCCGTGCTCGTGCGCCCGGTCCATGATCGCGTGGCTGTCCGTCTCGGACGTCCTCGTGCCGAAGTTCATGGTGCCGAGGACCAGCCGGGATACCGAGAGGCCGCTCCGGCCCAGACGGGTGTACTCCATGGGTTGCTCCCGCTTGTATGCGTCAACTTTGATGCGGTGACGGTATAACTTGCAACATTGATGATGCAAGTTCCGATTGATGTGTGACTCTGTCGTATGCTTTTGCTCATGGCTACTCAGCGTCAGGTGAGAGGCGGGACCGGGCGGCCGATGCGTGCGGACGCCGAGCGGACCGTGACGGCGATCCTGGAGGCGGCCGAGCGCACCCTCGGGCGTGATCCGGCGGCCACGATGGAGCAGATCGCCGAGGCCGCCGGCGTCGCCCGGACCACGGTCCACCGGCGCTTCGCCACCCGCGAGGCGCTGGTCGAGGCCCTGGCGGAGTGGGCCGCCCGGCGGTTCGCCGACGCGGTGGACGCCGCCCACCCGGACACGGCGCCGCCCCTGGTCGCCCTCTACCAGACGACCGCGAACGTCCTCAGCGTCAAGGTCGGTTGGGGGTTCGCGATGAGCCAGGCGTCCTCGGCCGACCCCGAGGTGGCGAAGGTGTACGCCGACGTGCGGGAGACGTGCGAGCGGATGTTCCGCCGCGCCCGAGAGGCCGGAGTTTTCCGCGCCGACGTCGACATCCCCTGGACGCGCCGCGTCTACTACGCGCTGATCCACGAGGCGGCCAAGAACCGGGACGGGGAGGACACGGACGCCCTCGCGACCCTCGTCGTGGACACCCTGCTCCGCGGCGCCGGGACCCCTCACCCCGAGCGTCTCTGAGGCCGTTCCGCGACCCCCTTTCGGGGGTGGTGGGGGTTTGGGGTTGTGTGGTTATGATCGGCCCCTATTGCTCTCACCTGCGGTTTTGTAGGGAAGGTGGCCTTGTGTCTGTTGTGGGGCGGGCTCGTCAGCACTCCGTCGGGGATCTCCTGCATCGGACTGCCCGGCGGGATCCTCAGAAGCCGGCCGTCGTCAGCGGAGATCTCCGGGTCACGTTCGCGGAGTTCGACGTCGCGGTGAACCGGGCCGCGCACGCGCTGGCGGCGCGGGGGGTCGGCAAGGGGGACCGGCTCGCGCTGCTCAGCCACAACTGCTGGCAGTACGCGGTGACGGCGTTCGCCACGGCGAAGCTCGGCGTGGTGCTCGTGCCGATCAACTTCATGCTGAACGCCGAGGAGATCGCCTACATCCTCGGGCACTCGGGGGCGTCCGGGATCGTCGCGGAGGACGCGCTCGCCGCGACCGCCGAGAAGGCGCTCGCCGCGGCCGGCGTCCAGGACGGGGTGCGCGGGTGGATCCCGCTGTCGGGCGCGGCGCCCGGTGAGGGGTGGGAGGACGTCGACGCCTGGTGGAGTGAGGGGCCCTCGGCGGCGCCGGACGTGCTCGTGGAGGACGACGACCCGCTGCGGATCATGTACACCTCGGGGACCGAGTCGCGGCCCAAGGGAGTGGTGCTGACCAGCCGGTCCCTCATCAGCCAGTACGTGAGCTGCGTGGTCGACGGCGAGATGAGCGGCGACGACGTCGAGGTGCACTCGCTGCCGATGTACCACTGCGCGCAGCTCGACTGCTTCTTCTCCGTGGACGTCTACCTGGGCGCCACCAGCGTCATCCTGCCGGGGCCCGACCCCGCGGCGCTGCTGGAGACGATCGAGCGGGAGAAGGTGACCAAGCTCTTCTGCCCGCCCACCGTCTGGATCTCGCTGCTGCGCCACCCGGACTTCGACCGGCGCGACCTGTCGAGCCTGAAGAAGGGCTACTACGGGGCCTCGCCCATGCCCGTGGAGGTGCTGCGGGAGCTCATGCGGCGGCTGCCGGACGTGCGGCTGTGGAACTTCTACGGGCAGACGGAGATGGCGCCGCTCGCCACCATCCTGAAGCCGCACGAGCAGCTCGAACGGGCCGGCAGCGCGGGGCGCGCGGCCATCAACGTGGAGACCATGCTCGTGGACGACGACGGCGCGCCCGTGGGGGTCGGGGAGGTCGGCGAGATCGTCCACCGCAGCCCCCACGCCGCGCTCGGCTACTACCGCGACGAGGAGAAGACCGCCGAGGCGTTCCGGGACGGGTGGTTCCACTCCGGCGACCTCGGGGTCATGACCGAGGACGGCTACCTCTCGGTGGTCGACCGCAAGAAGGACATGATCAAGACGGGTGGCGAGAACGTCGCCAGCCGGGAGGTCGAGGAGGCCGTCTACGAGCTGGAGGGCGTGGCCGAGGTCGCCGTCTTCGGGATCAGCCACCCGCACTGGATCGAGGCCGTCACCGCCGTGGTCGTGCCGAAGCCGGGCGCCGCGCTGACCGTGGACGACGTCCACGCGCACGTCCGCGAGCGGCTCGCCCCCTACAAGCGCCCCAAGTACGTCGTCCTCGCCGACGCGCTGCCCAAGAACCCCAGCGGCAAGATCCTCAAGCGGGATCTGCGGGAGCGGCATGCCGGGCTCGCTCAGGCTTGAGGCTCTTCAGGTCAGGTGGGGGGCCAGGGTCAGGGCCAGGTGGAGTGTCAGGCGGTCTTGGCCGTCGGTGAGGGTCAGGGCCGTCAGCTCCTCTATGCGGCGCAAGCGGTGGTAGAGGGTCTGGCGGTGGATGTTCAGGGCCTTCGCCGTCTGCTGGACGTTGCCCGCCAGGTCCAGGTAGGTGCGGGCCGTCTTCGCGAGCTCGTCGTGCGCTAGGAGGCGTTCGGTGCCGGGGGTCTGGGTCGTCTGGGCCAAGGCCTCGTCGCCCGCTGTGCGCAGGAGGCGGAGGACGCCCAGGGACGTCCAGTCACGGATCTCGCCAGGGGCGGCGGTGCGGGCGGCCACGCGGGCGCGGAGCCAGCCCTCGTGGACGTCGTCCAGGGTGGGGCAGGGGGAGTACACGCCGGTGTGGACGGGAGTGTTGCGTTCCTCTAGGAGGCGGCGTGCGCGGGTCAGAGCTGTCGTCGCGCTGCCCGCGGGGACGAGGAGGACGTGGTCGCGCTGCCACACCGTCGCCAGGACGGAGTGGGGGAGCAGCCACGGGTTGAGCGGCTCGGGGCTGGGGGTCCGCAGCACGGCCACCGTCAGGGGCGGGTCGGCCGCTCCGGCGTCGGTGAGGTCGTCGGCGGCCTGGGTCCGGACGTCGGGGTGCGTGGACAGCAGGTCGGCGACCTTCCAGCCGAGGTCGTCGCGCTCACGGGCCTGCCGGGCCATGAGGAGGCCGGCGCGCTCGCACAGGGGCATGGCCCTGGCCGCCTGGGCGTCGGTGATGCGCTCCTTGTCGTCCAGCAGCCAGAGGTAGCCGTAGGTGACGTTGTTCCAGCGGACGGGCAGGCACAGGCGGGCGAGCTGGCCGAGGGCGGCGTCGGCCGGGATGCGGACGGGGCCCGTCGCGCGGGCGATGCCGTGGCGCTCGAAGCGGGCGCGGACGGCCTCGGTGGCGCGGCGGTGCAGGATCGAGTTCATACGGACGGGGTCGATCGTGTCGCCGTGCGCGGCGTAGGCGACCAGATGGAAGTCGCGGTCCTCCAGGGTCGCGGGCGCGCGCAGGAGGTCGGCCGCCTGCTCCACGATTTCCTGCAGATCGGGTGCCATCGCGATCCCTTCGTACATCTGTATGAGGACGGGCCGCTCTGAAAGTGGCGTTTGACTATAGGGGCCGCGCGGCGGTGCTCCTAACGTGCGAGGTGTTCCTTGACGTTGGAGGGTTCCATGCTCAGCCCGCTTCTTCTCGCCGCCGCGCGCAGCGGACGGATGCGCGACGTCATCACCTCCGTGCCGCTGACCAGGGGAGTCGTCGACCGGTTCGTTGCCGGGGACGATCTCCACGCCGCCCTCGAAGCCGTCCGGGAACTGCGGGACGGCGGGCTTGAGGTCACCCTCGACCACCTCGGGGAGGACACCCGGGAACCCGCCCAGGCGCGGGCCACCCGGGACGCCTACCTGGAGTTGTTCGAGGCGTTCGAGGGGCAGGGGCTCGCCCGGGGCTCCGACGCCTCGGTGAAGCTGTCCGCGCTCGGGCAGGCGCTGCCCGGCGACCTCGCGCTCGACCACGCGCGGGAGATCTGCGCCGCGGCCGGGCGGGTCGGCATGACCGTCACCCTCGACATGGAGGACCACACGACGGTCGACTCCACGCTGGAGATCCTCGGGAAGCTGCGGGTCGACTTCCCCTGGGTGGGGGTCGCCGTCCAGGCCATGCTGCGGCGCACCGAGGGCGACCTGCGGGACCTGGTGGGCGAGGGGTCCCGCGTGCGGCTGGTCAAGGGCGCCTACGCCGAGCCCGCGTCGGTCGCCTACCAGAGCAGGCACGAGGTCGACCGCGCCTACGTGCGGGCGCTGCGGCGGCTCATGCGGGGCGACGGGTACCCCATGGTCGCCAGCCACGACCCGCGGATCATCGAGATCGCGCGCTCCCTGGCCGCCGAGCGCTCGCCTGCCTCCTACGAGTTCCAGATGCTCTACGGCATCCGGACCGCCGAGCAGCGGCGGCTCGCCGAGGCCCACCGGATGCGCGTCTACGTCCCCTACGGGGCCGACTGGTACGGCTACTTCATGCGGCGGCTCGCCGAGCGGCCCGCCAACCTCGCCTTCTTCCTCCGTTCGTTCGTCTCCCGCTAAGGAGTTTCCATGGACGCCGTCACCAACGTTCCGACACCGGCGAACGAGCCGGTGCGCGGCTATGCGCCGGGCAGCGCCGAGCGGGCCCGGCTGGAGGCGAAGCTCGCCGAGCTGACCGCCGAGGCCCCGATCGACCTGCCCATGACGATCGGCGGCGAGCGCCGGCTCGGGGCCGGCGCCAAGGTCGCCGTCGTCCAGCCGCACCGGCACGCGGCCGTGCTCGGGACGTTCGGCACCGCGACCGAGGAGGACGCCCGGGACGCCGTCGCCGCCGCCCTCAAGGCCGCGCCGGCATGGCGGGCGATGTCCTTCGACGACCGGGCCGCGATCTTCCTGCGCGCCGCCGACCTGCTCGCCGGGCCGTGGCGGGAGACGCTGCTGGCCGCGACCATGCTGGGGCAGTCCAAGACCGTCCAGCAGGCGGAGATCGACAGCCCCTGCGAGCTCGTCGACTTCTGGCGCTTCAACGTGCACTTCGCCCGGCGGATCCTCGCCGAGCAGCCGATCAGTAGCCCCGGCGTGTGGAACCGGTCCGACCACCGGCCGCTGGAGGGGTTCGTCTACGCGATCACCCCGTTCAACTTCACCGCGATCGCCGCGAACCTGCCGACCGCGCCCGCCCTGATGGGCAACGTCGTCGTGTGGAAGCCGTCGCCCACGCAGACGTACTCCGCCGTGCTGCTCATGAGGCTCCTGGAGGAGGCCGGGCTCCCCGCGGGCGTCATCAACCTCGTGACCGGTGACGGGCTCGCGGTGTCGGACGTGGCGCTCCAGCACCCCGACCTCGCCGGGATCCACTTCACCGGCTCCACCGCGACGTTCCAGCACCTGTGGAAGACGGTCGGCGCCAACATCGAGAAGTACCGGAGCTACCCGCGGGTCGTGGGGGAGACGGGCGGCAAGGACTTCGTCGTCGCGCACCCGTCCGCCGACCCCGCCGTGCTGAAGACGGCGCTCGTGCGCGGCGCCTTCGAGTACCAGGGCCAGAAGTGCTCCGCCGCGTCCCGCGCATACGTCCCGCGCTCCATCTGGGAGGACGGGTTCAAGGAGGAGCTGGCTGCGGAGGTCGACGGGCTCACCATGGGCGACGTCGCCGACCTGTCCAACTTCATGGGCGCCGTCATCGACGAGCGGGCCTTCGCCAAGAGCAAGGCCGCGATCGAGCGCGCCCAGGCGGACCCGAACGTCGAGATCGTCGCCGGCGGGACCTGCGACGACTCCGTCGGCTACTTCGTGCGGCCCACCGTGCTCGTGTCCGGCGACCCCGACAACGAGATCTTCCGGACCGAGTACTTCGGCCCGATCCTCGGCGTCCACGTCTACGAGGACGAGCGGTACGACGAGATGCTCGCCCAGATGGAGTCGGTCGCCGACTACGCGCTCACCGGCGCCGTCATCGCCACCGACCGGGCCGCCGCGGCGCACACCGCCGAGGTCCTCCGGTACGCGGCCGGCAACTTCTACATCAACGACAAGCCCACCGGCGCCGTCGTCGGGCAGCAGCCGTTCGGCGGCGCCCGGGCGTCCGGCACCAACGACAAGGCCGGCTCGGTGTTCAACCTGCTGCGCTGGACGTCCCCCCGCTCGATCAAGGAGACGTTCGTCCCGCCGACCGACTACCGGTACCCGCACATGCAGTAGGCGCCTCAGGCCCCGACGCCCGTGGCCGGGAGCGACGCCCAGCCGCGGGTGAACGGGGACCGGATGCGCTCCGCGTTCTCCAGGTCCACTCCTATGCGGGGGTGGGCCTGGAGAAGCTCCTCCAGCGCCACGCGCGCCTGGAGCTTGGCCAGGTGCGACCCGATGCAGAAGTGCACGCCGCTGGAGAAGCCCAGGTGGCGCGGGATCCCGCGGGTGACGTCCAGCTCGCCCGCGGACGGGCCGAACTCGCGCTCGTCCCGGTTCGCCGCCCCGAACAGCATCATCACCTTCTCGCCCTCCGGGATCTCCGTTCCGTGCAGCGTGACCGGGCGGGTGGTCGTCCGGGCCAGCGCCTGAACGGAGCCCTCCAGGCGCAGGAACTCCAGCAGCGCGTTCGGGATCAGCGACGGGTCGGCCGCCAGCCGCTCCCGCTGCGCGTGGTCGCCGTCCAGCAGCGCCACGCCGTGCGAGATCAGGTTCCCCGTCGTGTCGTTGCCGCCCGCCACCATGACGAAGCAGAAGCCGAGGACGTCCCAGTCGGTGAGGCGCTCCCCGTCCACCTCGGCCGCGGTCAGCGCGCTGATCAGATCCCCGGACGGGGCGGCGCGGCGCGCGGCGATCACGTCGCTGAAGTAGCCGAACATCTCCGCCACCGCCTGCACGGCGCCGTCCTGCATCGAGCGCAGGCCGAACCCCTCGTCCTGCAAGGTCGTGAGGGCCGACACCCACGGATCGAACCGCGCGCGGTCGGCCTCCGGGACGCCGAGCAGATGCGCCAGCGCGAACGTCGGCAGCGGCGAGGAGAAGTCCCGGTGCAGGTCGGGGGTCTCGCCGTCCGCGGCCTTCCGCTCCATCAGCGCTATCCGGGAGCGGACGAACTCGCGTAGCAGCGACTCGAGTCCGGCCGTCCGGCGCGGCGTGAACCCGTGGCTCACCAGGCGCCGCAGCACGGTGTGGCGCGGCGGATCCAGCATGACGATCGTCGGGGCCAGGCCCAGCGTGCCGATCTCGTCCGGGTAGAACGTCAGGCCCTGCGCCGAGGAGAACGCGCCCGCGTCCCGCGTCGCCGCCCAGACGTCGTCGAAGCGCGACAGCGCCCAGAACGGCGGATCCTCATGGCGGTGCACCGGCTCCTCGTCCCGGAGCCGCCGGTACGCCGGATAGGGGTCGGCCTGGAACCCGGGATCGAAGGGATCGTAGACGTCCGCCATGGCCGGGCCTCCGGGTTCTAACAGGCGCCGTTATTAACGCCTCCTGTTAGTATCATCGGCGTGCCGAAGGACGCAAGAGCCACCCGCGACGCCCTCATCCGCGCCGGCGCCCACCTCTTCGCCGCTCACGGCATCGACGCCGCCCGCACCCGCGACATCGTCGCCCTCGCCGGCCAGGCCAACGACTCAGCCGTCACCTACCACTTCGGCTCCCGCGACGGCCTCCTCGACGCCATCCTCCGTGCCGGCGTCACCCGCATGGAACCCGCCCGCGCCGCCGCCCTCCCCGGCCTCCGCCCAGACGACCTCCACGCCATCGTCGACGCCGTCGTCCGCCCCACCGCCGACGAACTCCGCACCCCCCACGGCCGCGACTTCCTCCGCATCACCGCCCAACTCGCCGGACGCGCCGGAATCCGCGACCACCGCCCCCCGCCCGTCCTCCACGGCACCGCCCTCCAGCAGCAGCTCCACCTCCTCGAAACCGCCTGCCGCGCCACCCTCCCCGAACCCATCGCCCTCGAACGCATCTCCCTCTTCATCGCCTTCCTCACCGCCGCCCTCGCCGACCGCGCCACCCGCACCCGCCCCTCCGGCACGCCCCCGTCCGTCCCGGACCACGACACCTTCACCACCGACCTCACGGCCATGCTGACCGCCGCCCTCCAAGCCCCCGCAACAAATCGTTTGCCCGCAACGAACCCACCCCCGTACCTTTAAGCCATCGCCGCGGGGTGGAGCAGTTCGGTAGCTCGCTGGGCTCATAACCCAGAGGTCGCAGTGTTCAAATCCTGCCCCCGCTACGGATCGGGATCCCCTGGTCGCCGCTTCGCGGCTTCCGGGGGATCCTTCGCTTTTCGCCCGGGGGGACGATCCCCCGGAGCCCCTGTTGCCTCCGCCATCCCCCACCCGCCCGCCCCTGGGGCTCCGCCCCTATCCCCCCTTGGGCTTCGCCCCTCGTCCCTCCTCGGGTTTCGGCGCTCGCCCCCCTCGGGTTCCGGCGGTCGTCCGCGCTGCTTCCGAATCTGTTTGCCTAAGCCATCCCCACCCCATAGAGTTAAGCCATCGCCGCGGGGTGGAGCAGTTCGGTAGCTCGCTGGGCTCATAACCCAGAGGTCGCAGGTTCAAATCCTGCCCCCGCTACGGATCGGGATCCCCTGGTCGCCGCTTCGCGGCTTCCGGGGGATCCTTCGCTTTTCGCCCGGGGGACGATCCCCCGGAGCCCCCTGTGCCGCCGCCATCCCCCACCCGCCCACCCCTGGGGCTCCGCCCCTATCCCCCTCGGGCTTCGCTCTTCGCTTCTCTTGGGGGGTCGGCGGCTCCGCCCCTAGCCCCCTCGGGTCAGTCGGTGGGGGACAGGACCTCGCGCAGCTTCTGCGCGAAGGCTTCCGGTTGGCCTGCCTGGCCGTACTCGCCGCCCAGGAAGCCGCCGTGGTGGCTTGGGAAGACGGTGGGCTTCTGGCCGAGCAGGTCGGCGGCCGCCACTGAGGTGCGGCCGGTGAAGGTGTCCCCTGTCTCCTCGCCCACCGCTATCACGATGCGTGTACGGGACGCGGTGAGCGCGGCGGCGTCGGGGCGGTAGCTGCTGACCGCCCATGACCGGTCGCTCAGGAGCGGGTCCTCCCGGGTGCCGTCGTCGTCGGTCGGCATCCCGAACGCGGCGGGGTCCGGTGCCGGTTGGGCGAAGTAGTCGTCGGTGTACTCGCCCCGCCACGAGGTCATCATGATGAAGGCCGCCATACCCGCACCCGACCCCTTGGCCTGGTAGACGTCCCGGACGTCGGCCCGGGCGCGTTCCGCGGCCTCGGCGTCGGGGAGCAGCGCCATGAGCGGCGGCTCGTGCGCCACCAGGGCGGCCACGTCGTCGGGGTACGCGGCCACCAGGGCCAGCGCGGTCACCGCGCCGCCGCTGCTGGCGAACAGCTCCACGGGACCGGCCCCGAGCGCCTCGATGAGCGCGTGGACGTCGCCGGCCTGGACCTCCGGTGACTGGTCCACCCGGCCGTCCTTGCGGGTGCTGCGGCCCAGGCCGCGCGGGTCGTAGGTGACCACGGTGCGGTCGGGGAAGTGCGACGCCAGCGTGCCGAAGCCCGCGGCGCCCATCGGCTGGCCGATCATGAGCAGCGGCGGGCGGCCGTCCGCGGGCGGCAGCGGTCCGCGGACGTCGTAGACGAGGTCGGTCTCGGGCGTCTCGAGCGTGTGGGCAGTAGCCATGCCCATGTCGACCTCCGCCACGTCGAGAACTCATCGGTCCAGCGACGGGTGCATCCACTCTGCGGTGGTGAGGGTCAGACGGTCCTCGTAAGGGAAGCGCTCGTCCTCGTCCTGGGGGAGTGCGCTTCGGACGAAGCAGCGGTGCAGGAGCAGTTCCCGGCGCTGGTCCAGCGGGTGCGCGGCGTCCGGGTGGTGCGGCGGGTCCTGCGGAGGGTCCTCGCCGATGTCGACCGTGCCGTCCCAGTTGCAGTGCAGGCCGTCCCCGTCGGCGTAGAAGCGGGGGAAGGCCGTGCGCCATTGCGAGTTCGAACCCCAGCCGTGCGACAGGTCATCGGTCGGGCGCGGCTCTCGGCGGAAGGTGAAGTACAGGGTCGAGGTCGTGGCCACCTCGGCGTCGATCAGGTGGCGTGGGGCGCGCACGCGGACGCCGGCGCGGCTGAACAGCAGGTCGCCGAACCAGAAGCCCGGCCACAGCACCTCCTCGACGGTCACCTGAGACGCGGTCCGGTCCTGCACCACGGCGAAGATCTCGTGGTGGAAGGGCGAGAACGCCCGGGCCTGGTCGAAGGGGGTCAGGCCGATCTCGGTGAAGAACTCCGTGTGCATGGTCAGGGCCGCCCGGTCCAGCCTGCGGGGGCCGTGCCGGCCGGGAGTGGCGGTCGTCCGCCACCCGCGCAGCTCCATCCTGTGGGCGGTGCTGCCCTCGATGACGGGGCGCCCCCCGGTGACGCCGAAACCCGGGGGCGGGTCCCCTTCTGGGCAGGAGAGCTCGATCAGGTAGTCGCTGATCCTGCTCAGCGCGTAGAGCTTCGTGAGCCGCCACAACTGCTCGTCCTCCACGGTGTACCCGCCGGCGGGGACCGGTTCCCGCCGGCGGAGCGGAGCCAGCTCGGCCAGATGGGCGGCCGCCGTGCGGCGCCGGTCCGCCAGGTGGCGGCGGGCCCCTTCGGTGTCGTCGTGGTCCAGCAGTTCCTCGTAGAGCCGGCGGAAGTAGCGCCAGTCGAGTTCCATCGCGCGATCATGGCAGGGCGTCCGGGGGGACCTCGGCCGGTGGGGTGCGGGTCTACCGTGGGGATGCGGTGGTCTTGGTTCCTGGAGGCTTCGGTGGCCGAGGGTGGGACGGTCGGGGACCGGTTGCGGCGGGCCCGGCGGCGGCGGTTCGTCGGGCGGAGCGGGGAGATCGAGCTGTTCCGCGGGGCGCTCGCGGACGGGGACTTCTCCGTGCTGTTCCTGCACGGGCCCGGAGGGGTCGGCAAGAGCGCGCTGCTCGGGGAGATGGCGGAGGCGGCGCGCCAGGCGGGGGTCGCGCCCGTGCTGGTCGACGCGCGGACGATCACACCTGAGGCCGGGGCCTTCCTGCGGGCCGTCGAGGCGCCGCGCGGGCGGTACGCGGTCCTGGTCGACACCTACGAGCTGCTCGCGCCCCTCGACGACTGGGTCCGGGAGCGGTTCGTGCCCGGGCTGGCCGCCGACACCGTCGTCGTCATCGCGGGCCGGGACGCGCCGTCGGCCCGGTGGATCGCCGACGCGGGATGGCACGAACTGCTCCGGGTCGTGTCGCTGCGCAACCTCAGCCCCGACGACGCGCGCGCCTACCTGGACGTCGAGGGCGTCCCCGCCGAGCTGCACGAGCGGATCCTGCGGTTGGCCCACGGGCATCCGCTGACCCTCTCGCTGCTCGTCGACATGATCCGGCGGCGGCGGGAGGTGCCGGGGGCGCTGAGCGGCGTGCCGGACGTCGTGCGCGCGCTGCTCGGGCGGCTGGTCGACGAGGTGCCCGGGCCCCGGCACCGGGAGGCGCTGCAGATCTGCGCGCACGCGCGGTTCACCACCGAGGAGCTGCTGCGCGCCATGGTGGGCGACGGCGCCGGGCCCCTGTTCGGATGGCTGCGGACCCTGTCGTTCGTCGAGGAGCGCGAGTTCGGGGTGTTCCCGCACGACGTCGTCCGCGACATCCTCGACGCCGACCTGCGCTGGCGCGACCCGGACGGGTACGCGGCGCTGCACCGGGCGCTGCGCGCCCACCTCGTCGAGCGGGCCCGCGCGGCGCGGGAGGACGAGCTCGTCCGGCACCGGGCCGTCGCGGACATCATGTTCCTCAGCCGCGACCACCCCGTCGTCAAGGGCTACTGGCGGCTCGGCGGGCTCGGGCGGCTGTCGGTCTCGGAACTCGGCCCCGGCGGCGCCGAGACCGTCCTCGCCATGACCCGCGAGCACCAGGGGCACGAGCAGGCCCGGTTCGCGGCGCGATGGATCGAGCGGCAGCCGGGCGCGTTCGGGATATTTCGGGACGACGCGGGCGAGCCGTTCGGGTACGCGGCCTACCTGGCCCTGCACGAGGCCGACGAGGAGGACCTCCAGGCCGATCCGGGGACGAGGGCGATGTGGAGCCATGCGACGCGGCACGGCCCGCCGCGGCCCGGGGAGAGCGTGCTCGCCTGGCGGTTCTTCGTGGACACCGAGCCGGGACGGCGCCCCTCCCGGTCGGAGACCATGATCCGGCTCTGGCACGGCCAGGAGGTCATCACCCGCGGCGGCAAGGCCTGGGACCTCGTCACCGTGCCGTCGGACCGGGAGTACTGGGACCCGCTCCTGTCCTTCTTCGACTTCCACCACGCGCCGGACGCGTCCTACCGCGTGGGCGGGATGCTCTACGAGGTGTACGCGCACGACTGGCGGGTTCTCGGCGTCGACGACTGGCTGTCCCTCACCGCCGAGCGCGAGCTCGGCGCACCCGTCACCGCCGCCGCGCCCGAGCTCGTCCTGTCGCAGCCCGAGTTCGCCGACGCCGTGCGCGCCGCGCTGCGCGACCTGCGCCGTCCCGACCGGCTCGCCGGGAACCCGCTCCTGCGGTCGCGGCTCGTCCGGTCGGCCGACGACCCCGGCGCGGCACTGCGGAGCCTGCTCGAAGAGGCCGCCGAGGCGCTGCGGCACGATCCGCGCGAAGAGTCGCTGTACCGGGTCGTCGACCGCACGTTCCTGCGCCCGGCGGCCACCCAGGAGCGGGCCGCCGAGATGCTCGGGCTGCCGTTCAGCACCTACCGGCGATACCGCAACCGGGCCGTCGAACGGATCGCCGCGTCGCTGTGGGAGAAGGAGCTCTACGGAACCGGACACCACATGGACAGCTAGTGGCCTGGCAGGTGGACAGCGGGCCGCCGCATCGTCGCCTCATCGACCGACAACGGGAGGCACGAGATGCGAGGCATCGGAGAACACGCGGTGGTGCTCGGCGCCGGCATGGCGGGGCTGCTCGCAGCCCGGGCCCTGGCCGGGGCCTATGACCGGGTCACCGTCGTCGAACGCGACCAGGGCCTGAACGGGCGATCCCGCAAAGGCGTCCCGCAGGGCCGGCACGCCCACATCCTGCTGCCGCGCGGGCAGCGGATCCTGGAGGAGCTCCTGCCCGGCGCCGAGGCGGCACTGATCGGCGGCGGCGCCGTCGTCGCCGACCCCGGCGTCGACCACCACTTCGCCCTCGGCGGCCACACGCTCGCCCGGCGGCCCGGCTCGGAACGGGCGATCCAGGCGAGCCGGCCGCTGCTGGAGGACGTCGTCCGCGAATGTGTCGGAGCCCTGCCCGGCGTCCGGTTCGCCGAAGGACGCGACGTCGTCGGGCTGCTCACGGCCGGGCCCGGCCGGATCACCGGCGTCCAGGTGGTGCCGCGGACGCCCGGCGCCGCTGCCGAGGAGGTCCGCGCCGACCTGGTCCTGGACGCGATGGGACGCGCCGGACGCACCCGGTACTGGCTGGAGCGGCTCGGGCACGGCCCGGTCCCGCAGGAGGAGGTCAGGATCGGGGTCGCCTACGCCACCCGGCCCGTCCGGCTGCCTTTGGACTCCGGTGTCGGCAAGGCCGTCGTCGTCGGCCCCCGGCCGGGCAGCCCGCGCGGCATGGCGATGGTCGCCGTCGAGGGCGACCGGTACCTGCTCACCGTCGCGGGCCTGGACGGTGCGAACCGTCCGCCCGCGGACGAGGAGGGCTTCCTCGCCTTCGTCCGGACGCTCGCGCCGCCGGAGGTGTTCGAGGCGATCCTCGCCGGTGAGGCGCTGGACGGGATCGCCTCGCACCGGTACCCGTCCGACCTGCGCAACCGCTACGAGCGGGCGCGGGGGCTGCCCGACGGCCTGCTCGTCACCGGGGACGCGCTGTGCAGCTTCAACCCGATCTACGCGCAGGGCATGACCGTGGCCTGCCTGGAGGCGCAGGTGCTGCGCCGCTGCCTGGCGGCGGGGCCGCGCGGGCTGGCCAGGCGGTACTTCCGCGCCGTGGCCAAGGCGCTGAACGACCCGTGGCGGATGGCCGTCGCCGCCGACCTGTCCATGCCGGAGGTCGAAGGCCGGCGCGGCCCCGCGATCCGGGTCATGAACGCCTACGTGGACCGCGTCCAGGCCGCCGCCGCCCGCGACGCCGACGTCGCCGAGCAGTTCTTCCGCGTCGTCGGCCTGCTCGACCCGCCCCCGGCCCTGATGCGTCCCTCCATCGTGGCGCGGGTGCTGGGCGCGGGCGCCTAGCCTGGGGGCATGCGGAATTCCTTGGCCGGGCTGGTGGACGTCTGCTGCGTGCTCGTCTTCGTCGCGATCGGGCGGGCGTCGCACGACGAGGCCGCCGGTCTGGCCGGGTTCGCGTCCACCGCCTGGCCGTTTCTCGCGGGGCTCGGCGCCGGGTGGGGCGCCATGCGGGCGTGGCGCCGGCCCGAACGGGTCTGGCCGGTCGGTGCCGGGGTCTGGGTCTCGACCGTGGCCGTGGGGATGGCGCTCCGGGCGGTGGCGGGGCAGGGGACGGCCGTCGCGTTCGTGATCGTGGCCTCGGTGTTCCTCGGAGCGGCCCTGCTCGGGTGGCGGGTGGGCGCCCGGCTCGTCGCGGCCCGGAAGGTCTCCGCCGGCGTCTGAGGCGGCTTGTGGGACACAGCCAAATGACCGGTTGGTCTCTTTGCTGATCGAACCGGTTGACGGGGTCGCGCCGCCCTGGTGAAGTTACCCGCGAGTTATGTACGGGCGCGAGCCTTTCCTGTGAAGGGGACACGATGCCATCTGCGCTGCGCGACTGGCTGGACAAGCCGAACACCGGACGCGGCGTTCACCTGGCTGCCGACGACGGGGGCTGGGAGTTCCGCGACTACGGTGAGCTGGCGTCGGCCGCGCGACGCACCGCGGGAGCGATGATCGAGGAGGGCGTCCGGCCGGGCGACGTCGTGTGCCTCATCCTGCCGACGGACTTCACCTGCGTCGAGACGTACTTCGCGGTCTGGGCCGCGGGGGCCACGGTGTGCCTGATCACTCCGCCGCTGTTCCAGGACGGGGACGACTACGTCGCGCACGTGGCGGCGATCCTGCGGCAGGCGTCGCCGGCGCTGGTCGTCGCCTCCGACGGGCTGGCCGACTACGCGCGGCGGGCCATGGCCGAGGCCGGGGTGGACGGGGAGCCCTGGAAGCCGCGGCAGGCGGAGGAGGAGGCCGAGGTCCGGCCCGCGGGCGAGCTCGCCCTGCTCCAGTTCACCTCCGGATCCAGCGGGTCGCCGCGCGGGGTCATGGTCACCTGGGACAACCTGGAGGCCAACGTCGACCTGATCACGCGGATGGCCGGGTACGAGGACGGCGACGTGACGGCCTCCTGGCTGCCGCTGTACCACGACATGGGGCTCATCGGCTGCTTCATCACGCCCATCGCGCGGCAGGGGATGCTGAAGCTGATGCGGCCCGACCACTTCATCCGCGACCCCGCACGGTGGCTCCGGTGCTTCGGGGAGGCGGCCCACACCGCGGCGCCGCCGTTCGCCTACGCCTACTGCGCGCGGCGGGTCAAGCCCGAGCAGCTGGAGGGGCTCGACGTGTCCGGGTGGAAGATGGCGCTGATCGGCGCCGAGCCCATCGACCCGCACACGCTCGAGGTGTTCGCACAGCTCATGGAGCCGTTCGGGTTCTCCCGGACGATGTTCAAGCCCGCCTACGGGATGGCCGAGACCACGCTGCTCGTCACCATGGACGACGCCCCGCGCAGCCCCCTGGCGGTCCGGCCCGACCCCGAGGCGCTGGCGTTCGGGGAGCCCGTCCGGATCCTGGACCAGCACGCGCTCGGGGCCGGGTCGCTCGGCGCCAAGGCCGGCTGGGTCGTCGGCTGCGGGACGCCCGAGGACGACGTGCCCGTCGCCATCGTCGACGACGAGGGGCGCGAGCTGGGGAGCGGGCTCCTGGGCGAGATCGTCGTGGGCGGCCCCTCGGCCTGCCCGGGGTACTACGCGGGGGCCGAGGCCAAGTCGACCCGGTTCATGGACGGCAAGGTCTACACCGGGGACGCCGGGTTCTTCCACGAGGGGCAGCTGTTCGTCCTCGGGCGGATGGGCGACAGCATCAAGGTGCGCGGGCGCTCGGTCTACGTCGAGGACCTCGAGTCCAAGGTCGCCGAGGTGAGCGGGCTCGGGAAGGGCCGCATCGTCGTGGTCGGCGTCCCCGGCGCCGGGCGCAAGGGGCTCGCGCTGTTCGCCGAGACGCAGGACGAGGCCTGGATCGGGGGGGTGCGCGAGATGCTGCGGCGGCGCATCGGGGACGACGTGGAGCTGACGATCGTCGTCGGCGCCGGGCTGATCCAGCGCACCTCTAGCGGCAAGCCCCGCCGCCGGTACATGTGGGAGAGGCTCCAGGGCGGCCACATGGAGGGCGCGCGGATCATCACCTGAGTACGCCCCCGGGCGTAGCGGCGAAGCCTCCCCCTGGACGACGACGCTGTGCACGGCCCTCTCTCACGATGGTGTCGCCCTTGACCCCGTGAGAGAGGAACCCTCATGTACGTCGCCTCGTCCGGCGCGAGAAGGTCGGCGGCCGTCGGCCTCGCGGTCGCGGCCGCCGCGATCCCCGTGCAGATCGCCGGCGGGATGGACTACCCGGCGGTCCCGCCCGGACTGATCATCCTGACCGTCGCCGCCGCGATCGCGCTGTTCGCCCGGCCGAGGTGGGCGCTCGCCGTCCCGGCCGTCGCCGCCGCCTTCCTCACCGTGGGCGCCACCGCCGCGCCGAACGCGCGCGACGCGCTGAGCGCGCCCGGGGAGACCGTGGCGTTCGCGGCGACCCTGCTCCAGGCCGCCGGGCTCGTGGTCGGCCTGGTGTGCTGCGTCGTGGCGCTCGCGCGGCGCGCCTCCGCCGCCTGATTGCTTAAGGTGGCGATAACAGGACAACATGTCGTTGACGCTCTGAAAGGTCGACGATGCCGGCTGTTGCCAAGACGCTCCTCCGTGCTATTCGAGGGGGGACTACCCCCCTCACCCCCCGCGTCGCTCCGCTCCTGAAGGTGGGATCTCGCCTGGGATCCACCGCCCAAAATGCCCTGGAAGTCGCGCGTTTCGGGGGTTTCGATACCGACGAGGACGCCTCGCCCTGCGAGGTGGTGACCGAGCAGCGCGTCTACCGGCTGCGGCACTACTTCCCCGAAGCGGGCGGCGGGCCGGTGATGCTGCTCGTCCCGCCCCTCATGATCACCGCGGAGGTGTACGACATCTCCTCGCGGGTCAGCGCCGTGCGGGTGCTGCGCGATCTCGGCGTCGACCCGTGGGTGGTGGACTTCGGGGCTCCCGAGCGGGAGCCGGGAGGCCTGGAGCGGACGGTCAGCGACCACGTCCTCGCGGTCAGCGACGCGGTGGACCGGATCCGCGAGATGACCGGGCGGGACGTCCACCTCGCCGGGTACTCGCAGGGCGGCATGTTCGTCTACCAGGCGGCCGCGTACCGGCGCAGCGAGGGCATCGAGTCCGTGGTGACGTTCGGGAGCCCCGCCGACACCAGTGTCGGGCTCCCGTTCGGGCTGCCGAGCTGGCTCGCCTCCGAAGGGGTCGAGCGGATACCGGACGCCCTGCTCGGCGGGTTCGCGGTGCCGGGGTGGGTCACGCGCATGGGGTTCCAGCTCCTCAGCCCGGTGAAGTCGGTGCGCTCGCGGGTCGACTTCATCATGCAGCTGCACGACCGGGAGCGGCTCGCGCCCCGGGAGCGGCAGCGCCGGTTCCTGGAGCGGGAGGGCTGGGTGTCGTGGCCCGGCCCCGCGCTGGCGGAGTTCATCCGCCAGTTCATCCAGCACAACCGCATGCTGACCGGCGGGTTCCTCATCGGCGACCGGCTCGTCACGCTCGCCGACATCACCTGCCCCGTCCTGACGTTCGTCGGGGAGGTCGACGAGATCGCCGCCCCGCCGATGGTGCGCGGGATCCGGCGGGCCGCGCCCCGCGCCCAGGTGTACGAGGCGTCCCTGCGCGCCGGGCACTTCGGGCTCGTCGTCGGCAGCCTCGCGATCGCGCGGACGTGGCCGGCCGTCGCCGCGTGGGCGCGGTGGCGGGAGGGCGAGGCGGAGCTGCCGGAGATCGTCGCGCCCGTCGCCGGGGACGAGGAGGCCGAGTCCGCCGGGCTGCCGGGAGGCCCCGCCGGGTACGGGCTCCAGCTCGCCATGGGCATCGGGGCGAGCGCCGCGCGGTCGGCGTACCGGACCGCGTCGCGGGCCGTGCACGGGACGCGGCAGATCGGCGGCGAGGCCGCGCAGAACCTGCCCCGGCTGGCGCGGCTGGAGCGCATCCAGTCCGACACCCGCATGTCCATGGGGCTGCTGCTGGACGAGCAGGCCCGCCGGATGCCCGGCGAGGTCTTCTTCCTGTACCAGGGGCGCGGGCACACCCACGACGCCGCCAAGCGCCGCATCGACGCCGTCGTCCGCGGCCTGATCCACATCGGGGTGCGGCGCGGCGACGCGGTCGGGGTCCTGATGGGCACCCGGCCGACGGCGCTCGCGCTCGTCGCCGCGCTCAACCGGCTCGGCGCCGTCGCGGTGCTGCTGCGGCCCGACGGCGACCCGGCCGCCGAGGCGCGGCTGGGCCAGGTCACGCGGGTCATCGCCGACCCCGAGCACGCCGCGGCCGCCGCGAAGCTGGACGTGCCCGGCTTCCTGCTGGGCGGCGCGGGACGCGGCGAGCGCGGCCCGCTCATGGACATGGAGGCGATCGACCCGGACGCGGTCGAGCCGCCCGGGTGGTACCGGCCCAACCCGGGCCGCGCCGGCGACCTCGCGTTCGTCGTCTTCCGCGGCGACGGCGACCGGTTGCGCGCCAGCCGCATCACCAACCGGCGCTGGGCCCTGTCGGCGTTCGGGACGGCGTCCTCCGCCTCGCTGTCCTCGTCCGACACCGTCTACAGCCTCACGCCGCTCCAGCACCCGTCCGCGCTGCTGATGAGCCTCGGGGGCGCCGTCGCCGGCGGGGCCCGGCTCGCGCTCGCGAGCGCCCGCACGGACGCCGGGTTCGACCCGAAGGCGTTCTGGGACGAGGCGCGCCGCTACGGCGTGACCGTCGCCTCCTACACCTGGATGTCGCTGCGCGACCTGGTGAACGCGCCGCCGGACCCGGCCGAGCGGCACCACGCCATCCGGCTGTTCATCGGGTCGGGCATGCCGCGCGGCCTGTGGCGGCGGATCGAGGAGCGGTTCGCGCCCGCGCGGGTCCTGGAGTTCTACGCCTCCATCGAGGGCGAGTCGGTGCTGGTCAACCTGAGCGGCAAGAAGCCCGGGTCGCTCGGCCGGCCGCTGCCGGGCAGCGCCGAGGTGCGGCTCGCCCGCTACGACCTGGAGAGCGGGCGCCTCGCCGAGGGGCCGGACGGGTTCGCGATCGAGTGCGGGCCCGGCGAGATCGGCATGCTCCTCGCCCGGGTGCGGCTGTCGGCGATCGGGTCGGCGGCCCGCCCCGTCCGGGGCGTGTTCCGGCCCGAGGACGCCTGGACGATCACCGGGGACCTGTTCCGGCGGGACGCGGGCGGCGACTTCTGGCTCGTCGGGCGGGAGGCCGAGCTGATCCGCACCGTCGACGGCATCGTCCCGCCCGGTCCGATCCGGGACGCGCTCGGAGACCTGCCCTACGTCGACGCCGTGGCCGTCTACGGGATCCCGGTGGGGGAGACGGAGCTCGCCGCGGCGGCCGTGAGCCTGCGGTCCGCGCCGGCGGCCGCCCGGGGCGGCTCCGCGGAGAACGCCGTCAAGCCGGTGGACCTGTCGGAGGCGCTGCTGCGCGTGGAGCCGGGGCTGCGGCCCGCGATCGTGCGGATCGTGGACGAGATGCCGGTCACGGCGGGAAACCGGCTGTGGACGGTGCCGCTGCGCGACGAGGGCGTCCCGGCGGCGGGCGACGGGCGCGCCTTCTACCGGGACAAGGCGGGCGCGTACCGGCCGCTGACGGACGCGGCGCGGCGCCGGCTGCTCAAGGCGCCGCCCGCCCGCGAGGCCCGCTGACGCCCAAGTCACCGCGGATAAGTCTGGACTTACACCCGGCCGTTGCGTTAGAACAAAGCGACAGATTTCGCGTATTTGTTGCACCGGCGTCCGGAGGGGTCATGACGAGCGTTCTCGCGCCGCCGCCGCAGGGCAGCGACCTGAAACCGGTGCCCGGCGTCCCCGGCGTCCCCTACATCGGCAGCACGCTCGCGGTGATGCGCGACCCGATCGGGATGGCCCGCAAACGGTACGCCGAGTACGGCGCGGTCTCGTGGGGTTGGCTGCTCGGCCAGCGGATGGTCACCGTGCACGGCCCCGAGGCCGCCGAGGTCGTCCTCGTCAACCGGGACAAGGCGTTCGCGAACGGGCCCGCGTGGAGCTACTTCATCGGCCCGTTCTTCAACCGCGGCATCATGCTCCTGGACTTCGAGGAGCACCTGCACCACCGCCGCATCATGCAGCAGGCGTTCACCCGCCCCCGGCTGCACTCCTACATGGACGCGATGGCGCCCGGCATCGTCAAGGGCGTCGAGTCGTGGGAGCCGGGGCAGGGCTTCAAGGTCTACGACCACATCAAGAAGCTCACGCTCGACCTCGCGGTGGACGTCTTCATGGGCGTCGAACTGGACGACGCCGAGCGCGCGCGGGTCAACGGCGCGTTCATCGACGCCGTCCGGGCGGGGACGGCCTACGTCCGGTTCCCGGTCCCCGGGCTGCGCTGGCACAAGGGCCTGCGGGCCCGCAAGGTGCTGGAGGAGTTCTTCTACCGGCACCTGCCGGCCAAGCGGGAGGGCGGCGGCGGCGACCTGTTCGCGGCGCTCTGCCAGGCCGAGACCGACGACGGCGAGCGGTTCACCGACGAGGACGTGGTCAACCACATGATCTTCGCGCTGATGGCGGCGCACGACACCACCACCATCACGCTGACGACGATGGCCTACTACCTGGCCAAGCACCCCGAGTGGCAGGAGCGGCTGCGCGAGCAGTCGTTCGAGCTCGGCAAGGCGCAGCCCGGCTTCGACGACCTGGACGCCTTCACCGGCATCGACATGGTGATGAAGGAGTCGATGCGGCTGGTCACGCCCGTCCCGGCGCTGCCGCGCAAGGTCGTCAAGGACACCTCCGTCCTCGGCTTCCACGTCCCCGAGGGGACGACCGTCGTGGTGCCGATGCTCAGCAACCACCACATGGCCGAATGGTGGAGCGACCCCGACCGGTTCGACCCCGAGCGGTTCTCCCCGGAGCGCCGCGAGGACAAGGCCCACAAGTACGCGTGGGCGCCGTTCGGAGGCGGCGCGCACAAGTGCATCGGGCTCCACTTCGCGGGCATGCAGGTCAAGACGATCCTGCACCAGGTCCTCCAGCGGTACCGCTGGAGCGTACCCGCGCGGTACGAATGGCCCCTGGACACCACGTCCCTTCCCTCGCCCAAGGACGGCCTGCCCGTCCGCCTCGAACCACTGGAGCAGTGAACATGAGCAAGGTCGTCGCCATCACCGGGGCCGCGCGGGGGATCGGCCTCGCCACCGCCCGCGCCCTCAAGGCCAAGGGCGCCACCGTCGTCATCGGCGACATCGACGAGACCGCCGTCAAGGAGGCCGCCGAGTCGCTCGGCGTCACCGGACTCGTCGTGGACGTCACGTCCCGCGAGTCGTTCACCGCCTTCCTCGACAAGGCCGAGGAGGCCGCCGGGCCGCTCGACGTCGTCGTCAACAACGCGGGGATCATGCCGATCGGGCCCGTCACCGACGAGAGCGACGCCGACGCCCGCCGCTGCATCGACATCAACGTGCACGGCGTGATGCTTGGCACCAAGCTCGCCCTCGGCCGGATGCTGCCGCGCGGCGAGGGCCACATCATCAACATCGCCTCGCTCGCCGGCGTCATGTTCACCCCCGGCCTCGCGCTCTACAACGCCAGCAAGGCCGCCGTCGTCGGGTTCACCGAGGCGACCCGCCTGGAGGTGCGGGACCGCGGCGTGCACGTCAGCGCCGTCCTGCCCACCTTCACCAACACCGAGCTGACCGCCGGGACGCGCAGCCCGAAGGGGCAGAAGAACTGCGAGCCCGAGGACATCGCCGCGGCCGTCGTCGAGCTGATCGGCAAGCCGCGCCCGCAGGTCGCCGTGCCGAAGAAGCTCGGCACGCAGGTCCGGCTCGGCGCGCTGCTGCCCGAGCGGGTCCGGCAGGCGACCTCCCGGCGCCTCGGCCTGGACAAGATCTTCCTGGAGTACGACCCCGACGCCCGCAAGGCCTACGACTCGCGCATCCGCTCGAGCTCCTAGCTCCGTCGACTTGCGGCGTGTTGCCCTTATGCGAGCGCTGATAAGGGCAACTCGCCGCAAGTCAGCGCGCCTGGCGCGCCCTGCGGAACGCGCGGCGGGCCTGCGGCAGGTAGCGGACGGACTCGGGCAGCAGCGGCCACACCCGCCCCGCCGCGCGGACGGCCGCCGCGAACCGCCGGTGGCGGCGCTCGTCGGCGGTGCTCCACGGCAGGTCCAGGAGTTCGCGCATCCGCGGGTGCAGGCCGCCGACCGTGATGAACCGGGCGACCGCGTTCAGCGGCGGCGACACCGCCCGCCACACCGGCGCCGGCACCTTCGGCGGCCGGGGGAGCCCCTTCTTCACGTAGCCGACGCCGTACCGGGCCGTCTTGTGCGGGACGACCTCCTCGTCCAGCATCCGCTTCCAGTACGCCTGGAACGCCTCCCAGTCCTCCGGCATGGCCCGGTCGCTGACCCCGTACATCCGGAACCAGGTCTTGGACTCCTCGTAGATCCGGCGCTTCTCGTCCTCGCCGAGCGGCCGGATGAAGGTCTCGATGCCGTACAGCATGTTGTCGAGGAAGGTCGCGTGCGCCCAGTAGTAGGTCTCGGGATCGAGCGCGTGGTAGCGGGAGCCGTCCGGCATCGTGCCCTTGATGCCGCGGTGGTAGTCGCGGACCTTCCGGCCCGTCTCGGCCGACCGCTCCCCGCCGTACACGGTGTCGAGGATGGGGCCGGCGGACCGCTTCAGCCGCGCGAACGTCTCGGAGAAGAACACCGAGTGGTCGAGGACGCCCTGGCCGAGCGCGGGGAGCATGTTCTGCAGCACGGCCGCCCGCGGGCCGACGAGGAGCATCCGGGTGTCGCCGAAGTACCGCCAGGTCAGTGAGCCGGGCCCGAGGGGGGCCGGGGTCCGCGCGTCGGCCTCGTCCGTCATGTGCACCGCCGGGGGTCGGGACAGAAGTACAGATCGACGATTATTGTAACTGTGTTTCATCCCAGTGGCGGGGCCCGGGTGCCCCCGGCGGTTAGGGTGCGGGCATGACCACGGACGCGAGCATCAGGGAAGGGCTGCGGGCCCGGCTGGCGGCGCCGGACACCGGCGCCGACGATCTCGACACCCGCATCCTGGACGCCGCGCTCGCGGAGTTCGAGACCTACGGGCTGCGCCGGGTCAGCGTCGAGGACGTCGCCAAGCGGGCCGGGGTCGCGCGCACCACCATCTACCGGCGGTTCACCAACAAGGAGCAGCTGCTCCAGGCCGTGATCCTGCGCGAGTGCCGCCGCTTCCTCACCGCGATCTCGGAGGCCACCGAGGACCTCGCCTCCCCGGAGGACGCCGTCGTCGAGGGCTTCGTGGTCGGCCTGCGCAGCGCCCGCACGCACCCGCTGCTGGCGCGCGTCCTGCAGAGCGAGCCCGAGGCGTTCCTGCCGCAGCTCAGCATGAACGGCGGCGCGGTGATGCTCGCTGCCCGCGACATCCTCGCCGACCGGCTGCGCCGCGCCCGCCCCGGCGACGCCGAGGACCACGACACCGTGGCCGAGGTCCTGCTCAGGCTCGCGGTGTCGCTCCTCCTCGTACCGGGCGGCGGCCTCGCCCTCGACAGCGAAGACGCAATGCGCACGTTCGCCCGCGATTACCTAACGCGGATGCTTCACCCCGGTAGGGCCTGAGCGTTTCCCGACCGCGCCGTGTCCCGTACGCTCTGGCTGTCGAATTGCGTTCTAGAACCGGAGGCGCGGCATGGCGGATGTCGTACAGACGACCTACGGGAAGGTGCGGGGCACGGCACGGGACGGCGTCACCGCCTTCCTCGGCATCCCCTACGCGGCGCCGCCTTTCGGGCCGAACCGCTTCCAGGCGCCCCGCCCTCCGGAGCCGTGGGACGGCGTCCGCGACGCCTTCGAGTACGGGCCGACCGCGCCCAAGCCCGGCTACCCGAAGGTGTTCGCCTCGCTCCTGCCCGACCCCGAGATCCCGGGCGACGACTGCCTCAACCTGAACGTGTGGACTCCCCGCGTCCCGGACGGCTCCGGACCGGACGACGCGGGCCTCCCGGTGATGGTGTGGATCCACGGCGGCGCGTTCCGGAACGGGTCGGGCGCCGTGCCCGTCTACAGCGGCCACACCTTCGCCCGCGACGGCGTCGTCTGCGTGACGATCAACTACCGGCTCGGCGTCGAGGGCTTCGCGCACCTGCCAGGCGCCCCGCTCAACCGGGGGCTGCTCGACCAGATCGCCGCGCTGGAGTGGGTCCGCGACAACATCGCCGCGTTCGGCGGCGACCCGGCCCGGGTCACCGTGTTCGGCGAGTCGGCGGGCGCGATGAGCGTCACCACCCTGCTCTCCCTCGACCTCGGCCTCTTCCACCGCGCCATCGCGCAGAGCGGCGCGGGCAGCATCGCCCAGGACCCCGACGACGCCCTGCTCGTCGTCAAGGAGATGGCCGCCCGCCTCGGCGTCGAGCCCACCGCCGAGGGGTTCGCCGCCCTCGACCCGGCCGCGATCATCCCGGTGCAGAACGCCGTCGCCACCGAGGTCGCCGCGCTCCCCGACCCCGGGCGCTGGGGCGCCACCACCGCCGCGGGCGGCATGGCGCTGACGCCCGTCCTGGACGGCGAGCTGATCGCCCGGCGCCCCGAGGACGCCATCGCCGCCGGCGCCGGGCGGGACGTGGACCTGCTCATCGGCTACACCACCGAGGAGTTCCGGCTCTTCCTGATGCCGACGGGGATCGCCGCCGCCCTCACCGACGAGCTGGTCGGGGCCGTCACCGCGGGCATGGGCGTCCCGCCGGACCTGCCGGCCGCCTACCGCGCCCACCACCCCGACATGGCGCCCGGCGAGCTGATGGCGGCGATCATCACCGACAGCCTGTTCCGCATCCCCGCGCACCGCGCCGCAGCCGGGCACACGGCGTCCGGCGGGCGCACCTGGATGTACGAGTTCGCGTGGCGGTCGCCCAACCAGGACCTCGGCGCCTGCCACGCCCTGGAGCTCGGCTTCGTGTTCGACAACCTCACCGCCGAGGGCCAGGGCCTGACCGGCCCGAACCCGCCGCAGGGGCTCGCCGACCGCATGCACCGCGCCTGGACCCGCTTCGCCGCCGAAGGCGACCCCGGCTGGCAGCCGTACGACCCGGAGGCCCGCCCCGTGATGGTCTTCGACGCCCCCGGCGACGAGATCGTCCCCGACCCCCACAGCCTTGATCGCAAGCTGTGGGACTAGAGGAGGTCTTTGACTACGTGTTCGGCTATTGCCAGGGAGGACGTCGCGGCGGGGGACGGGGCGTTGCGGATCGTCGTGATCGGGCCTAGGCGGCCGATGCGGAAGTCGTCGACGAGCGAGCCGTCGGGGTCCACCGCCTGCGCGCGGACCCCGGCGGGCGCCGGCACGACGTCCGCGGCCGTCAGCTCGGGGACGAAGCCGCGCGCCTCGGCGACGAACGCCCGCTTGACCGCCGACCCGTACAGCTCACGCGCGCCCGTCCGCCAGTGCCGCCGCGCCAGGCGGCGGAAGCCGGGCCAGCGGACCGTCTCCCACAGGTCGGCGGGGCGGACGTCGCGGCGCCGGTAGCCCTCCCTGGCGAGGGCCAGGACGGCGTTCGGGCCGATGTCTACGCCGCCGTCCACGCGCCGGGTGAAGTGCACGCCGAGGAACGGGTAGCGCGGGTCGGGCACGGGATAGATGAGGCCGCGGACCAGGTCCGTCCGGGACGGGACGAGCCGGTAGTACTCGCCGCGGAACGGGATGATCGCCGGAGCGGGGGCGTCGCCCGCCAGGCGCGCCACCCGGTCGGACTGGAGGCCCGCGCACACCACGAGCCGGTCGAAGGCCAGTTCCTCGTGCGGGGACGCGACCGTGACGCGGTCGCCCGACCGGCCGATCCGCACGGCCTCGAAGCCGAGCCTGACCTCGCCGCCGCCCTCCGCCACGTCCGCGGCGAACGCGCGGGCCACCGCCGGGAAGTCGACGATCGCCGTGGTGGGGGAGTGCAGCGCCGCCGTGCCCGCCGCGTGCGGCTCGACCTCCGCGATCTCGCCGCCCGCCAGCCGCCGCAGCCGGGGGACGCCGTTGGCCTTGGCCCGACGCTCGATCTCCTCCAGCGCGGCCAGTTCTGAGGCGTCGCGCGCGACCACGAGCTTGCCGCACTCCTCGTAGGGAAGGCCGCGGTCCGCGCAGTACTCCTTGAGCAGGCCGATGCCGCGCCTGCACAGGGTCGCCTTCAGCGATCCCGGCGCGTAGTAGAGGCCCGCGTGGGCGACGCCGCTGTTGTGGCCCGTCTGGTGGGCCGCGACACGGTCCTCCTTGTCCAGGACCGTCACCTCCAGCCCCGGACGCTCCAGCGTCAGCCGGCGCGCGATCGCCAGCCCGAGAATGCCCGCGCCGACGACGCCGACCCGTGTCTCCGCCACACCCGCACCCTAGTGGGAGCGGGTCCCGCCGCCTCCGGGCGCGTCAGCTCCCGAGGCGCTTGCGCCCCTGCGCCCGCACCCGCTTGCGCTGGGACGGGTCGAGCATCATGTACCCGACGAGCGGCGCGCCGAGGACGCCGAGGATGATCAGCGCGCTCAGCCACCACGGGAAGACGAACAGGGTCAGGAAGCCGACGACGACGCCGCCGATCACTAGCTTGGTCTGGGTCGACATCTGGTACCTCCGTTGACGGGCCGCCCTCATAGTTATGAACGGCCGTACGACGACCGCTGTTCCACGATATGTCGCGAGTCCGGCGAAACGCCATGGTCAAGCGGCCCCCTGTCCGGAGCCGGTGCCGGATGCCGCCTCAGATGCGCAGGGAGAGCTGGCCGCCGCCGAGGGTCCGCAGGACCTCGGCGTGCAGCTTGCCGTTCGTGCAGACGACGCTGCCGCCGTCGGGGCCCGGCACGCCGGACAGGTCGGTGAACATGCCGCCTGCCTCCTCCACGATGACCTGGAGCGCGGCGAGGTCCCAGAGCGACACCTCGGGCTCGGTGGAGATGTCGACGGCGCCCTCGGCGACCATCATGTGCGACCAGAAGTCGCCGAACGCCCGCGTCCGCCACACCGAGCGGGTCAGTTCGAGGAACCGGGGGAGCCGGTCCTGCTCCTCCCAGCCGCTGAGGCTGGAGAACGACAGCGAGGCGTCCGACAGCTCGCTCACCGACGAGACGCTCATGCGGGTGGCGCGGGTCAGGCTCCGGCCCGTCCAGGCGCCGCCGCCCCGGGCCGCCCACCAGCGGCGGTTCAGCGCGGGCGCCGACACCACCCCGACGACGATCTCGTCGTTCTCCATCAGCGCGATCAGGGTGGCCCACACCGGGACGCCGCGCACGAAGTTCTTCGTCGCGTCGATCGGGTCGATGATCCAGCAGCGGTTGCCGTATCCGGTCCTGCCGTACTCCTCGCCGAGGACCGCGTCCCGCGGGCGGGCCCGCTTCAGCGTGCCGCGGATCTGCTCCTCCACGCTGCGGTCGGCGTCGCTGACCGGCGTCAGGTCCGGCTTGGTCTCGATGTCGAGATCGAGCGCGCGGAAACGCCTGGTCGTGATGTCGTCGGCCCCGTCCGCCAGCACATGCGCGAGACGCAGGTCATCGGAATAGCCCGCCACGGCGTGCAACGCTACCCTGATCAACGCCTGTCCAGACACACCCACCCGGGCCCTTCCGGCGTTTCGGTCGGCCAGGTGCGGCGCGCCGGACGCGATACCCCGCATACCGGGACGGGTGGTGGCAGCATGGGGGCCATGGCGCACGATCTCCCCGAGTGGGTGGCCGAGCTGACCGACCCCCGCCGGGCGGAGACGCTCGACGAGCTCGCCGACCGCCTCGTCCCCCTGGCCGAGCACGTCATCGACGTCTCCCGCCGGCTGAACGCGCAGCTCGGCGAGCTGAACGATCCGTTCAAACGCGAGGCGCTGTACGAGCGGGTGGAAAGCCTCAAGGGCCGCGTGGGCGAATCCCTGGAGGAGGTCAACGCGGAGATCGCCGCGTCCGTCCGGCAGCGCGTCGAACGGATCCTGGCCGACTGGACGGACCGCGCGGGCGGCGGCGGCCCGGGGGAGCGGGAACTGCGGCGCCGGCTCGACCGCGAGATAGTCCCGGCGCTGACCCGGCAGCAGCAGGACGTCGCCGAGCGGGTCGCCGCGCGCACCTCCGAGGCCCTGGAGGAGGCGACGCAGCTGCTGCTCACGCGGATCGAGCAGCTCGCCGAGCCGGTCACCGACCTGGTCCACCACGTCCTCCCGCTGGCCCACGACGGGCTGGCGCTCGCCGGCCGGATCTCGACGCTGTCGGGCCGCGCCCGCACCGCGGGGCCGGGCCCGATCCCGGACGACCTGCGGGACGCCGGGACCGAGACGTCCCGGGCGTTCGACGAGGCCGTCGCGCGGCTGGAGCTGGAGTGGTCGGCGCTCGGCGCCCGGTCCGCGACCGTCCGGGCGGCGCTGCGGGGCGCGGAGGAGAGCGCGTTCAGCCAGGTGGTCGAGGCGATGAACCGGTGCGTGGAGGAGCTCGCGCTCTCGCACGTCCAGGCGTTGGACGCGGCCGAGGCCAAGGCGCGCACCCTCGTCGAGGGGTAGCGGGGTTAGACGGCCTGCGGGAAGCGGAACAGCCGCCCGGGATCGTGGGCGGCCTTCACCTTCCTGAGCCGGTCGAGGTTGGGGCCGTAGTAGGCGTGCGCCCAGTCCTTGAGGCCGGCGTCGATGTAGTTCACGTAGGCGGCGCCGCCCAGGTAGGGCTCCATCGCGCCGTGCGTGGCCGACAGCCAGGCGTCGTCGGGTGCGAGGTACTGGACGCAGAACAGGCCCTTCCGGTGCGGGAAGGCGGTGTCGCCCGGCCCTGTCCGCGCTATCGCGGCGCCCATCGCGTCCATGAGCACCGACCGGTTCTGCACGTCGTTGCCCTTGTCGAACCGGCTCAGCAGAGCGCGGATCGCCTCGTCCGGGAGCGGCCTGTAGGCGATGTGCGACTTCCCCGAGTACTCGGTCCGGGGAAAGGCGCCGCCGGGGCGCTGCCCGGGAAGTGCGCCCTCCCCGTGGCACTGCTCCACCGACTGCCCGGCGCAGCCGCCCATGAACTTCATCGCGTCCATGTAGGGACGGCTCTGGGCGGTGGACGAGGCGGGGTCCGCCCCGATCGCGGCCGTGAGCCGCTCCATGTGGCCGCTCGCGCCGTCGAGCGCGAGGCCGGCCACCTCGATGCCCGGCGTGCCCTCATCGGGGCCGGTGTCGAGATGCAGGCTCGTCCAGACCTCGCCGGGCGCCGCCGGCGCCCAGCGCTGCCAGCCGCGGACCACCTCGGCCGCCTTGCGCCACGGCCAGCGCATGCTGAACGGCGCCACGTCGCCCACCTCGTGCGTCCGGAACGTGAACGACACCGCCACGCCGAAGTTGCCGCCGCCTCCGCCCCGGCACGCCCAGAAAAGGTCGGGGCTCTGCTGCGCGTCGCATGTCAGGACCCGTCCGTCCGCCGTGACGAGCTGGACCGCCTCCAGGACGTCGCACGACAGCCCGTACGCGCGGGACGTCACGCCCAACCCGCCGCCTAGCGTCAGCCCCGCCACCCCGACCGTGGGACACGTCCCGGACGGGACGCCCACGCCGTCGTCGGCGAGCTTGTCGTAGAGGTCGATCAGCCTGGTCCCGGCCCCGACCGTCGCGCGGTCGCCGTCGCGCTTCACGGCGTCCATGGGGGAGACGTCGATGACAAGGCCCGTGCCCGTCGACCAGCCCGCGTAGCTGTGCCCGCCGCATCGCACCGCGACCGGCATCCGCTTCACCGTGGCGAACGCCACGCATTCCGAGACGTCCTGCGGGGTCTCGCAGTAGGCGATGCCCGCCGGGCGGACGCGGTCGTAGCGCGGGATGTAGAGGCGCCTCGCCTCCTTGTAGGAGGAGTCGGACGGGCGGACCAGCCTGCCGTCCAGGCCGCGCTCCAGGGCGTTCCAGTCGGCGGGCCCGGTCGGCTTCGGCGACGTGGCCGGCTTCGGTGACGTGGGCGGACGCCTCGGCGGGGACGGCCGCTCCTCGGAACACCCGGCGAGGCCGAGCCCGCCGAGCCCGAGTCCGCCGAGGGCCGCCGCCTTGAGCATCGCTCGCCGCTCCATGCGCCCATTGTGGCGCTTCGCCCCGCCCGCGCGGGCCGGGATCCGCGGCGCCGCGGACTATTCGGGCTCGCCCTCGCGGCTGGCGAGGAGGCGGCGCAGGGAGTCGAGGCGGGCCCGGCTGGCGTGGCCCTCCTCGACCCAGCCGTCGAGGCCGCAGTCGTCCTGGAGGTGGTCGCAGCGAGGCGGGCAGCGTTCGGCCGCGCCCTCGGCGAGGTCCTCGAACGCGCCGAGGACGTTCTCCGGGTCGACGTGCGCGAGGCCGAAGCTGCGCACGCCCGGGGTGTCGATGATCCAGCCGTCGCCGCCGGGCAGCTCCAGCGCGATCGCCGAGGAGGAGGTGTGGCGGCCCCGGCCGGTGACGGCGTTGACGTGGCTCACAGCGCGTTCGGCGTCCGGGACCAGCGCGTTCACCAGCGTCGACTTGCCGACGCCCGAGTGGCCGACGAGGACGCTGGTGCGGCCGGCGAGGTGGGCGCGCAGCTCGCCGATGTCGGCGCCGCGCCGGGTCACCACGTACGGGACGCCGAGCGGCGCGTACTCGGCGACCAGGCCCTCCGGGGAGGCGAGGTCGGCCTTGGTGAGGCAGAGCAGGGGGGCCATGCCGGCGTCGTAGGCGGCGACGAGCTGCCGGTCGATCATCCGGGGGCGCGGCTCGGGGTCGGCCAGCGCCGTCACGATGACGAGGCGGTCGGCGTTCGCGACGATGATCCGCTCGAACGGGTCGGTGTCGTCGGCGGTGCGGCGCAGCGCGGAGGTGCGCGGCTCCACCCGCACGATCCGGGCCAGCGTGTCCTGCGCGCCGGACACGTCGCCGACCAGCGCGACGCGGTCGCCCACCACGACGCCCTTGCGGCCGAGCTCGCGGGCCCGCATCGCGATGACGGGGCGCTCGTCGTCGGTGCCCGGGGCGACCAGGACCCGGTACCGGCCGCGGTCCACCGCGGTCACGAACCCGGGAGAGGCGTCCTCGTGCGCGGGACGGCGGCGGGTGCGCGGCCGCGACCCCCGGCGCCCGGGCCGCACCCGGACGTCGTCCTCGTCGTAGTCGCTCGTTCGTCGTGCCAGTGGTCCGGTCCCTGCTGTCAGGCGGGCGCCAGCATCGACGCCCACTGCCGAGTGAAGTTCGGAAGAGTCTTGCCCACGGTGTCTGGATTCTCCACTTCGATGCCGGGAACGGCCAATCCGAGCAGCGCCGCCGCCATCACCATCCGGTGGTCGTCGTAGGTGCGGAAGACGCCGCCGCGCAGCGGGCGCGGGCGGATCTCCAGCCCGTCGGGCAACTCCCGGACGTCGCCGCCCAGCCCGTTGATCTCGGCGACCAGGGCGGCGAGCCGGTCGGTCTCGTGGCCGCGCAGGTGCGCGACGCCCGTCAGCCGGGACGGCGAGCCGGCCAGCGCGGCGAGGGCCGCGAGCACCGGCGTCAGCTCCCCGACCTCGTGCAGGTCGGCGTCGAGGCCGCCGAACCCGTCCCCGCCGCGCACGGTCAGGCCGTCCGGCCCGCGGGTCACCTCGGCGCCCATCGCGGCGAGCAGCCCGCGCAGCGCGTCGCCGGGCTGGGTGGTCTCCGCCGGCCAGCCGGGGATCGTCACGCGGCCCCCGGTGACCAGCGCCGCGCCGAGGAACTGCGCCGCGTTCGACAGGTCCGGCTCGATCACCCACTCGCCGCCGCGCAGCGGGCCGGGCGCGACGCGCCACACGTCGGGCCCCGTCTCGACCTCCGCGCCCGCCTGCCGCAGCATCTGGACGGTCATCGCCAGATGCGGCGCGGACGGCACCGGCGGCCCCTCGTGCCTGACCTCCACGCCCTTGTCGAACCGCGGCGCGGCCAGCAGCAGCCCCGACACCAGCTGGGAGGACGCCGAGGCGTCGATCACGACCTGGCCGCCGGGCACCGAGCCCGAGCCGCGGACGGTGAACGGGAGCGCGCCGCGGCCCCCGTCGTCGATCTCGGCGCCGAGCGCCCGCAGCGCCGTGATGATCGGGCCCATTGGGCGCTCGCGGGCGCGCGGGTCGCCGTCGACGGCCACCTCGCCCGACGCCAGGGCGGCGACCGGCGGCAGGAACCGCATCACGGTCCCGGCCAGCCCCACGTCGACGCGCGCCGGGCCCTCAAGGCGCCCCGACAGCACCTGCCAGTCGGCGCCGTCCTCCCCGATGCCCGCGCCGAGGGCGCGCAGGGCGTCCGCCATGAGCTCGGTGTCGCGGCTGTGCAGGGGCCGGGTGATGCAGGCGGGCGCCTCCGCGAGCGCGGCCAGGATCAGCGCCCGGTTGGTCATCGACTTCGACCCGGGCAGCGGCACGGTGGCGTCCACCGGGGCATGGGCGACCGGGGCGGACCAGTGCGGAGAGGACATGCCCCAAGGTTATCGGGCCGGGAGCGGCGGACGCGGGACGATCGGACCGGGAGCGAGCCGAGCGGGAGCGGGCGGAGCGGGCGTAGCGGGCACGGTCAGAGCGGGATCGTCAGCAGCGTTCCGCCGTCGTCCAGCCGGACCTCGAAGTGGTCGATCTCCTGGCGGGTGAGCCCCGTCCCGCCCTGCATGACGAGGGGCTTGGGCTGGTCCGGGACGCCGTAGCCCTTGTCGGGGACGCGCCATCCCGCGACGACGGTGCGCTCGCCGTCCCGCGACACCGCCTCCAGGTGGCACTTCAGCGGGCCCCGGATGCCCTTCAGCTCCAGGCCGACCTGCGTCCCCCAGCCCTTGTCGACCAGCCCGACGGTGCCGGACGCGCCCGTGCTCGCGTTCGCGGCGTGGAACTTCTCGCCGCTGATGGCCTGCGTCGCGGGCGGCTTCGGAGCGGGGGCCTCGCCGTCCACGGCCGCGCCGATGCCGATGCCCGCGGCCAGCGCCGTGGCCGCGGCGGCCGTGCCGACGACGTAGGCGCCGCGCCGGAACCGCCGGTCGGACCGCCGCCGGCGCCGCACCATGTCGATCACCTCCGCCGGCGGTGCGGACGGCTCGCCGCCCCCTCCCGCCCGGCGGGGGCCGGGGACCGGCCCCGCCGCGGGCGCCAGCTCGGAGAGGGCGCCCACCGTCCCGGACAGCTCGCCCAGCTCGGCCTGGCACGACCCGCACCCTCGCAGATGCGCCTCGAACGCCCGCCGATCGCCGTCTTCGAGAAGGCCCAGCGCGTAAGCGCCGACATCGGTGTGCTCGACCTGGGAACTCATGACGTCACCCCCCTCTCCTCCAAGGACACGCGCAAGGCGCGCAGCGCGTAGTACACGCGGGACTTGACCGTCCCCACCGGGATGCCCAGGTACTCGGCGGCCTGGTTCACCGTCCGGTCGCGCAGCACCGTCTCGGTCAGCGCCTGCCGGTGCGCGGGGGAGAGCGACTCCAGCGCCTCGGTCACCACGACCCTGCGCAGCAGCGCGTCCATCTCGTCCGCCATGGGGAGGTTCTCCAGGGGCCCGTCGCCGACCTCCGGCGGCCGGACCTCGCGCATCCGCCGGTTGTCGATCACGATACGCCGGGAGACCGTGGCCAGCCACGGCATCAGCGAGGAGGTCCGGTCGTCGAGCCGGTCCGCGCTGCGCCATGCCCTGATCATGGTCTCCTGCACCACGTCCTCGGCCCACGGGCGGTCGCCGCCCGTCAGCCGCAAGACGAACGCGAGGAGGGGCCGATGGTACTCGCGGTACAGCTCGGCCACCATCTCCTCGTCGGCCGCGTCCTGCGCGGCCCGCGCCGCGCCGGGGCGGCGGAGCAGGCTCCGCAGGCCGCCGCTGTGGCGGCCGGTCGATCCGGGAACTGCCATGGCCGGGGCGTCTCCGTCGTGATGGAAGGGCGGTCCTCTGGCAGTACGGAACCGCCCCGGCCCGCGGTTCAACGTTCTTGAGAATCTTTTAAGGTTCTCTTCGGGAAGTCACCGCTTCACGGCGTGGAGGGCCTTGCCCGCCTGCGCGGCGGTCCCCGCCTTGACGGTCCGTCCGGCCTTGGCCGCCTTCGCCGCCTGCGCCGCGGTCCCGGCCTTGATGGTCCGGCCCGCCCGCGCGGCCTTGGACGGCTTCGGACGGCGCCCGAACTTGAACGCGTCGCCGGCCGCCTTGGCGACCTTCACCGCGATGCCGGCCTTGGCGCCCGTCTTCGCGGTCTTGAGCACGCCGCTCGTCCTGCCCGCCTTGACTGCGGCGCCCGTCCCGGCGGTCCTGAGCGCGCCGCCGGCCTTGCTCGCCGTGACCGCGGCGCCCGCTCCGGCGGTCTTGAGCACGGTGCCCGCCTTGCCACCCGCCTTGGCGCCGGCCTTGCCGCCCGTCTTCGCGGTCTTGAGCACGCCGGTCGCCTTGCCGAGCCGGAACGCGCCGCCGGACCGGGCGCCCTTGGCGCTCCTCGACGCCTTGGCGGCCTGCCTGGCGGCCTTGCGCCCGCCCTCGGCGCGGGCCACGCGCACCTGCCGGGCCGCCTCCCGGCGCGCCTCCCGCAGCGTCACGGCGACCTCGCGGCGCATCGCCCTGGCCTCCGCGCCGCTCTTGATCTGCGTCTCGCGGGCGATGCGGCGCAGCTCGGCCGTGCGGGGCGCGCGGCGCGGCTCGGTCGCCACCATGAGCAGCGCGCCGAACAGGCCGGCGTTCTTCAGCAGGTGGGAGCGTTCGTCGGCGCGGCGCTCGGGGTCGTCCTCGGTCCAGAAGCGGTGCTCGGTCGCCAGCGCGGGGATGAGCTGCGCCGCGAGCAGCAGCGTCGTGAGCCGCCGGAACCTCCCGGTCAGCAGCAGCGCGCCGGTGCCGACGCTGAGCGCGCCCTGCATGCGGACGAGGGTCTCGGGGTCCTTGGGCAGCCAGTCGATCCGGTCGGCGACCGGCTTGACGGCCGGGCCCACCCGCTCGGCGCGTTCGCGCGGATCACGGAGGGCCTCCATGCCGGTGATGATGTACGGCGCCGCCACGAACGGGCGGGCCATGGTCGTGAAGGGTCGCATGACCCGCTACATGCCCAGCGCGCCGCGCCTCAAGCGCGGCAGGATGGGACCCATGTGCGGACGCTACGCCACCACCCGCGCGCGTCAGGAGCTGCTGGACGAGTTCCAGGTGCAGCTCGACGCGGTCGACGGGGACATCCAGCCCGACTACAACGTCGCTCCCACCAAGCAGGTCCCGGTCGTGCTCGACCGGCGGCCGAAGGACGAGCCCGACGAGGCGCCGGCGGTGCGCCAGCTGCGGACCGTGCGGTGGGGCCTCGTGCCGTCCTGGGCGAAGGACCTGTCCATCGGGTCCCGCATGATCAACGCGCGGGTCGAGACGGTGCACGAGAAGCCGTCCTACCGCCGGGCGTTCGCCAGGCGCCGCTGCCTGCTCCCCGCCGACGGCTACTTCGAGTGGTACACGATCCAGGACCAGGGCGGCGCGGCCGATCCGGCCGAAGGCGAGAAGAAGGCCAAGAAGAAGGCGCAGAAGCAGCCGTACTTCATCCGTCCCAAGGACGGCGCCGTCATGGCGATGGCCGGCCTGTACGAGCTGTGGAAGTCGCCCGAGGACGAGTGGGTGTGGACCTGCACCGTCATCACCACGAACGCGCCGGACGACCTCGGCCGGATCCACGACCGGATGCCGATGATCGTCGAGCCGGACCGGTGGGACGCCTGGCTCGACCCCGCGCTCACCGACACCGAGCGGGTGCGCGGCCTCCTGGTGCCCGCCATGGCCGGGACAATGGACGCCTACCCGGTGTCAAAGGCCGTCAACAGCGTTCGGAACAACGGCCCGGAACTCATAGAGCCGGCGAATTCCGAGGATGGTTCCGGCGGCCATTCCGAGGGCCTGTTCTGACGCGTTGCCATGTCGCGCGCCGCGCTACCGCCGCCGGGCGCTGGCCAGTAGGTGGATGCCGAGCGATTCGTCGGTCTGGCGCGCGTTGAGCTCGGTGCGGACGAGGCGTTCCAGCGCCCGCGGGGACTCGCCGAGGACGTGCTCGACCGTCGAGGGCGACAGCACCGTCCGGGGCCTGATCCACTCGACCTCCAGGCCCGCGTCGGCGAGCAGCTCGCGGAGCTGGTGCGAGGAGAACGAGCGGGTGATCGTCCCGTCCGGCCAGGGCACGAGGACGACCTCGGCGCTCGGGACGTCCGACAGGTGCGCCCAGTAGTTGCGCTCGGCCAGCAGCGCCATGCCGAGGGTGAGGGAGTCGACGCACAGCAGGACGCGGCCGCCGGGGCGCAGCACCCGGGCGATCTCGGCGATCGTGGCCTCGGTGGCGAGGTGCCGGGACAGCACGCGGTTCTCGGCGATCACGGAGTCCACGCAGGCGTCGGCGAGGTAGGACAGCGTGCCCGAGTCGGCGATCAGCGGGACCGTGCCCGCGACGGGGTGCCCGGCGGCGGACCGGGCCGGCGCCGGGCGGCCGGGCGCCGGCCGGCCGAAGCGTTCGGGGTCGCGTACCTCCAGCACCGTGTGGCCGGCCGCGGCCGCCTGGGCCGCGCTGTGTCCGTGGCCTCCCGAGATGTCCAGCACGCGGGACGGCCTGCGCGGCAGCCACCGGGTGAGCTGGGCGTCCGCCACCGCACCGTAGAACGTCCAGTACCGCGCAAGGGAGTCCCCTGACCCGTCACCGGAGGTGTCCCGCAGGCTGGCGATGGTGGGCTCGGAAGGTCGCGCCGAAGGCACCGAGTGCACCAATTGCTCCTGTTCTAGCCGTGTATGTCACATCTTTCCCCGTCCGGGGCCGGTCATCACCCTGAGTGAGGGACGGGGTCCGGCGACCCGGTTCCGGCGCGCCGCCCCCGGCCGGGAATCGGCGGGGGCGTTCCGGTGTTGCACCCTCTCACAGAGCCCTGGAAATCGGAGGTGCGAGCCGGATGACCACAGCCGTCGCCGATCAGCAGCGGAGGGCCGGAACGACCGGGCCCCGCGGCGACGCGCGGGCCCCCGCCCGAGTCGGCAGGCCTCGCGGACCGATATCGTCTGGAGGGTCGATATCGTCTGAGGGGTACGGCGCCGCCCGGCCGGTCAAGGCCACGGGCGCCAGAGCCGAGGGGGTGGGTCAGGTACCGGGCACCGCGGAGACCGTGGAGCAGCGCCAGGAGCGCTTCCAGCGCGACGTGCTCCCGTTCTTGGACCAGATGTATTCGGCCGCGCTGCGCATGACGCGCAACCCGGCCGACGCCGAGGACCTCGTCCAGGAGACGTTCGCCAAGGCGTTCGCGTCCTTCCACCAGTTCAAGGAGGGGACGAACCTCAAGGCCTGGCTCTACCGGATCCTGACCAACACGTTCATCAACTCCTACCGCAAGCGCCAGCGCCAGCCGCAGCAGGCCGCCACCGACGACATCGAGGACTGGCAGATCGCCCGTGCCGAGTCCCACACGTCGAGCGGGCTGAAGTCGGCCGAGGCCGAGGCGCTGGAGCACCTCCCCGACTCCGACGTCAAGCGGGCGCTGCAGGAGCTTCCGGAGGAGTTCCGCATCGCCGTCTACCTCGCCGACGTCGAAGGCTTCGCCTACAAGGAGATCGCCGAGATCATGGGCACGCCCATCGGCACGGTGATGTCCCGGTTGCACCGCGGCCGGCGCCAGTTGCGCGGCATGCTTGAGGACTACGCCGACGAGCGCGGGCTCACCCGCGCGAGCAGGGGGTCGACATGAGCTGCGGCAACCACCACGAGACGCCCTGCGACGAGGTGCTCGCCCGCGTCTACACCTACCTCGACGGCGAGCTCGACCAGGGCGGCTGCGGCGAGGTGCGCCAGCACCTCGACGAGTGCGGACCGTGCCTGCGCGAGTACGGCCTCGAAGAGGCCGTCAAGAAGCTCGTGAACAAGTCGTGCGGGTGCGAGCAGGCGCCCACCGACCTGCGCGCCAAGGTGCTCGGCCGCATCGAGGAGATCTGCGGCGAGATCCAGGCGACCGGGGGCGCCGGCAAGCCGGAGAGCGCCTGAGCACCGGTATCTTGCCGGTGTGCTGACACTCGTCACCGGCGCGGCCGGATTCATCGGATCCCATCTCGTCGACAGGCTCCTCGCGGACGGCCACGAGGTCGTCGGCGTGGACGACAGGTCCTCGGGAGCGAACGTCCAGCCGGGCGTCGAGCTGTGGGAGATGGACGTCAGCGACCCGGCGCTCGCCGAGCGGGCGGCCGTCCGCCGCCCCGAGGTGGTCTTCCACCTGGCCGCGCAGGTCAGCGTCCGGCTCAGCGTGGCCGACCCGCTGGGCGACGCCCGCACCAACGTGGTCGGGACGGCCAACGTGCTGGAGGCCGCCCGGGCCGCGGGCTCGCGCAAGGTCGTGTTCACCTCCAGCTGCGCCGTCTACGGGGTGCCGGACGCGCTGCCCGTCCCGCCGGACGCCGAGCTGCGGCCCGCGTCCCCGTACGCGGCCTCGAAGGTCGCGGGCGAGGTGTACGCCGGGATGTACCGGCGGCTGCACGGGATCGACTTCACCACGCTGACGCTGGCGAACGTCTACGGGCCCCGGCAGACCCCGGAGGGCGAGGCGGGAGTCGTCTCGATCTTCACGGACGCGCTGCTGGCCGGCCGCCCGACCAAGGTCTTCGGCGACGGCGCCCAGACCCGCGACTACGTCTACGTGGGGGACGTGGTGGACGCGTTCGCCCGCGCAGGCGGGGAGGCGGGCGGCGGGCTGCGCCTCAACGTGGGCACCGGCGTGCAGACGACCGACCGGGACCTGCACTCGCTCGTCGCCGCGGCGGCGGGCGCGCCCGACGAGCCGGAGTTCGCGCCGCCCCGGCTGGGCGACCTGCCCGCCATGGCGATCGACCCGCGGCCGACCCGGGAGGCGCTCGGCTGGGAGCCGGGGACGGTGCTGCGCGAAGGGCTCGCGGAGACGGTCGCCTGGGCGCGGGACCGTAATCCGGTGCGCCCCTGATCGTCCCGGCCGCATAATCTCCCGGGGATTGGTTTGTTGACTTCGCCGATTTATGGGGTGCATTTGCCGATGCACGTGCATTCAGATTGTGCACCCGGCGTCGAGCAGTGATGATTGCAAATTCAACCAGGATAATTGATCACCTAAGGTGACGATTGGTTCACGCTTTGCTCACGTTTTCCTGCACGCCTGTGTGACCTGGGCGGTCCGCGTTAGGCTTAGCCCGAAATCAGCGACGGAGCGCGTGCACTCCGAGGAATTCGGGGTACGCGCTCACCCGGGAGGCCTGGACCGGTCCGGTCCCGGCGGCCGGCCGCGAGGCCGGCGGCCCGGTTCGGCTGGGGGGAGGCAAGGAGCCATGCTCAAGCGCGTGACACCGCACGGAGACGGGCGGGGCCCGAGCGTCCCGCCGCCGTGGTCGCTGATGATGACCAAGGGCGTGTCCTGGGTCTAGGTGCCGGCCGGCACGTGTGAGCCCGGTGGCGGCCCGCCATCTCGTCACTCCCCGAGGGGCGGCAATGCGTGGACTACCTCTCGCTGCCTGGGCGTACGTATGCGGTGTGGTCGCCCTCGCGGCGGGCCTCATCGCGACGTCGTCCTTCGCGGACCTCGACTGGTCGAAACTCGCCGTGCTGGCGCTGCTGTTCCTGGTCTGCGACTCGGCGCCCGCGCGGCTGAACATCAGGCGGGCCAGGGTCTCGCTGAGCTTCGCCGCGAGCCTGGCGTCGGTGGTGCTGCTCGGCCCGGTCGGCGCCGCGCTGCTCGGGCTCAGCGCGCTGGTCACCGGGCAGCGGTTCTTCGCCCCGGAGAAGCGCCTCTTCAACGGCGCGCAGTTCGCGCTCAGCGGGTACATCGCGGGGACGGTCTTCGACTTCCTCGACGGTGACCGCTTCCATCCGGAGCAGGCCCGCTGGGTGGAGAACGTCATCGGGCCCTTCCTCGCCGCGCTGGTCGCGTTCGTCCTGGTCAACCTCATGCTGATGGCCGGGGTGCTGCTCCTCAGCCGGCAGGCCGCGCCGCGCGAACTGCTGCGCGAGCTCGGCCAGGTCGCCGTCGGCTGCCTCGGCTACGGCATGGTCGGCCTGCTGATCGCCGGGCTGTGGCCGCGGGTCGGGCCGCTCGCCGCCGTCCTCGTCCTGCTCCCGCTGTTCATCGCCCGCTGGGCCATGGACCAGGCGTACGCGCAGCAGCAGGCGCACGCCGCGACGCTCGCCGCGCTGTGCCAGGCGGTCGAGACCAAGGACTTCTACACCCGCGGCCACTCCGAGCGCGTCTCCCGCGGCTCGGTGATGATCGCCCAGGAGATCGGGATGCGCGCCGAGCGGGTCGAGGCGATCCGGTACGCGGGGATGCTGCACGACGTCGGCAAGCTCGGCGTCCCGACCAAGGTGCTGCAGAAGTCCGGCTCGCTCACCGAGGAGGAGTTCGCCGCGATCCAGCTGCACCCGATGCGCGGATGGCAGATCGTCCGCGAGATCGGCTTCCTGGACGAGGCGCTCGCCGGCATCATGCACCACCACGAGAAGATGAACGGCCGCGGCTACCCGATGGGCCTCGCGGGCGACGAGATCCCCGAGTTCGCCCGGGTCATCTCCGTCGCGGACGCGTTCGACTCGATGACCTCGACCCGCTCCTACCGCGCCGCCCGCACCAAGGAGGAGGCCGTCGAGGAGCTGCGCCGCGGGATGGGCGACCACTTCGACCCCGCGATGGTGGAGGCGTTCCTGCGGGCGCTGGAGCGGGAGGGCTGGGAGCCGCCGCGGCCGGTCGTGCTGCCGGACGACGACGTCGTCGAGACCACCCAGCAGGACCACGACGACCCGAGCGCGCCGCTGCGCGTCGCCGGCGGCGACGAGGTGCGCCAGTGACGGGACGTCCATGAACGAGGAGATGCGCGCCCGCGACCGGGCCGCGTGGCAGACCATCGACTCCGGCCAGCTCCTGCTGATCGCCACCGCCGGGCTGTTCGTCATCGTCGCGGTCACCGAGGTCGCGGCGGTCGGGCTCCACCAGCCCGACATCGCGATCATCTTCGGCGTGCTGATCGCGCTGGGCGAGCTGTTCCGCATGGTGATGCCGGGCAACCGGGAGGTCGCGCCGATCGCCAGCGCGGGCGCGATGGGCTACGCGATGCTGGTCGGCGTCGGCCCGGAGGGCGCACCGCCGGGCGCGCGGCTCGGCATCGTGGCCGCCGACCACTCCGCGCTGCAGGTGGTGGCCGTCACCGCGGCCGGGATGCTGGTCGGCTCGCTGCCGCACATCGCGGTCGGCCGGCCGACGCAGCCCGACGCGATGGCGCGGCGGCTGTTCACCGTCGCGGTCGTCGCGCTGTGCTTCCGGCCGCTGATGCCCCTCAACCTGCCCTGGCAGCTGCTGCTGGCCGTCATGTGCTTCGTCGTGGTGCTGGCCTGCTTCACCGACATGCTGATCGCCGCGATGATCCGCGCGGAGGCCGTGCGGGCGCGGTTCGGCATCGCGCTGCGCGACGAGTTCGAGGCGAAGATGGCGCTGTGCGCCGCGACCAGCGCGACCGCCATGCTGATCGCGGTCGCGACGACCGCGATGGGCGAGGCCGCGCTGCTGATCTTCACGGTGCCGATCCTGGTGACGCAGTTCGCGTTCCGCCGCTACGCCGGGATCCGCGCCACCTACCTGCAGACCGTCCGGGCGCTGTCGCGCGTCACCGAGGTCGGCGGCTACGTGGAGGCGGGGCACTCGCGCCGGGTCTCCAAGCTCGCGGTGGCGATGGGGCGCGAGCTGGGGATGTCCGAGGCCGAGCTCCTCGAACTCGAGTACGCCGCCCTCATGCACGACATCGGGCAGCTGTCGCTCGGCGACCCGATCCCGGGCGGCGCGACGGTGCTGGCGTCCCCGGCCGAGCAGCGCCGCATCGCCGAGCTCGGCGCCGAGGTGATCAAGCAGACCGGTGTCCTGGACCGGGTCGCGCACATCGTCCAACTGTCGTCGCACCCCTACCGGACGGGGCGCGAGCCGTCCGGCGACGCCGGGGAGCGGCCGCTCCCGCCGCCGCTCGCCGGCCGCATCATCAAGGTCGCGAACGCCTACGACGACCTGGTCGGCGACTCCGGCGACCGCGACCGGGGCGCCGCCGTGCTGGAGCGGTTGCGGCTCGACTCCGCCTCCGAGTACGACCCGACGGTGGTCGAGGCGCTCAGCCGCGTCGTGGACCGGGTCCCCCGCCCCTGAAGTCCGTGCCCGCGAAGTCCGTGGGCCGCCGCGACGGCGAGCGTGACGGCGGCGGCCCCCGTCCACAGGAGCAGCGCGCCGAGGTGCTGGTCGTCCGGCGGTGACGCGCCCCAGCGGCGGCCGAGGTGCTCGTACCAGCCGCCGAGGACGGTCCCGTGCCGCATCAGGGCGATCCCGGCGATCGCGTGAAGCGGCAGGACGGCGAACGGCATCAGCGTCCCCGCCGTCCCGTGGAAGTACGCCAGCCCGACGCCCAGGAAGACGACCAGCGCCAGCGAGTGCAGGGCGTGGTTGGCGAGGGACGCCCCGAACAGCGGCGACAGGTAGAACACGTAGAGGCTGAGCAGGAGCAGCGCGGACGCGACGAGCGGGTCCCCGAGCACCCGGACGCCCCGGCTCGCGGCGGCGTCGGCGAGCAGCGGGCCGCCCTCGCCGCGCATCGCCTTCAGCGCCAGCCGCAGCGGCGCCCCGTACAGCAGCAGCACCGGCGCCACCAGACCGACGAGGACGTGCTGGACGGCAAGGACGCTGAACAGGACCATGCTGTACCGGGAGATCCCGCTGCAGGTGGCCAGCAGCACCACGAGCAGCCCGGCGGCCCAGGCCAGGGTCCGCCGCCACGGCCAGTCGCGCACCCGCGCGACCCCCGTCCCGTACAGGACGGCGCCGCCGGCGACGAGCACGAGGAACAGCGGGTCGATCCACCAGTCGAGCAGGAGGGGCCCGGCTCCGGCGGGACCGGGCAGCGGGTACCCGAGCCGCAGCGCGACGACGTCCAGCGTGCCCGGCGCGACCTCCGGCGGCGGCGTGCGCGAGAGCCCGGTGGCGAGCGCCATCGTCGCCGCCATCACGAGGACCTCGACGGCGCCGAGCCGCAGGAAGGGCCGCGCGCCCCGCCCGTCGCGCAGGGCGGGGAGGGTGGCGCGGCGGTGCCACCAGCCGATCGCGCCGAGGACGGCGAGCGCGGCGGCCTTCGCGACGACCAGCGCCCCGTACCGCGAGCCGAGGTGGACGCCGCCGAGCCGCACCCACGCGTTCACCGCGCCGCTGGCGCCGACGACGGCGAACGACACGAGCGCCAGCCCGCTGTACCGGTAGGCGACGCGGGGGAGCCGGTCGCCGACGGCCGGGGCGACGGTGACCAGGGCGACCAGCCCGCCGATCCACAGCGCGACGCCCAGGATGTGGGCGACGAGGCTGTAGACGGCGAGGGTGTGGTTCGCGCCGCTCGCGGCGTGCCCGGTGAACAGCGGCGGCAGCATCCCGGCGAGCGCGGCGGCCAGCGGGTACCCGGCCCCGTTCCCGGCGCGGTGCTCGCCTCCGGGGAGGCCCGCCGCGACCGACACGGCGACCGCGGCGGCGAGGACGAGGAGCAGCGCCCGTCCCTGCGGCAGTTCGACGAGGAACGTCCGCATCATGTCGCCGGTGACCCCGGTGACGCCCACCCCGAACAGGTCGAGGACGGTGAACACGATCAGCGCGAGCGTGCACGCGGCCCAGGCCGTCGCGGCGAGCGACGCGGCGCGACGGCACCGGCGCGCGGCGGGCGTGCCGGGCACGAACACGGCCGCGACCAGCAGCCATCCGACCGTGAGGACGGCGGCGGTGTTGCCGCCCAGCCGCGCCGTCACCAGGCCGGTCTTCGTCAGCGCCCCCGCCTGGGAGAGCCCCGGCACCGCGGTCTCGCTGAACGCGCCGCCGAGCCGCACCACGAGCGCGAGGACGACCAGCGCGATCGCACCGGCCCCGATCGCGAGCATCGGCGCATCGGCCCCCGCCGCCCGCGTCTCCTCGTGTCTCGGCTCCCTTTTGCGCGTCGCCGTCGCCTCATGTGTCGCCACGCTCGCAAATACGCACGCATCCAAACAAAAGGTTCATTAATGTGGCGGCCACACCGAATTCCGGGGGAGCGAGATGAGCGCTTCAGGCCAGGGCAACAGCTATCTGGACAAGGTCGTCGCCGAGCAGGCGGTGCTGGAGGACGACCTGAAGGCGAGGCGCTCCCCGCCGCCGCCTCCGGGCGCGGTCGGCGCCGCCCCGGCGCCGGGACCGCTGGCCAAGCGCGACCGCGCCCTCGGCGCCGCGGGGCCCGCCGACCGCCCCGCCGCGGGGCCCGTGGATGTGCGGATCAGCGGGTTCTGGCGGTGGAAGAACGTGCTCGTCCCGCCGAACGCGTTCGTCGTGCACACCCGGCGCGGGCGCGCCGAGCCGCTGCACATCGGCCTCGGGGTGTCGTTCCGGTTCAACCCGGCCACCGACTCCTTCCTCGTGGTGCCGGGCGCGACGCAGACGATCCTGATCAACGCCTACTGCATCTGCCGGGAGCTGCAGGGCGTGCTCGTCCAGGGCTACGTGCAGTGGATCATCCAGGACTTCGGCACCGCCTACCGCAAGCTCGACTTCGGCGGCGACGACCCGATGCGGCTGGTGAACCTCCAGCTCCGCGAGCAGGCCGAGGCGGCGATCAAGGACAAGGTCGCCACGATGGGGGTGCGCGACGTCCTCAGCGACAAGCAGCCGATCATCGAGGAGCTGACGGCCCGGCTGCGCGCGGTCGCCGAGGGCGAGGACAACAGCGACCAGGGGCTCGGCCTGCGGATCGTCACGGTGCAGATCAAGGAGGCCGTGGTCAGCTCGTCCCGGCTCTGGGAGAACCTGCAGAAGCCCTACCGCGCCGAGCAGGCGCAGATCGCGCGGCTGGCCGAGCTGGAGGCCGAGGAGGCCGTCGCGCAGCGGGAGATGGCCGCCGCGCGGATCAAGGAGACGCAGCGGCTGGAGCACGAGCGCGAGCTCGCCGAGCTGCGCGCCCGCAACGAGTCGCAGCTGTTCGACACCGAGGCGGCCGAGAAGCTGCGCCGCACCCGGCGCGAGCACGACGACTCCCGCGAGGTCGCCGAGCTCCAGACCGAGACCACGCGGCACGCGCTGCGGATGGAGCGCGAGCGGCACGAGGAGGAGGCCGAGACGGGGCGGCTGCGCATCGAGCGCGACCACGAGCTGGCCCGGCTGCGCACCGAGGGCGAGCTGGCCCTCGCCGACATGCGCGCCAGGTCGCGGCACGAGCAGTCGCTGCTCGATCTGGAGCGCGACGCCGCGCGCGCCGCGCTGGAGAACGAGCGGACCCCCGCGGCCGTGCAGGCGCGGCTCATCGCCTCCCTGCCCGAGATCATGGCCAAGCTGCCCAAGCCGGACGAGCTGCGCACCGTCACCGTGAACGGCGCTGACCAGACCAGCGTGGCCGGCCTGATCACGCAGCTCGCCGCGGTCGTCGGCGCGCTGCGCTCCGCTACGGAAGGGCCTGGTCAGGCGGGAAGGTGACGGGGAGGGCGGTGAGGGCCCGGTGGAACGGGCCCGGCCGCCATTCCAGGTGCTCCGCGGGGACGGCCAGCTCCACGTCGGGGAGCCGGTCGAGGAGCGTCTCGATCGCGACGGACGCGATCAGCCGGGAGTGGCTCTTCGCCGGGCAGGTGTGCGGGCCTCCCGCGTAGGACAGGTGGGCGCGGTTGCCCTTGCGGTCGGCGGACGCCCGGGACGGGTCGGTGTTCGCGGCGGCGTAGCTGACCAGGACGGGCTGGTGGGCGGGCAGCCGGTACCCGTGGAAGTCGATGTCCTGGCGGGGGAAGGTGGTCCCGTAGTTGGCCATCGGCGGGTCGGTCCAGAGGATCTCGTCGAGCGCGTCCTCGACGGGCAGGGAGCCGCCGGACAGGTCGCCGCCGAACCGGTCGTCGGAGAGCAGCAGCAGGATGCCGTTGGCGATGAGGTTCTGCTCCGGCTCGGTGCCGGCCCCGACCAGCAGGATGAGCTGGTGGGCCATCTCCAGGTCGTCGAGCCCGGCGGGGTGGCTCATCATCCAGGACGTCACGTCCGCGCCCGGATGCGCGCGCTTGTGCGCCACCAGCTCGCCGGTCGCCTCCACGAGCAGCGCGTTGCCCTCCTCGGCGGAGACGGTGTCGAAGATGGCGCTCATGCCGCGCACGAGCTTGTCGCCGATGTCGCGGGGGCAGCCGAACATCGCGTTGAACACCAGCAGCGGCAGCGTGCGGGCGTACTGGCCGATGAGGTCGGCCTTGCCGTCGCCGGTGAACCGGTCGATGAGGCTGTCGGCGCTGCGCGCGGTGTTCTCGCGCAGCGACACCGGGTCGACCCGGTCCAGGCTTTCGACGATCACCGAGCGCAGCCGGGCGTGCACGCTTCCGTTGGTGAACAGCGCGTTGGGCCGCGACATCATCATCGGCAGCACCGGGCACTCGGGCCCGACCTCCTCCTCCCACACCTCGCTGCAGCGCGGGAACGTGGCGGGGTCGCGCAGGATCTCCAGCGCGGCGTCGTAGCCGAGGACGAGCGTCGCCGGCACGCCCGGCGACAGCTCGACGGGCGCGAAGTCGCCGTACGCGCGCATCCGGGCGTAGGCGCTCTGCGGGTCCTTGGCGAACTCCGGGCCGTACAGCGCGACGCGCTCGGGCCCGGTGTACGGCCCGCCCGGGTACGACTGGTCGGTGGTCATGGCTTCTGCCCGTCCAGGGTGAGGAGGTGGTCGACGAGCGAGATGAGCGCCTCGGTGGACGAGGTGCGGTCGCGGGCGTCGCAGCTGACGAGCGGGGTCGCCGGCGCGAGGTCGAGGGCCTCGCGCACCTCGGCGTCGGGGAAGCGCGGCGCGCCCTCGAAGTGGTTGACGGCGACCGCGTACGGGAGGCCCTGCTTCTCCACGATGTCCATGACGGCGAAGGACTCCTGGAGGCGGGCGGTGTCGACCAGGATCAGCGCGCCGAGGGCGCCGCGCGCGAGGTCGTCCCACAGCCGGGTGAACCGCTGCTGCCCCGGCGCCCCGAACAGGTACAGGACGAGGTCGTCGCTGAGGGTGAGGCGCCCGAAGTCCATCGCGACGGTCGTGGTCGTCTTGTCGCGGATGCCGGCGAGGTCGTCCACCGCCGCTCCGGCCTGCGTCATCCGCTCCTCGGTGCGCAGCGGGCGGATCTCCGACAGCGTCCCGACGTAGGTGGTCTTGCCGACGGCGAAGTGCCCCACGACGAGGATCTTCACGGCGGTCCGGACGCTCTCGCGCAGATAGGGGGTGTCAGAGGCGAGCGCGGAGTCCATCGAGCACCTCCTGAAGGAGCCGGGCCTTGGACTGCTGGGCGGCGGGCGCGGCGGCCCGGGTGGTGAGGTGCCCGCTGTCGACGAGGTCGGACAGCAGCACCTTGGTGAGCCCGACGGGCAGGCTCAGATGGCCGGAGATCTCGACGACCGACAGCGCGCCGCCGCGGCACAGTTCGACGATGCGGGCCTTCTCCGGGGACAGGCCGGTGCGCGGCGGATCGCCGACCGCGGTCACGAGGGTGACGAGGTCGAACACGTTGCGGGTGGGGTGTGCCCGCCCGCCGGTGACGACGTGCGGGCGGACCAGGGCCCGCCTGCTGCGGCGCGGGGTCATGCGGGACGGCCCGCGCCCGGCCGCGGCGGGGTGGTCATCTCCTTGCCCAGCCGCTGGACGAGTTCCTGGAGCCGGAACGACACGGTCTCCATGTCGACGTGCTGCGTCGCGGACACCGCCAGGTACGCGCCGGGGCCGGCGGCGACGAGGAAGACGTACCCGTCGTCGAACTCGTTGACCGTCTGCCGCCAGGTCGTGCCCGCGTCCCCGCAGAACTCGGCGGTGCTGCGGGCGAGCGACTGGAGGCCCGCCATGCCGGCGGCCTGCCGCTCCGCCTCGTCCCTGCTGATCCGCGCGGAGTGCGCCATGAGCAGGCCGTCGGCCGACAGCAGGATCGCGTAGCGGGTCTCCGGCATCCGCAGCGCGTCGTCCAGCATCCAGCCGAGCCGGTTCGTACCGTCGTCCATCGCGCCGTTCCACCCCTCGTTCATGGCCGCAGGTCCTTGCTCTCGATGCCGGGGCCGTCCGCGTCGGACGGCGCCGCGGCGCGGCCGGACCGCGTGCCGCGCTGCCAGGCGCCGAGGCCCGCGGCGGTCTCCCGGGCCGGCCTGGCCGGCGGCTGCGCCCCCGCGTCCGGCGCGGCGGGCGGTTCTTGGTCTTCGGCGGTCGCGGCGGCCCCGGCGGGGCGCTCGGCGACCGCGACGCGGGTGCGCTTGGGCAGCCCGCCCGGGGTGGCGGGGACGCCGGCCGCGGCGGCGGGCGCGGGGCCCTCGCCGGCCGGACGGGACGCGGCGGACCGTTCGGGCGCCCGCTCGTCCGGGACGTCGGTGAGAAGCGCGCTCGGCACGAACACGACGGCCCGCACGCCGCCGTAGGGGGAGCGCGTGTCGACCGACACCCGGAACCCGTACCGGGCGGCGAGGACGCCCGCCACCGCGAACCCGACGCGGGGCGGGTCGCCGAGCCGGTGGATGTCGACCGACGCGTCGCCGGACAGCAGGTCGGCGGCGCGCTGGAGCTCCTCGGCGTCCATCGCGACCCCCGCGTCGTCGATCATGATGGCGACGCCGTTGTGCGTGGACTGGAAGTTGACCTCGACGGTGGTGTCGGGGCGCGAGTGCCGCGCCGCGTTGTCGAGCAGCTCGGCCAGGGTCAGCACGATGGGCTCCACGGCCCGGCTGGTCACCGCGGTGTTCACCGGCTCCTGGATGTTGACGCGCAGGTAGTCGCGGATGCGGGAGGTCGCGCCGCGCACCACGTCGCTCATCGACGACGCCGAGCGCTGCTGCCCCGGCCACGACCCGCACAGCACCGCGGTGGCCTGGGCGCGCCGCCCGAGCTGGGCGTTCATGTGGTCGACGCGGAGCAGGCCCTCCAGCACGTCGGGGTCGTCGTGGCGCTCCTGCATGTCGGAGATGGCGAGCTGCTGCTCGTTGGCGAGGCTCTGCACGGCGCGCATCATCGCCCGCAGCGTCGACTTCGCCGACAGGTCGGCCCGCTCCCGGACGCGTGCGGCGGACCCGGCGAACAGCTCGGTGACGGTCCGCAGCGCCTGCCCGAACGCGGGCGCCTCGCGGTCGAGGTCGTGCAGCGGGCCGGTGACGCGCACGCCGGGGTTGTGCAGGGACTCCATGAGCTCCGGCAGCCGGACGTCCGCGAGGTGCCGCAGCTCCTTCTCGCGCAGGTCGAGGCCGCGGGCCAGGACGGCGTTCTGCGCGCGGAGGCCGGCCGTCTCCTGCCGCTGGCGTACCAGCAGGACGGCGGCCGCGATGCCGGCGCCCGCCACGACGACGAGCGCCGCCGCCAAGAGGAATTGCTCCATCAGATCCTCGGTGCAGGGGTTTTCGGCGAGGCGGGTCCGGCCGCGTCCACGGCGGACCGCCTCATGGCTGGTGGGGGACGGCGCGGATACGCCGCGGTTTCGGCACCGTAGGACGGGTGCGCCGGGATGCGCTTGTGCTCGCGCGCAGAGAACTTGCCGCCGGGCGCATCGCAAGATCACCCACAGTCTGAATCACGTTACTTTCCGATGGATTCGCCTGATTCATTGGCGGCGGCCGTACTACGCTCGCCCGCGAACGATCTACGGCGGCGGGGGTGGAGGGGCCTGCGGTGGACGACGTGCTCGGCGGGCCGGCCAGGCAGAACGGCGCCGGGTTCCGGCTCGTCCTGTACCTGTCGGACCGCTCCGACTACGTCCGCACCCCGGGGCAGGCGCGCCGCGACCGCGGGTACCGGTTCCTGCTCCCGCTGCACGGCGAGATGCTCATGGTGCAGGACGGCCGCGAGGCGCGCCTTCGCCCCGGCACCGGCGGCCTCATCGCGCCCGCGGCGCCGTTCCGGGTCGTCCAGCCGCGGCCGGCCCGCGCGCTGGTCATGACGATCCCGGCCCGCGAGATGGACGGCCGGGTGAGCGCCCCGCCCCGCCCGGTGACCGGCCTGGACCTGTCCGCCGGGCTCGGCCGCGTCGTCGCCGACATGGTGCGGGCCGTCGGCGAGGAGCGCCGCACCCTCACCGTGCGGCAGTTCGACGCCGCGTGCGAGCGGATCACCGAGCTGCTGTGCCTCATGCTCGCGGGCGAGGAGCGCCCGCCCGCGCCCGGCCACCTCGCCGAGGTGGAGGCGGTGGTGCGCCGCTACGTCCGCGAGCACGCCACCGATCCCGGGCTCACCGGCGCCGCGATGGCGCAGGACCTCGGCTGGTCGCTGCGGCAGGTGCAGCTCGCGCTGCAGCGCGCCGGGACCACGCCCCGCGAGCTGATCCGCGAGGAGCGGCTCCGGCTGGTCCGCGACCGGCTGCGCAACCCCCACGACCGGCACGTCACCATCACCGACCTCGCGCACGCCACCGGGTTCTCCTCGGCCAGCGCGCTCAGCCACGCGTTCCGGCAGCGCTTCGGCGTCAGCCCGCGCGAGCTGCGCAGCCTCGGCGCCCGCGGGATGTCCGGCAACGGCGCGCCCCGGTGACGGGGGCGAGCGGCTAGGAGCGCACGGCGGATCTCGCGCGGCCGCCGCGCCCCGCCGGGAGGTCGCGCGGCGCTTGGGCGGGCGCGCCCGGCAGGACGTCGCCGTCCTCCGGGTCCGCGGACGGCAGGGCGACGGTGACGGTGAGGCCGCCGCCCGGCCGGGGCGCGGCGGTCACGGTCCCGTTGTGGGCCCGAACGATGGACTGGACGATCGACAGCCCGAGCCCCGCGCCCTTGGCGGTGACGATGCGGTCGTTGTCGAGGCGGCGGAAGGGCTCGAAGAGGGCGGGGATCTCGTAGCGCGGGACGGCCGGGCCGGAGTTGGCGACCTCCAGGACGGCGCGGCCGTCCTCCGTCCGGCAGGACACCGAGACCCAGCCCGACTCGGTGTTGTGGCGCAGTCCGTTCTCCAGCAGGTTCTGCACGACGCGTTCGAGCAGGAGCGCGTCGCCCGCCGTCATGGCCTCGGAGGTCTCGGTCTCGACGGTGATGCCGGCGCCGTCCGCTTCGAGGGCCGTCTGGGCGCCGACGTGGGCGACGACGTCGGCCAGGTCGACCGGCGCCCGGCTGGTGATCTCGTTCTCCGAGCGGGCGAGCAGCAGCAGGCCGGTGATGAGGCGCTCGTGCCGCGAGTTGATCTGCAGGAGGGTCTCGCCGAGCTGCCGGACGTCCGGGGACGCCGACTCGCGGTGCATCGCCACCTCGACCAGCGCGCGGCCGAGGGTGAGCGGCGTGCGCAGCTCGTGGGAGGCGTTGGCGACGAAGCGGCGCTGGCCGTCGAAGGACCGGTCGAGGCGTTCGACCATCGTGTCGAAGGTGTCGGCGAGCTCCTTCACCTCGTCGCGGGGGCCCCGCAGGTCGATGCGCTCGTGCAGGCCGCGGTCGGCGGCGGGGGAGCCGGCGATGCGGCGGGCGGTCTCGGTGACGCGGTGCAGCGGGGACAGGACCTGGCCCGCGATGAGCCAGCCGAAGCCCGCCGCGGCGCCGCCGACGACGAGCAGCGCGATCGAGCCCTGGGTGACCAGCGAGGTGACGGCGGCGTCGTGCAGCTCGTCGCGCTGCTTGCGCATCCAGTCGTCGGCGTCGGCCATCACCCGGGCCTCGGACGGCGTCCTCGGCTCCGTGATCGCCTGCGTGGTCCCGGCCGGGGGCACGCCGCCGGGGCCGGGGTTCAGCCGCGTCGCGAGCACCTTCGTGCCGGACCGCGAGAGCTGCTGGTCGAACAGGGCGTAGGTCGCGCCGAGCAGCACCACGCCCGCGACCAGGAACAGGCCGCCGTAGGTGATGGTGAGCCGGGCGCGCAGCGACAGCCTCATGGGATCCGGTACCCCGCTCCCTTGACGGTCTCGACGACGGGCGGGTCGGCGAGCTTGCGGCGCAGCTTGAGGACGGTCAGGCGGACGGCGCCGGTGAACGGGTCGGCGTGCTCGTCCCACGCCTTCTCCAGGAGCTGCTCGGCGGACACGACGGCTCCCTCGGCGCGCAGCAGCTCGGCGAGGACGGCGAACTCCTTGCGCGCGAGGGGCACGTAGCGCCCGTCCCGGAACACCTCGCGGCGCGCCGGGTCGAGCGTGATGCCCGCGCGGTGCAGCCGCGGCGGCGCGGCCGGGCGGCAGCGGCGGCCGAGCGCGTGGACGCGGGCGGCGAGCTCGGGGAACGCGAACGGCTTGGTCAGGTAGTCGTCGGCGCCGAGGCCGAGCCCGTCGACGCGGTCGGTGATCTCCGCGGCGGCGGTGAGCATCAGCACCCGCGCCGCGGTCCCGCCCCGGACGATCTCGCCGCACACCTCGTCGCCGTGGACGAGGGGCAGGTCGCGGTCCAGGACGACCACGTCGTAGTCGTTGACGGTGACGCGCTCCAGGGCCGCCGCGCCGTCGTAGGCGAGGTCGACGGCGTGCGCGTCGTCCCGCAGCCATTCGGCGATCGCGTCGGCCAGGAGCCGCTCGTCCTCTGCCACCAGCACTCTCATGAGGCCTCCTCCGGAGCCGATGGTGCCGGAGGCCGTGTTTCGTTTCCGTTAGTGATCGCTTTTCCGGCGTGGAAACGCGGGAGAAACGCGCCGCCGGGTTGCATCGCTCCTCGTCGGCCGGAACCGCTCCGGCCGCGGAGGAGGAGACATGGGACTGCGGATTCTGGCCGCGCTGCCGCTCGCGCTGGCGCTGGCGCTGACCGGGTGCGGCTCGGACGACAAGGGCGGCACCGTGGCCTCGGCCAACGGCGGCGCGAGCCAGGGCGGCGCGAAGCAGGGCGGCGGCGAGCAGCTCAGCCCGGAGGAGCGCGGCGTCAAGTTCGCCCAGTGCATGCGCGAGCACGGCGTCGACATGGAGGACCCGAAGCCCGGCGAGGGGGCGCGGGTCAAGGTCAAGGGCAACAAGGCCGTCGTGGACAAGGCCATGGAGGCGTGCCGGCAGTACAGCCCCATGGAGAACCGCACCGGCGCGCCCGACCCGAAGATGCAGGAGGCGGCCCGCGAGTTCGCCGCGTGCATGCGCAAGAACGGCGTGGAGAACTTCCCGGACCCCGACCCGAACCAGCCCGGCATCCGGATCGACAAGAAGACGGTCGGCGACGACCCCGACCTGGAGACCGCGCAGCAGGCGTGCGAGAAGGTCCTGCAGGGCGGCAGGAAGTGATGGGGGAGACCACCGCGGAACGCGCGCCGGCGGAGCAGGAGGAGCGCCGCGTCCGCCGCCGGCGGCGTCCGCGCTGGAGGATCGCCCTGGCCGTCGCCGCCGTGGTCGCGGCGGGCGGCGTCGCCACCGTGGCGGTGTTGCGCGCCGGCGGGGACGGGGGCGCCGAGCGGGCCGCGGACCTCCCGCCCGGCACGGCGAAGGTGGCCAGGCAGACGCTGAGCGACACCCAGACCGAGGACGGGCGGCTCGGCTACGGCCCGACCATGACCGCGACGAGCCAGACCAGGGGCACGATCACCTGGCTGCCCGACAGCGGCGGCCAGATCACCCGGGGGCACCGGCTCTACGAGGTCGACGGCGACCCGGTCGTGCTGATGTACGGGTCCAAGCCGTCCTACCGGCCGCTGCGGATCGGGACCGAGGGCTCCGACGTGGAGCGGTTCGAGAAGAACCTCAGCGCGCTCGGCTACGACGGCTTCACCGTGGACGACGAGTACACCTCCGACACCGCCGAGGCCGTCCGGGAGTGGCAGGACGACATCGGCGTGGCGGAGACCGGGATCGTCGACGTCGGACGGGTCGCGTTCGCGGACGGGCCGGTCCGCGTCGAGGCCGTCGCGGCGCATCCGGGCGAGCCCGCCGCCCCGGGCAAGAAGGTCCTCGACTACACCGGGACCACCCAGGCCGTCACGGTCGAGCTGGACACCGCCGACCAGCGGCTCGCGAAGAAGGGCGCCCGCGTCGAGGTGACGCTGCCGGAGGGCCCGCCGGTCGCGGCGAAGATCGACGAGGTCACCACGGTGATCGAGCCGGGCGAGCAGGGGGAGGACCCGACGACGAAGGTGGAGGTCACGATCTGGCTCTCCTCCGCCAAGGCGAAGAAGGCCGCGGCCCGCTTCGCGCTCGCCTCGGCCGACGTCGAGTTCACCGCCGGGCAGCGCGAGAACGTCCTGACGGTGCCGGTGTCCGCGCTGGTCGCGCTGCGGGAGGGCGGCTTCGGTGTGGAGGTCGTCAAGGGCTCCGCGTCGTCGTACGTCCCGGTGGAGACCGGCATGTTCGCCGACGGGAAGGTCGAGGTCTCCGGGCAGGGGATCAGCGAGGGCACGCTGGTGGGGGTGCCGAAATGATCAGGCTGCGGGACGTGGTGAAGTCGTACCCGGGCGGCGTGCACGCCCTCGCCGGGGTGTCGCTGCACGTCGGCGCGGGCGAGCTGGTCGCGATCGTCGGCCCCTCCGGCTCGGGGAAGACGACCATGCTGAACATGCTCGGCACCCTGGACCGCCCCACCTCCGGCGAGATCAGCATCGACGGCCACGACGTGGGGCGGCTCCCGGACGCGAAGCTGTCTGCGCTGCGCGCGAGCCGCATCGGGTTCGTCTTCCAGCACTTCCACCTGGCGGCCGGGACCCGGGCGATCGACAACGTCGCGGACGGCCTGCTGTACTCCGGGCTGCGCCCGGCGGCGCGGCGGCGGCGGGCGGCTGCGGCGCTGGAGCGGGTCGGGCTCGGCCACCGGCTGGAGCACGAGCCGCACGAGCTGTCCGGCGGCGAGCGGCAGCGCGTCGCGATCGCGCGGGCGGTCGCCGGGGAGCCCGCGCTGCTGCTCGCCGACGAGCCGACCGGCGCGCTCGACTCGGCGTCCGGCGAGGGCGTGATGGCGCTGCTGCGCGAGCTGCACGCCGCCGGCACCACCGTCGTGATCATCACGCACGACCGGGAGATCGCGGCGGGCCTGCCCCGCCGCGTCCGGATGCGCGACGGCCTCGTGGTGGAGGACTCGGCGGCGGACGGGACGGTCCCCGAGGCCGCTCGTCTCACGGGGGCGGAGCGATGACGGCCGGGACGCTCCAGCCGGCCCGGATGTGGCCGGGCGACGTGCTCAGGGTCGGCGCGGTCGGCCTGCGGACCCGGCCGCTGCGGGCGTTCCTGTCCGCGCTCGGCATCGCGATCGGGATCGCCGCGATGGTCGCGGTCGTCGGGGTGTCCTCCTCCTCGCGCGCCGACCTCGACCGCGCCCTCGCCGCGCTCGGGACCAACCTGCTGACCGTCTCGCCCGGCAGCACCCTGACCGGCGACAAGGCCGAGCTGCCCCTGGAGTCGGAGGCCATGGTGGCCCGGATCGCCCCCGTCCGGGAGGTGTCGGCGACCGGCCTGGTGGACGGCGCGAAGGTCTACCGGACGGGCAAGATCCCCAAGACCGAGACGGGCGGGATCGCGGCCTACGCGGCCCGCACCGACCTGCGCGCCGCGACGGGGGCGAGGCTGCGCAGCGGCGTCTGGCTGAACGCCGCGACCGGCCGCTTCCCCGCGACCGTCCTCGGGTCGACCGCCGCGCGGCGGCTCGGGATCGGGCACGCGGCCCCGGACGTCCAGGTGCTCATCGGCGGCCGCTGGTTCACCGTGATCGGCATCCTGGAGCCGGCGGCGCTGGCCCCGGAGCTGGACAGCGCCGCGCTGGTCGGCTGGGACGCGGCGCAGGCCCGGCTCGGCTTCGACGGGCACCCGACGACCATCTACACCCGGTCGGCGGAGGCGAGCGTCGAGGACGTCCGGGACGTGCTCGGCGCGACCGCGAACCCCGAGGCGCCGAACGAGGTGGAGGTGTCGCGGCCGTCGGACGCGCTGGCGGCCAAGAAGGCGGCGGGCGAGGCGTTCACCGGGCTGCTGCTCGGCCTCGGCGCGGTCGCGCTGCTCGTCGGCGGGGTGGGGGTGGCCAACACCATGGTCATCTCGGTGCTGGAGCGGCGGTCGGAGATCGGGCTGCGCCGCTCCCTCGGCGCGACCCGGGGCCAGATCCGCACGCAGTTCCTCGCCGAGTCGCTGCTGCTGTCGGCGCTCGGCGGCCTCGGCGGCGCGGTCGTCGGGGCGTCCGTCACCGCCGTCTACGCCGTCTACCAGGGGTGGCCGGTGGTCATCCCCGCGTGGGCGGTGCTGGGCGGCGTCGCCGCGACCCTGCTCATCGGCGCGGTCGCCGGCCTGTACCCGGCAATCAGGGCGTCCCGCCTCAGCCCCACCGAGGCCCTCGCCACCACCTGATCCGTACACACCTGATCCGTGCACAGGCGAATGGAACGGACAGGACGGGTGAGACAGGGGACATGGCCGCAACCGACACCGAGCCCGTCACGAGCGTGTTCACCTGGGACGTCAAGCCCGGCCGGGAGCGCGACTTCGAGGAGTGGGCGGAGGGGCTCCACGAGGTCGCGACCCGGTTCCCCGGGCACCGGGGCGCGACCTGGCTGCGCGCGGAGGGGTCGCGGCACCGGTACTACACCGTGGTGAACTTCGCCGACCAGGAGCGGCTCGACCGCTGGCTGGCCTCGGACGAGCGCGCGGACTGGATCGGGCGGGTCCGCGGGATCGCCGAGGAGCACCGCCAGGACACCACCGGGATGGAGACCTGGTTCAGCCTGCCCGGCGAGTCCGTCCCGCCGCCCTCCAAGCTCAAGATGATCGTGGTGACGTTCTGCGCGGTGTACCCGATCGCCCTGCTGCTCCAGGCCTTCGTCACGCCGCTGACGGAGGCCTGGCCGCTGCCGGTGCGGGCGCTGACGTTCCCCCTCCTGGTGATCCCGGTGCTCACCCTGTTCGTCATGCCCGTGCTCAGCCGGGCGTTCCGGCGCTGGCTCTACCCGGTCGGGCGGACCCACCGGCCGGCCAAGCCCGGCCGGTGATCAGGCGAGCAGGTCCCGCAGCTCCCGGACGGCCTCGCGGAGCCGGTCGGCGAACTCCCGCATCGCGTCCGCGACCTGCCGCGGGGTGCTCAGGTAGAGGTTGAAGCGGTCCGGGAGCAGGACGTAGGCGACGCCGATGCACTGCTCGCTGGTCGAGCCGAACCCGAAGTACCGGATGTTCACCGAGGGCGCGGAGCTGGTGCTCAGGTAGTCGTCCCGCATCACGAGCCAGCCGGGGGAGTCGAACAGCGGGAGCGGTTCGGTGACGCCGAGCTCGGCGCCGCGCCGCTTCTGGATGAGCTGGAGCTCCCAGAGGTGCTGCTCGGGCGCCTGCCCCGACTGGCACTCCTTCGCCCGGCGGACGTGGGCGTCGGCGGCGGCGCGGAACGCCTCCAGGCGGAGCGCGGGCGTGGCCGACGGGTCGTCCATGACCTCGACGAAGCGGACCACCTCGGGGGTGACGACGCGCATCGCCTCGGTGCGGCCGTGCCGGTACTGGCGGGTGGCGATCGACTCGTAGGTGGCGCCGACGCGGCCCTTCGCGCGCTTGTGGGCGAGCTGGTAGGCCATCTGGACGAAGGCGTCCGGGGACATCTTCAGCTTCTTGACGTCGTCGGCGCCGAAGTCCTCGAACGAGACGGTCGTCGTGGCCGTCGCCGCCCCGTAGTCGGCGAACGCCGCCGCGGCGTCGCGGATGTCGGCCCGCAGGGCGTCGTCCAGGGCGAACTCGATCGTCTCCGTGACCGGCAGGCCCTGCGCCCGCGCGCCCGACCGCTGCGACAGCTTCTCCGGGGCCTCGCCCAGCAACGCGTCGACGAAGCTGAGGATCGTGGTGCCGTCCAGGCCGCAGTGCTCGACGTTGATGCCGGCGGTGCCGTCGGCGAACACGACGAAGGAGACGGCCTTGTCGAACCAGCGGTTCGCGCTGTCGCCGTGGAGCAGGTGGTCGCAGGCGTCGAGGTCGTTCTCGGGGGTGAAGTCCTCCAGGCACACGCAGAACAGCGCCGTCTCGACGTCGTCGAGCGCCTCGGCGTTGCCGAGGGCGAGCAGCGCCTCGCGGCTCGCCGCCCACTCGGCGCGGGCCTTGGTGGTGAGGTGCCCGGCGGACGGCTCCGGCGCGGCCTCCGCCTTCATGACGGCGGCGAGGCCCGCCCGCAGCTCGTCCAGCGTGTGGGGGGCGCCGTCCGGCCCCAGCACGTCCATCCGGACGATGTTCCCGCGGAAGAACACCACGATGTGGCGGGCGTCGGACGGGCCGGGCCACTCGTCGCTGTACGGCGCGCGGACGGTGTCCTGCTCGGCGCCCGGGATGCGCGTCGTGGAGAACAGGAACCGGTTCTGCGCCATCGACAGCGGCCGGCCGCGCTGCACGACCGGCGGGATCTCCTCGCGGTCGAGCCGCAGCTTGTAGTCCAGCGCCCCGGCGATCAGCCCGGCCGCGCGCTCGGCCTGCCCCTCCGGCGACTCCTTGAACAGGAAGAAGAAGTTGGCGTTCAGCGCGATCCGGTCGCGGCGGCCGAGGTAGCGGTAGGGCCAGAACGTGTCCAGCCAGCTGTGCACGCCCTCCTGCGCGTCGTAGCGCTCCAGCGCCGCGTGCAGCGCGCGGCCCGGGCCGTCCGGGCGGGCGAACGAGGCCAGCGCCGACTCCGTCCGGGCCAGCTCGTCCGCGGTCAGCAGCGGCCCGCACCACTCCAGGAACCGCTCGCAGGTCGCGTCGAGCGCGGGCAGCGGCACCCGCGGCAGGCGCTCCTCATTGCCGAAGGTGCGGGACGAGAGTTCTTCGCCGGCGTTCATCGGTCCTCTTGTTCCATGGTCGGTCAGTGCCCGGGGTGGTCACTGCACGGGGTCGGTCATGTGGTGCGGTCAGTCGCGTGGGCGGGAGACGTAGAGCTGCGCGTAGAACCAGCCGCCGGCCTCCAGGCCGCTCGGGTCGACCCCGGCCCGGGCGAGGCGGTCCAGGACGAGCGACTGCTCCTGCGGCGTCGCGAACCGCCGCTGCCGGAAGAGGCCGTCGTGGCGGACGGTCGTGTACCCGGCGGCGTCGAGGGTCTCGGCGATCGGGTCGAACGGGAACATCCGCAGGATGAAATGCGCCATCCACGGCTTGCGCCCCTCGTGCGCCTCGACGACCCGGGAGACGGTGCGCTCGGTGACGTATCCGAGGCAGCCCGTCGAGATGACCAGGTCCGTCCCGGCGAGCTGGGCGCGCTGCTCGGCGGTCGGGTCGCCGCTCTCCAGGTCCGCGTGGACGGCGCCGTCGAGGAAGCCCGCTTCGAGGGCGTAGGAGAGGGCGTTCTCGGAGGCGTCCAGCCCGAGGAAGCGCGGCCGGTCCGCCGTCTCGCGGGAGCGGACCAGCTCCCGGTCCCGGGCCAGCAGCGCGGCGCGGGTGAGCCCGGCGGCGTCGGGGCCGCCGTAGCGCTCGTACAGCTCGCCCATCGTGACGCCGTACTTCAGCAGGGCCGCGTTGATGCCGTAGGAGCAGCCGATGTCGAGGACGGTGGGGACCGGGACGCCGCGCGCCTCCCGGTACTCGGCGATGAGCCGCTGGAAGTGCGGTTCGGCCAGGTCGGGGATGGCGTAGTCGAGCCCGCGCAGCGTGCCGAAGTAGGCGCGGGGATCGGGGCTGGTGTAGATGTGGTCGAGCGAGATCTTCCCTGTGGTGTCCGTGCGCACGGGCGGGTGCCTCCTAGTCCAGCAGCCGGTCGACCCGGACGGCGCGCCCCTCCGCCGCCCGGTGCTCGGGCAGGACGCGGCCGAAGAGCTGCCTCGTGCGCGCGACGCTGCCGATGACCCCCGGGCGCTCGCTGTAGGCGAAGATCGCCGTGTGCCGCGCCGTGTCCCCCCGGACCTCGGCGACCCGGTGCAGCGAGTACCGTCCCTTGAACAGCTGCAGGTCGCCGGGGCGGAGCGTGAGGCGGCGGACGAGGTCGCCGCCGTGCCCGGTCAGCACGCGGCGCACGTCCCCGAAGTTCTCCGCCGCCGCCGACCTGATGTTGGGGCAGTACTCGAAGACGCCCCCGTCCTCGGGCTCCTGCGTCAGCATGCTGACCGTGAACTCGTTGGTGTCGAAGTGCCAGGGGTGCTCCATCCCCGGGTTGACGACGTTGAGGACCAGCCCCGACAGCGGGTCGGCCAGTTCGTGCACCCGCGGCAGCCCGAAGCAGCCCGCGACGAACCGCTGGAAGAGGCCGCTCGCGTAGAGCCGGTGGACGACGGAGCCGGCGGGGATGCGGTCGCGGGCGACGAACGCGTTGCCCCGCTCGACGGTGATGCGCCCCGGATGGTCATCCGGCAATGGCGTGCTCACGTCGATGTTGTAGGCGTTCACCGTTTCGACGTCGTAATGCGCGTGCGGGGCGATCGCCGCGCATTCCGCGCGCAGCGCGTCCCGCAATGCGGGGCGAATGAAGTCGGGCAGCACGCAGCAGCCCGTTTTCGCCAGCTCGTCCCTGGTGCGGGAGACGAGGGCGTCCCATCCGGCGCCGCCCGGTGCGGCCAGCGGATAGCGCTCCGTGTCGACGACCTCTGCGAGTGCCTCCGCTGCGCCCATGTAGATCCTTTCGCGGTCGGCGAAACCCCAACGGGTTCTAGCACACTCCTTCCGCGGATTCATGGCCGCGCATTTTCCTCGCACTTTGTCACCGAATGACAAGCCCGGCCCGTGACCTGTGCCTTGGACCGTTCCCGGGCGCGGGGCCGCTTCGCGGGCGGTGTGTCCCATCTCACCGGGGTCCCGGCGCGGCCCGGCGCCGGCCGTGGCGCCCGTGCGGACTTTCCGCGAACCTTTCCTCACGCGGTGGCGTCACCGTCATGTGAGACATGATCAGAAGAGCGGCGGGAGCGGCGAATGGACTGGCGGCTGACGGGGTTCACCGAGGAACGTGAACTCGGGCGCGGGGCGCAGGGGCGGGTCGTCCTCGCCCGCCACGCCGAGTCCGGCACCCCGGTGGCGATCAAGTACCTGGCCGGCGGGGACGCCGCCGCGATCGCCGGGCTCCGGGCCGAGGCGCAGATGCTCGGCCGCCTGACGAGCCCCTACGTCGCGCGCCTCTACCAGTTCGTGGAGGGCGAGCACGGCGCGGCGATCGTGATGGAGGCGGTGAACGGCGCGTCCCTGAAGGAGGTGCTGCGCGAGCACGGGGCACTGGCCCCGGAGGCGGCGCTGCTCGTGCTGAAGGGCTCGCTGCTCGGGCTCGCGGCGGCGCACGCCGTCGGGGTCGTGCACCGCGACTACAAGCCGGCGAACGTCGTGGTGCGGCCCGACGGCCTGAGCAAGCTGGTGGACTTCGGCATCGCCGTCCTGTCCGGCGGCGGGTCGCTCGCGGGGACGCCGGTGTACATGGCGCCCGAGCAGTGGCGGGGGGATCCCGCCACCCCCGCCACCGACGTGTACTCCGCGACGTGCGTGTTCGTGGAGTGCGTCACCGGGCGGCGCCCCTTCACGGCGGCCGAGCGCGCGGCCCTGATGAACAAGCACCTCACCGAGCAGGTCGACGTGCGGGACATGCCCGAGCCGCTGCGCCCGCTCGTCCTGCACGGGATGGCCAAGAACCCGGGGGAGCGGCCGCCGGGCGCTGCGGAGTTCGTGACGTGGCTGGAGAGCGTCGCCGTCGCCGCCTACGGGGGCGACTGGGAGCAGCGGGGCGTCCGGGCCCTGGCCGCCGCCGCGGTCGCCCTGGCCGCGCTGTTCCCGCTCGGCGCCCTCGCCGTCGCGCCCGGGGCGTCCGCCGCGGCCGGAGCGTCCGCCGCGGGAGCGGCGGG